>JAJYLV010000027.1 GCA_021787445.1 Chloroflexota bacterium | reverse complement strand
GGGAGCGCGCCCTGGAACACGCGGTCCAGGCCGAACACGAGGTCGACGTAGTACGGGGGGCGGTCGTAGCCGGCGCGGATGAGGCGGGTGACCTCCTGGACGATGTGGTCCGGCGCCATGACCTCCCACTCCGGCTTTATGCCCTTCTCCTGCATCGCCTTCGCGAGGCGCTCGCACTTCTGCGGCGAGGTGTCGAAGAGGACGTCCGTCTCGTGCTTCCCGAACACGAACTGCGTCTGGGCATCGAGGGTGCACATCTCGGCGCCGCCCTCGGTACCGCGGATGCGCACGTCGAAGCTCGTCTCCCACCGGCCGGGGGCGTACTCGCGCATCATGTCGCCACCGAATCCGCCGCCGGTCGAGTTGTTCACGATGATGTCGCAGCGCCGGCGCACCTCGGCGTTGATCCGGCGGTAGACCTCGGGATCCGTCGTCGGAGCGTCGTCCGGACGGCGCGCGTGGATCGCCGCGATCGCCGCGCCGAGCTCGCGGCACTCCGCGACGACGTCGGCGATCTCGTCGGGCTGCGTCGGGATGTTCGGGTCCTCGGCCTTCGTCAGGATGCCGCCCGTCGGCGCGACGGTGACGATGACCTTGCGGGGTCCGACGTGCGCGGCCGCGCCGACGTTCGACGTGCTCACTACCGCGGGGGATAGTACCGCCGCCCCGCCGCGTCTAGACTCCCGCGGTCGATGAGGATCCTCGCGCTCGCGCTCACGGCGGCGCTCGTGGCGACGGCGTGCGGCGGGACGACGCTCGCGCCGACCCCGACGCCGCGGATCGTCCAGGCGACGACCGTCGTGGCGACCGCCGCGGTATCGTCGACCCCCGCGCCCGCTCCGGTCACGCTCAAGTGGGGCTCGATCTCGAGCGCCTCCGACAGCGCGCTCTTCATCGCCGAAGCGAAGGGCTACTTCGCGCAGCAGGGGATCACGCTCGACACGCAGGTCTTCACCACCGCCGCGAACATGGTCGGGCCTCTCGGGCAGGATCAGATCCAGGTCGGAGGCGGCGTGGTCGGCGCGGGCCTGTTCAACGCCATCGCCCGCGGCATCAACATCAAGATCGTCGGCGACAAGGGGGATCTCGACCCCGGTAACGGCTTCGAGGCCATCGTCGTGCGCAGTCAGCTCGCCGACCGGGTCAAGGGCCCCGCGGACCTGAAGGGACGCACGTACGCGATGGCGTCGCTCGACATCACTCCCGAGGTGACCCTCAACACGTACCTCGGCACCGGCGGCCTCACGGTGAAGGACGTCAACATCGTCACGCTCGGCTTCCCCGACATGCAGAACGCCCTCGAGACGGGGAGGATCGACGCGGCGGGGCCCATCGAGCCGTGGCTGACGAAGATCGTGGAAGCCGGGGTCGCGAAGGTCCTCGTGCGCTCGGACGAGATCACTCCCGGGCAGCAGCAGTCGGTGCTCCTCTTCTCGGAGCAGTTCGCGAAGCGCCGTGACGTCGCGGTCCGGTTCATGGTCGCGTACCTCGAGGGCGCCCGGTTCTACAACGACGCGTTCGTGAAGAAGGACCCGGCCAAGCGCGCCGAGGCCGCGCGGATCCTCGCGAAGGCGACGAAGCTCGATCCCGCGCTCTTCGCCAAGATGACCATGCCGGGCATCGACCCCAACGGGAAGGTCAACGTCGACTGGCTCCAGAAGGATCAGCAGTACTTCGTCGGCAAGGGGACGCAGGCGAAGGCGGTCGACCTCTCGACGGCGGTCGATCCCTCGTTCGCCTCCGACGCCGTCACGATCCTCGGCGGTCCGTACCAGTAAGCGTCAAGGCTGCTTCCACGGGAGCAGCACGCGCTCGAGGAACGTCATGACGACGGCGGTCCCGAACCCGATGACGGCGGTGACGAGCAGGTACACGAACATCCGGTCGACCTGGAACACCTGCCAGCTCGTCCAGATCTGGTAGCCGACCCCGCTGCGCGCGCCGACGAACTCCGCGGCGACGATGACGAGGAGCGCGACGCCCATCCCGAGGCGCAGGCCGGCGAGGATGAGCGGCGCCGCGCCCGGCAGCGCGACGTCGGTGAACATCATCCAGCGCGTGGCGTGGTAGTTCTTGCCGACGTCGAGGTAGATCCGGTCGATGTTGCGGACGCCGGCCTGCGTGTTGATGAGGACGAGGTAGACGACGGCGACGGCGATGATCGCGTACTTCGACTCCTCGCCCAGACCGAAGATGAGGATGAAGAGCGGGAGGATCGCGATCTTCGGGATCGGGAATGTGCCGTCGACGAGCGGCTGGAGGATCGCGCGGACGGGGCTGAAGAGCCCCATCGCGAGCCCGATGACGATCCCGGGCACGGCGCCGAGGAGGAACCCCACCGCGAGGCGGACGAGCGTGATCGAGAGGTTGTCCCACAGCTCGCCGGTCCGGATGAGGGTCACCGCGGCGGCGAAGATGTCGCTCGGCGCGGGGAAGAAGCGAGTGTCGATCGCGTTCGTCCGCGCGGCGAGCTCCCAGAGCGCGAGGAGGAGGACCGGCGACAGGACGGAGAGGAGCCGCTCCCCTCCCCAGCGCAGCCTCACGAGACGGCCTCCGCCGCCTGCGCGCCCATGACCTCCTCGCGGAGCGCGCCCCACACGCGGCCGAAGAGCTCGCCGTACTGCGCGCTCTCCTTCACCGCCTCGACGCGTCGCGGACGGCCGAAGACGGACGCGACGTCGACGACGTCCTTCACCCGTCCGGGCCGGGCGGTCATGACGAGGATGCGGTCGGCGAGCACGATCGCCTCGTCGATGCTGTGCGTCACGTAGAGGACGGTCTTGCGGCTCTCCTCCCAGATCCGAAGGAGCTCGGCCTGGAGGATGAGCTTCGTCTGCTCGTCGAGCGCGGCGAAGGGCTCGTCCATGAGGAGCATCTCCGGGTCGTTCGCGAACGCGCGGGTGATGGAGACGCGCTGCTTCATCCCGCCCGAGAGCTGATGCGGCAGGGCGTCCTCGAACCCACCGAGGTTCGCGCGCCGAATGAACGGCTCGACGATCGCGTAGCGGTCGCGCCTGGAGAAGCCGCGCGCCTTGAGGCCGAACGCGACGTTGTCGCGCACGGTCATCCAGGGGAAGATGCTCTGCTCCTGGAACACCATCGCGTTCACCGGACGCTCGCGCGCGTCCTTCCCCGCGGCGTCGCGCGCGACCTCGATCGTGCCGGCCGTCTTCTCCTCGAGGCCGGCGAGTATCCGCAGGAGCGTGGTCTTGCCGCAGCCGGATGGCCCGACGATGCACAGGAAGGCGCCGGCCTCCACGTCGACGTCTATCCCGTCGAGCGCCTCGATCGGCCGGCCCTTAACCGAGAAGCGCTTGCGCAGCCCGCGGATGCGGACCTTGACGGGAGCGGTCGACGTCACCGCAGACCGAGGACGCGCCGCGCGTTCGCTTCGAACAGCGCCGCCCGCGTCGCGTCGTCGGGCGCGGCCTCCCTCACGGCCTCGATGGTCTCACGCACGAACATCGCGCCGCCCTCGGCCCCCCACGGCATGTCCGTTCCGAAGAGGATGTGGTCCGTGCCGAAGTAGGCGAGCGCGCAGTCGAGCGGGTGGTGCATCCCCGAGAAGACCGTGTCGCCGTAGAAGCGCTTGTACGCGGCGTGCACCGCGTCGCGGTCCCACTTCGGGTCGACCCCGATCTCGCGCCGCGTCTCCGGCGTCTCGTGCTGGAGATGCAGGCGCCCCGCGACGTGGGGGATGAATCCGCCGGCATGGTGCGTGAGGACGCGCAGCGACGGGTAGCGCTCCATGATCCCGGAGTAGATGAAGCGCGACATGAAGAGCGCCGTCTCGTAGGGCCACCCCAGCTTGATGAAGAGGCCGTACTTCGAGTCGGCCTCGCCGGCGTAGTCGGGGACGCTCTGCGGGCGCGTCGGGTGCACCCAGAGCGTCTTCCCCGAGCGCTCGAGGAGCGCGTACAGCGGCTCGAAGCGCGGATCGTCCATCGGCCGTCCGTTCACCGTCGTGTAGATCTGGACGCCGAGCGCTCCCAGCTCGGCCATCGCGCGCTCCGCTTCGCGCAGCGAGGCGTCGACGTCCTCGAGGTAGAGGGCGGCCGCGAAACCGAGGAATCGGTCCGGATACCGTCGGACGAGATCGGCCATGCCGTCGTTCGCGAGGCGCGCGAGGTCCATGCCGCCGCGGCGATCGGCGAACTCCTCGATCGCGGGAGACGACAGCGTGAGCACCTGCACGTATCCGGGATGCGCGTCCATGATCCGGAAGCGCGCGTCGAGGTCCCACAGCGCGGGACGCGCCTGTACGTTCGCGCGCCCGACGTAGCGCGCGTTCACCGTCGTCAGCCGCTCCCAGAACGCCGGCGGAAAGATGTGCGGGAACGCGTCGATCATCCGCGTGCTCATCCTCGCGACCCTCCTCGTCGCCCCCCTGGGCCGTCTGCTACCCTACCGCAGTAGTGAGTACCGCCGCTGCGAGCGTGGGGAGGGTGTCACGATGAACGCGAGCACCACGACGCGTCGCCGTTTCCTCGAGATCATGGGTGTCAGCGCCGCCGCGGGCATCGCCGCCGCGTGCGCGCCCGCCGCCGCACCGAGCGCCGCGCCGTCGACCGCGGCGAGCGCCGCCGCGAGCGCGAAGGCGTCAGCCACCGCGCGCCCGGTGAGCATCGTCAAGATCACCGACATCCAGATCACGTCGGCCGCCGGCAGCTACATCGCGGCGGACCGCGGCTATTTCAAGGACGAAGGCATCGATCCCCAGTTCCTGCCGATGGGCGCGGGCGATCAGATCACCGCGCTCGTCTCGGGAACGGCCGACGTCGCGGGGAGCGTCATCACCGCGCAGCTGTACAACGCCCTCGGGCGGGGCCTCTCGCTGAAGATGGTCGGCGACCACGGCTCGAACCTGAAGAACGCGTCCGCCGGAGGCGTCGTCGTCCGCAAGGACCTCGCCGACAGCGGCCAGTGGAAGGGACCGGCCGACCTCAAGGGCAAGAAGGTCGCCCTCGCGCTCGTCGACGCGGTCTCCGAGATCGACATGTACAAGTACCTGCAGCAGGCGCACCTCACCTGGAAGGACGTCGACCAGATCGTCCTCGGCTTCCCCGAGCAGCTCGCGGCCTTCGCGAACAAGTCGCTCGACTACGCGTACGGGCAGGAGCCGTTCACGACGAACGGCGTCGCGAAGAAGATATGCGTCCGCGGTCCCATCGGCTATGACCTCTATCCCGGCCAGCAGATCGCGGCGCTGACGTTCGGCCAGAAGCTGTACGCCGACAAGCAGCTGACGCTGGCGTACCTGCGCGCCTACGTGCGCGGGGCGCGCGACTACGTGAAGGCGCTCATCGACAAGGACAAGGCCACCTTCGACATCGTCGTGCCGATCCTCGTCAAGCACACGAGCATGAAGGACCCGACGCTCTACTCGACGACGATCCCGTCGGGCCTGAAGCCCGACCCGCTGGTGAACGAGAAGTCGGTCACCGACGACCTGCAGTACTTCATCGACAAGGGCAGCGTGAAGCAGAAGTACGACATCGCGCCCTTCATCGACAACGGCCCGGTCAAGCAGGTCATCCAGGCGCTCGGGCCGTACACGAAGTAGGAGGACGGGGGATGCCGCGCGCGGAGTGGCACGACGGACGCTTCGACCGCCTGTGGGTCGCATCGCTCACGCCGTACAAGGCGGGGAGCTTCGACGTCGACGAGGACGCGCTTCGCCGCCTGCTGCGCTACTTCCTCGCGCCGAAGAACGTCGCCGCCGGGATGGCGGTCATCGTCAACCCCGAGGCCGGGGAGCTCTTCTACCTCACGCGGCAGGAGAAGCGGCGCAACGTCGAGATCGCCCTCGAGGAGTCGCGCGGCAAGGCGCCGCTCTTCGCCGGCGTCATCGATCTCCGCACCGAGGACGTCGTGCGCGACGCGAAGGAGATGGCCGAGATGGGCGTCGACGGCCTCTTCGTCATGCCGCCGCTCGGCGCCATCGACATCACGACGTCGTGGAACGCCCAGGCCTATCCCGAGGTGTGGATCGACCAGGTGAAGGCGATCGCCGAAGAGGTCGACCTCCCGATGATCGCGCACCCCGTCGCGACCCCGAACATCGCCTACGGCAACGGCTTCCCCCTCGAGGCGACCCTCCGCATGTGCAACGAGGTCCCGAACATGGTCGGTTGGAAGATGACCTACAACTGGGACGGGGCGCGCCGTATCGCGCGTGGCCTGCGCTCGCTCGAGGCGCACGTCGGCATCCTCGGCGCACCGGCCGTGTACTTCCACGAGCTGGCGGCGACGGGGATCTTCGACGGCACCGTGAGCGGGTCGTACAACTACTCGCTCGAGCCGATGCTCGAGCACATCCTGGCCTGGCGCCGCAACGACCTCGCGGAGGCGCGCCGCATCTGGGCGAACGGCCTCGCCGAGATGCAGGAGTGGGTGTACTCGGACTACTCGCGGCTGCACGTGCGCTACAAGCTGTGCGCGTGGCTGCGCGGCCTCGTCGCCCATCCGTACATGCGGCCGCCGATGCCACGGCCGCGCGCCGACGAGGCGAGCATCGCGCGGCGGCTCCTCCTCGGCGCGGGCCTCGACGTCGTCGGCGACGACGTCTTCCGCGCGGGCATCGCGGATATCGAGAGCGGGAGGCGCTTCACCGTCCTCCGCGAGGCGCCGCCGCGCGCCGCGGCGGCGCGGTAGCGGCATGACGAGCGAGCACGACCGCATCGCCGACCGCCTCGTCGAGCTCGGCTTCTCGCAGTACGAGGCGCGGACGTACGTCGGCCTGCTTCGGACGCGCGCCGCGACGGGCTACACGGTCGCGAACGTGACCGGCGTGCCGCAGCCGAAGGTGTACGAGACGCTGCGGCGGCTCGTGGAGCGTGGCGCGGCCGTCCGCACCGCGGAGCGCCCGGCCCGCTACGAGGCCGTCGCGCCCGCGACGCTCCTCGCGGGCCTGGAGGACGGTTTCCGCCGCCGCGTCGAGGAGGCTCGACGCGGGCTCGCGAAGCTCCCCGGATCGTTCGCCGTGGAGCGGCCGCTCGCGGCCTATGGCGTGTCGAGCTTCCCGCTCGCCGCCGAGCGCGCGACGGAGGCGATCCGGTCGGCGAAGCGCCGCGTGTACCTCTCCGGCCGCGCCGAAGAGCTCGCGCCGCTCGCCTCGTCGGTGGCGGCCGCCTCGGCGCGCGGGGTCGAGTTCGTCATCGTGCACTTCGGCCGACTGCCGTTCCCCGCCCCGCACGGACAGGTGCTGCGCCACGCGAGCACCGACAGCGCGGTGCACAGCTCGCGGCGCGCGCGACACCTCGGCGTCGTCGTCGACTCGCAGTGGTCGCTGTGGATCCTCGCCCGCGACGGCAAGAGCTGGGAGGGGATCTGCGGGACGGTGCCGCTCATCGCGAGCCTCATCAAGACGTACGTCCGGCACGACCTGTTCGTCCAGCGCATCTACGCCGACGCGCCCGCGGAGCTCGAGGCGCGCTACGGTCCCGGGCTCATGCGGCTGGCCGAGATCCCCGACGACGGCGAGGCGGAGGCGACGGGGACGAAGCACGCGTAGGGGAGAGGGCATGCGAAAGATCGACCTGCACTGCTACCCGGGAACACAGGCGTGGGTGGACTCCTACGGTCCGTTCGCGGACGCGCTTGCCGCCTACTGGCACCACCCGTGGGTCGGGAAGCCCGAGGACGAGGTCATACGCGAGTTCGGGTCGGCTGGCGTCGAGGTCGTCCTCGTCGCCTTCGACATCGAGTCGGTGCACGGCGCCCCGCCGCTCTCGAACGACCACGTCGCCGCGATGCGCGACCGGCATCCCGGGACGATCCTGCAGGCGTGGGCCGCGGTCGACCCGTGGAAGGGCGCGGCGGCGCTGCGCGACGCGGAGCACGCGATCAAGGATCTCGGCATGTTCGGCTTCCACTTTCACCCCATCGTCGGCCGCTACGCCGTCGACGATCCGAAGCTGCGCCCGCTGTTCGACCTCATCGCGTCCCTGAGGGTGCCGGTCATGATCGACGTCGGCACCACGGGCATGGGCGCGGGCGTGCGCGGCGGCCTCGGCTCGCGCATCGAGCACGCGCACCCGATGGCGCTCGACAACCTCGCCGCGGCGATCCCCGATCTCACGATCGTCGCCGCACACCCCGGCTGGCCGTGGGTCGACGAGATGACCGCCGTCGCGCTCCACAAGGCGAACGTCTTCTGGGAGCTCTCGGGGTGGGCGCCCAAGTACTTCCCCGACCAGCTCAAGAAGGACATCCGCGGGAGGCTGCAGGACAAGGTCATGTTCGGCAGCGACTACCCGAGCATCCCCTACCCGCGGATCTTCGACGAGTGGGAGGGGCTCGAGTACACGCCCGAGGTGATGGAGAAGGTCTTCCACGGCAACGCCGAGCGCGCGCTCGGGATCGCCGCCCGGACGCCGGCCGGAGCGGCGGCGAGATGAGCGCGGAGCGGAAGGCCGCGCTCGTCACCGGATCGACGCGCGGGATGGGCCGCGCGGCGGTCCTCGAGCTCGCACGCCACGGCTACGACGTCGCGGTGAACTACGCCAAGAGCCGCGAGCAGGCCGAGAAGGTCGTCGCCGAGGCGACGGCCCTGGGCGCGCGGTCCGTCGCCGTCGCGGCGGACGTCGCCGACGAGGCGGCCGTCATCCGGATGGCCGGCGCGGTGAAGGACGCCTTCGGGCGTCTCGACGCGCTCGTGAACAACGCGGGCGTGACGATCGCGACGCCGCCCTCGGACCTCGAGGGCCTCCGGATGTCCGACTGGGACCGCGTCTTCGCGGTCAACGTCCGCGGGACGTTCCAGGTGACGCGTGCGTGCGTGCCCCTCCTGCGCGAAGCGCCGGCCCCGGCGATCGTGAACCTCGCGAGCATCGTCGGGCTGCGGCCGGGGCCGCAGCCCTTCCCGTACGCCGCGAGCAAGGCCGCGATCGTGAACCTGACGCGCACGCTCGCGGGCGCGCTCGGACCGAAGATCCGCGTGAACGCCGTCGCCCCCGGCTGGGTCGTGGGCGAGTGGATGGAGCAGCAGCTCGGCGACAGCTACGACCGGCTCATGGAGCGGCGGGCGAAGATGACGCCCCTTCGCCGCTGCGTCACGCCCGAGGAGGTCGCCGTCACGATCGTCGACCTCATCGAGCACAACCCCTTCGTCAACGGAGAGATCGTCGTCATCGATGGCGGCTACTCCGCGACGACCTAGCGCGCCCCGATGCCCGTGAAGCCGAGCGCGCCGTCCCTCGCGGGCGTCACGCCCTTCCCCCCCGAGTACGCCGCACGCTACCGCGCCCGAGGCTACTGGGAGGATCGGCCCCTCATCGCGCACTTCGAGGAGGTCTTCCGCCGGCACGCCGACCGCACCGCCGTCATCGACGGCGACCTCCACGTCACGTTCCGCGAGCTCGGCGAGCGCGCGCGGCGCGTCGGCCGGAACCTGCTCGACCTCGGGATCGGACCGCTCGACCGCATCCTCCTCCAGCTCCCGAACGGCATGGGCTTCGTCGACCTCTACTTCGGGCTGCAGACGATCGGCGCGATCCCCATCACCGCGCTCCCGTCGCACCGCTACCGCGAGGCGAGCCAGTTCGTGCGCCTCGCCGAGGCCGTCGCCACGGCGACGCCCCGCGCGGCGAAGGACTTCTCCTTCACCGAGATGGTCGCGCGCCTCCGCCGCGAGGTGCCTTCGCTGCGCCTCGCGTTCGTGGACGCCGACGCCGCGCCCGAAGGCTTCGTCCGGCTCGCGGACCTGGTCAGGCGCGAGCCGCGGCACACCGACGTGGACCTCGCGCGGATCCAGGAAGGGATCAACGCGTGCGATCCGTGCGTTCTGCAGCTGTCGGGCGGCACGACGGGCGTACCCAAGCTCATCCCGCGCAGCCACAACGACTATCCCTTCAACTCGAAGCTCGCGGTCTCGGTGTGCGACGTCCACGAAGGCGACGTCCTGCTGGCGCCCATCCCGATCGCGCACAACCTTCCGCTGGCCTGTCCCGGGCTGCAGGGCTTCCTCTTCCAGGGCGCCGCGACCGTCCTCACCGGCGCGACGCGCGCCTCCGAGGTGCTCCCGCTCATCGAGCGTCACCGCGTGACGCATCTCGAGGCCGTGCCCGCGCTCCTCATCTCCTGGCTGAACGACCCGCTCATCAGGGAGGTCGACCTCTCGTCGGTCCGCGTCATCCAGAGCGCGGCCCAGCGGACGCAGCCGGAGCTGAAGCTACGCGTCGAGCGCGCCTTCGCGAACGCGACGCTGCAGGAGAACTTCGGCATGACGGAGGGGCTGCTCATGTTCGTGCGCCTCGACGACCCGCCGGAGGTGCGCCTCGAGACCGTCGGCCGCCCCATCTGCCCCGACGACGAGGTCCGCCTCGTCGACGACGACGGCATCGACGTGGCGGACGGCGAGACGGGAGAGCTCCTCGCGCGCGGCCCGTACACGCTGCGCGGCTACTTCCGCGCTCCGGAGCACAACGAGCGCGCGTTCACCCCCGACGGCTTCTACCGCAGCGGCGACCTCATGCGCCGCCACCCCTCCGGGAGCTACGTCGTGGAGGGCCGCAAGAAGGACGTCATCAACCGCGGCGGCGAGAAGATCAGCGCGGAGGAGGTCGAGAACCTCATCCTCGCCCACCCCGCGGTGCGCAACGTCGCGTGCGTGGCCATGCCGGACCCCGTCCTCGGCGAGCGGATGTGCGCCTGCGTCATCCTCCATCCCGGCGCATCGCTCACACTGGAGGAGCTCACGCGGTACTTGCGCGCCGAGGAGATCCAGGTGCAGAAGCTCCCGGAGCGGCTCGAGATCGTGGGGTCGTTCCCGCTCTCGCCGATCGGGAAGGTGTCGAAGAAGGACCTCGCGGCCATGGTGGCGAAGAAGGTGGAGGCATCGTCGTGACCCAAGACGCATTCATCTGTGACTACGTGCGCACGCCATTCGGGCGGTACGGCGGGATCCTCGCGCGGCAGCGCCCCGACGTCCTCGCGGCCCATGTCCTGCGGACGATCGTCGACCGCGCGAAGCTCGACCCGAAGACGATCGACGACGTGATCATGGGCTGCACCAACCAGGCGGGCGAGGACAACCGCAACGTCGCGCGCATGGCCGTGCTCCTCGCCGACCTCCCCGTCGACGTCCCGGGCCAGACGGTGAACCGCCTGTGCGGATCGAGCCTGCAGGCGCTCGACTCCGCCGCGATGGCGATATGGAGCGGCCAGGGCGACCTCTTCGTCGCGGGCGGCGTCGAGAGCATGACGCGCGCGCCGCTCGTCATGGGCAAGCCCGAGACGGCCTACCCGCGTGGCGGCCCCGAGGTCTTCGACTCGACGATCGGCTGGCGCTTCACGCATCCCAAGATGCTCGCGGACAAGCACACCGCGGCGATGGGCGAGACGGCCGAGAACGTCGCCGAGCGGCGAGGCGTCAACAGGGAGGACCAGGACGAGCTCGCCTTCCGCACGCAGCAGAAGACCAAGCGCGCCATGGAGAACAGGCGCCTGGCGCAGGAGATCGTCGCCACGCCCGTTCCGCAGCCCAAGGGGCCCGAGGTGCCGGTCAGCGTCGACGAGCACCCGCGCCCCGAGACGACGCGCGAGCAGCTGGCGAAGCTCAAGCCCGCGTTCCGCCAGGGCGGCACAGTGACGGCCGGCAACGCCTCGGGCATCAACGACGGGGCCTCGGCGCTCCTCGTCGCCTCCGGCGACCGCGCGAGGGCCCTCGGCCTCACGCCCATCGCCCGTGTCGTGAGCACGGCCGTCGCCGGTGTGCGGCCCGACGAGATGGGGCTCGGGCCGATCCCGGCGTCGCGCAAGGCGCTCGCGCGCGCCGGACTCTCCGTCGACCAGATGGAGGTCGTCGAGCTCAACGAGGCGTTCGCGGCGCAGGCGATCGCCTGCCTGCGCGAGCTCGGCATCGACTGGCGCGACGACGAGCGCGTGAACCCGAACGGGGGGGCGATCGCCCTGGGGCACCCGCTCGGCGCGTCGGGCGCGCGCCTCGCGGGGACGGCGGCGCTGCAGCTGCGGAACACGGGGAAGCGCTACGCGCTCGTGTCGATGTGCATCGGCGTCGGGCAGGGGATCGCCACGATCCTCGAGAGGGCTTAGAAGGGCCCGGCGAGCTCCGGAGGGGCGAAGAGCCGCGCGGGCTGCTGCCACCACTGGGCCGTCTGCGCGGCCTTCGCCTGCGCGAACAGCGCGGCGAGGGTATCGGGCGGCTGGCCGTCGGCGGCGACGGCGATCACGACCGCTCCTCGCTTCAGCGCGTCGGCGAAGCGGCGGCGCAGGTCCGACGGCACGTTCCCGCCGGGCCGGATGCGGCTGAGGAGGCCGTCGTTGCGGTACGGCGTCCACGCGTCCTTCTGGGCGACGCGCTCGGCGAGGGCGCGGTCGCGCGCGACGACGGAGATGTCCTGCCAGCGCAGGCCCGACGAGCGCAGGAGCTCGAGCGCCTCGCGCGCGGCGGCCTGATGCGGGAACGACGCTGCGACGACGGCGCCGCCCGCGACGTCGGGAAGGTATGAGCTGACCGCCACGGAACGATCTTACCGTCCCCCGCGCGCGCAGACCGAGTCCCGCGGGGCGAGGTCGAGCACGCGGGCCGAGCGAGCGGCATTGCCGCGAGCGAGGACGGACAAGGTGACGAGGCTCACGCTCTCCACGCGAGGATGGGGATCTTCATCTCGTCCGGCGTCATTCCGCCGTGCGCGCCGCGGTGGTGGACGGCCTGCCCCTCGACGCGCTGGACCGTCGCGGCGTAGGCGCCGCCGAGCATCGCGCACAGCTCCCCGACGCGGCGGCGCGCCGGGGCCGCGTCGCCGCGGCCGAAGAGGCCCGCCGCGATCGCCTCCTCGCGCTCCAGGAACGTGAAGAGTCCCGGCCAGCGGCGCTCGAGATGCGCACGCACCTCGCCCGGACGGTCGGTGTGGAGGAACGCGAGGCGCGGCTCTCCGGCGACGGGATGCCGCAGCAGCGCGCGCAGATCGGCGTCGCCATCGAGATCGACGAGGCGCGCGGGGTCGACCTCGGCGTGGCCGTGATCCGCGGTGAGGATGACGAGGGTGTCACCCGCGGGACGCGTCGCGAGCGCGCGCTCGAGGGTGCGGTCCACGAGAGCGGCCTCCATCGCGTGCTCGGGGCTGCGCGGGCCGTAGAGGTGCGCGGTCGTGTCGACGCCCGCCCAGTACGCGTACACATACGCGAGCGCGCTGCCCCAGGGGCGCTGATCGAGCAGCTGCCGCAGGCGGACGCCCATCGTGCTCGGGAGGACGTACCCGAGGAACTCCGCCTCCGCGGCGTGCATGCGCGTCATCGCCTCGTTGCGGAAGATCTCGGGCTCGATGACGTACGAGCGCGCGCCGCGCTCGCGGAGGCGCGCGTGGATGGAGGGGACGAGACGGAAACGGACCGGGTCGATCCGCCCGTCGTCGAAGTAGGAGCCGCGCCGGTGCACGGCGGGCCCCCACCGCAGCATCTGCGTGACCTGGCCGAACTCCTCGACCCAGCAGAAGTAGGCGAGGTTGCCGTGCTCCTGCGGCGTCCGGCCCGTGTTCACCGTCGTGATCGCCGCCGCCGTCGTGCTCGGGAAGATCGACGTGGCCTCGATGAGCTGCGCGCCGTCGCGCGCGCGCGCCCGCTCGAGCAGCGACGCCAGGAAGGGCACGTCCCCGCGACCCGCGAGCCGCTCGAGCTGGCCGAGCCCGAGGCCGTCGACGAGGACGACGACGACCTGCCGGACGCCGTCCGCGAGCGTCGGGTCGAGGTCGCGCAGCGGCGGGATGTCGCGCTCCTCGCGCGCTCCGAGCGCGGCGAGGACGGTCCCCGGGACGTTCGCGAGGCCGCGCCCGTCGTAGCTGGGCAGCGACCAGCCCTCCTCGATCAGGCGCTGACGCAGGCTAGGAGCCATCCGCCACATGGTGCCTTGCCGGCCGTCTAGGGGTTGGAGCTCGGTCCTACCCTCTACTCATCTGGTCCCGTCGCCCCAAGGACCGGGTCGACCGCTCGGATCCGCACCTCAGAGGGTCGGATCTCCGCCAGCTCTTCCATCAATGTCAGGCGAGCGCCGTCCACGTGCCCGCGCATCAGCCGCTCGGCCGTCGCGCCGTCGCGCGCACGGAGCGCTTCGTACACCTGCCGGTGGCCCGCAGCCGACACGACTGCGCGACCCGGATAGCTGAGGGTCAGCTTCCGGAACTGCATCACCTGCGCATAGATCTGCTCGAGCAGGCTGACCAGCCGAGGACTGTGAGCCCCTTGGTGGATGAGGCGATGGAACCGGTCTGCCTGCGCGACCGATATCGGCCGTCGCGCGCTCGTCGCGCCCGCAGCTGCCGCTTCCCGCTGCTCCTCCAGCACCGTCTGCAGCTCCGCCAGCTCGCCCTCGGTCATCCGTTGTGCCGCGAGGCCCGCGGCGGTGCCCTCCAGCGCCGCGCGGATCAGATAAACGTCCTCGACCTCATCCGCCGGGATCTGAGCGACGTAGATCCCGTAGCGGGGGCGCGAGCGGATCAACCCGTCCTGCTGAAGCCGCCTGACCGCTTCACGCACGGGATTCCTGCTGACGCCCAGCATCCCGGCGAGCGACCCCTCGTATAGCCGTTCCCCGGGCGAGAATCGGCCTTCGAGGATCGCGGACCGGAGGGCCTCATAGGTGCGCTCTTGAAGCGAGCGCTGGCCTGATAGAGCGGCAAGACGCACGCTACCTCTCTCCCGTCCCTTGTATACCAGGCCGCGGACAGCGGCACTTTTCGGCGGCATACGGCGTCATCACCCGGCTGATGTATATATTATGCAAGACCTGGCGCGCGGGGAACGGAGGCCAGTCGCGCTCATATGCCGGCCCCCAGCGCCTGGGCGGGGAAGGACACCAGAGGAGGAGGACCGATGGAACGTTCCGAGCCTTCGCGTACGGGTAAGAGCACGAGCGATCGCCGCGCGCTGAGCTTCACGATCGAGCGATCTTCAAGAGGTGCACGACGAGCGACGACGGTGGTCGCGGGCCTCCTGGCGGTCGGCCTCGTCGCCGCATCCTGCGGCGGCACCGCGTCGCCGTCCGCTGCGCCGGGGGCATCGTCGACCGCCGCAGGGACATCCGCGGCGGCGAGTGGTCCGGTCACGATCGGCCTTCTCGCGCCGATGACCGGGTCGCGCTCCGACCTGGGCTCGGGCATGCAGCTCGGCGCTCAACTCGCTCTCGGCGCGATCAATGCGGGCGGAGGAGTGCTCGGTCACCAGGTGAAGCTGGTCACCCAGGACGACGCAGCCGATCCGGCCGACGCTGCGCCCGCGGCGCAGCTGGAGATCAACTCAGACCATGTCGTGGCGATCATCGGGCCAACGGCGATCACCGATAGCGTCGTCCTGCCTCTCGTCGACAAGGCCAACATCCCGAACCTGATGTTCGGCGGCGGATCGGAGTTCGACGCCGCGACCGATCCGCACTTCTTCCGGATGTCTCCATCCGACACCGAGCAGGCTCAGGCGATGGTGTACTACGCCCACAGCAAGGGCTGGAGCTCCATCGCTCTCGCCTTCGGGGCGAGCAGCGGCTCGCAGGCCCTTGTGCCAGGGATCAAAGACGCGGCCAAGGCGCTCGGCATGACCGTCACCGGGAACGTGACCTTCACCGCCGGAGCGTCCTCCTACCGCAGCGAGATCCAGAAGCTCTTCGCAGGTAAGCCCCAGGTGATCATCGCTCAGTTCAACAACGCGACCGCGGGCGTCGTCTTCGGTGAGATCGCGCAGGCAGGCTTGAACTCGACGCCGTGGATCGGCAGCAACCTCTGGTACACGGACACCTGGTTCAAGTCGGTAGGACCGACCATCGCTTCCGGACCGATCTACCTGGCCAACTCGAGCTCGAGCGGCATGCTCGGTGCGAAGGCGTTCCTGGATCTCCTCCAGAAGAAGACCGGCTCCAACATCCCGAAGAACGGCGAGGAGTTCATGTACGACGCCGCGATGACATGGGCTCTCGGCGCCCAGGTCGCCGGCACCTGGTCCTGGCCCAAGATCCGGGACGGCATCCTCAAGGCTTCCGACCCTCCCGGCACGGCGTGCGGCGACTGGTCGAGCTGCGCTGCCCTCATCAAGAAGGGGACCAAGATCGACTGGCAGGGATCCGCCAGCACGGTGGACTTCAACAAGTACGACAACGTGTTCGGCCCATTCGCCATCCTTCGCTACGACTCGAGCGGCAACGCGAAGACCGTCGTCACACTGACGCCTCAGAAGCTCGAGACGGCCTTCAACAAGTGATGTCCTGCTCCGGCCGGAGCGCGGATAGGAGCTGAGAGGAGGAGCGGAACGGCGGGGGCGAACACTCTGTTCGAGGCGATCGGCTTCGGTCTGGTGACGGCCGCGGTGGTAGCACTAGCGGCCGCCGGCCTGACCCTGCTCGTGAGTGTCACTAACTTCATCAACTTCGCCTACGGCGACTTCATGACATTCGGCGCGTACGCCGCGTTCGCGGCGAACGCCGCCGGGCTTAACTTCTTCCTGGCGGTCGTCGTCGGCGGCATCGCTACCGCCGCTCTCGGCGTGCTCGCGAACCTGGCCGTCTTCCGGCCGCTCGTGCGGAGGAGGGCGAGAGTCCTCACACTGCTGATAGCGGCGATCGGTCTGTCGTTCATCGTCCAGAACGTGATCGTCGTCGTCTGGGGCACGGGAGCTCAGAGGTACTCCGTCGATCTCGGGCGGGCCTCTCGGTTCGGGCCTTTCGTTCTCACCCCGGGCGACGCGGCCCTGATCGTCACCGCCTTCTTGCTCCTCGTCCTGCTGCATCTCATGCTGCAATACACGACCTTCGGCCGGTCTCTGCGCGCGACCTCGAACAACTCCGACCTGGCCCAAGCGTGCGGGATCGACACCTCGCGCGTCATCACTTCTACCTGGATCATCGGCGGTTTCCTGAGCGCCGTGGCCGGCGTCGGCCTGGCCCTCGAGACCAACACCCTCCGGCCGACCGTCGGCTTCAACGAGCTCTTTGTGGTCTTCGGGGCGATCATCCTCGGCGGGATCGGCCGCGTGTACGGAGCCATGGTCGGTGCGCTGATCGTCGGCGTGCTGACCGAGGTGTCGGGCATGTACCTCGATCCCGCCTACAAGGGGTCGTTCGCGTTCGCCGTCGTCATCCTGCTGCTGCTCCTGCGGCCGCAGGGACTCTTCGCCGCGCTCGGAAAGTCGGACTGACCCGTGGCCTATTTCCTCCTGGACCTGCTTGCGCTCGGCTGCATCAACGCGATCATGGTCGTCGGTCTCAACCTGCAGTACGGCTACGCCGGCGTGCTCAACTTCACCTACTACACCTTCGTGGCCCTCGGTGCGTACGTCGCGGCCGTCACGACCATGGGCGCGCCGCCCACCAACTTCGGCGTCGAACACTACGCGCTTCAGTGGGCACTGCCCTGGCCGGTCGGGCTGCTGCTGGCGGGGACCGCAGCGGCCGTCGCGGGCCTGCTGATGCTCTTGCTCACCATTCGCCGGCTTCGCAGCGACTACCTGGCGATCGTCACAGTGTCCGTCGGGTTCATCGTCTGGAACTTCATCACGAACTACATCCCCTTGTTCGACGGCTCCAACGGGATCTTCGGGATCCCCTACATCCTCAACGGGGCCGGCGTGGACGAGCCCACCTATACGGCTGAGATCCTTGCCATCGCCGCGATGATCCTGGCCGGATGCTTGTGGGTCTCGTGGCGCATCTTCCGCTCCCCGTTCGGACGCGTCCTCCGCGCCGTCCGCGAGGACGAGATCGTGGCGGAATCGTTCGGAAAGGACACGCGGGCCGCGAAGATCTGGGTCTTCGTCATCGGCAGCTTCATGGCCGGCGTGGCCGGCGGGCTCCTGGCCTTCTACCTGACGGCCTGGAGCCCAGCTGCCTTCCTGCCCGAGGAGTCATTCATCCTCTTCGCGGCGCTAGTGATCGGCGGCAGCGGCAACTACTGGGGAGCCCTCGTCGGAGCCTTCGTGATCATCGAGCTGCTGAGCGAGATCTCGCGCTATCTCCCGTCGTTCGGACACGCGTCGGTCATCGGCGCTGGACGAGCGATCCTCATCGGCGTCGTCCTGATCCTGATCCTGCAGTTCCGGCCCGAGGGCATGCTCCCCGAGCGCCGCCTGCGCTGGTATCGCGCTCGAGCACTCCCTACAGGCCCGGCCCAGGGCGCACCCCCCGCGGGGACCGGCGCGTTGACCGCCGCCCCGCTAGATCCATCCATGGGCGCTGGGGGAATGCCCGCGACCGGCGAGTACCGATCCGCGGGCGCGCGCGACCGCCTGCGAGCGATCTTCCGAAGGGACCTCGGCTGAATGCTCGACATACGGGACGTCGGTTTCGCGTACGGCGGCGCATGGGCGGTCGACGGCTGCACGTTCGTCGTCCCGAAAGCGCGAGTCACGGGCTTGGTGGGTCCGAACGGCGCGGGAAAGTCGACTCTGATCGAGGTCGTCTCGGGCGGGCTCCGCCCGCGACGCGGGACGGTGACGTTCGACGGCGAGGATATAACCGGCCTGGGCCGGACGGCTGTGGCCCGCAAAGGCATCATCCGCACGTTCCAGGAGGCGCGGATCCTCGGGCGCCTGCCGGTCATCGAGAACGTGATGCTTGCCGCCCAGGGTCAGGTGGGTGAGTCAGCTCTATGGAGCTTGTTCGGCGTCAGGCGGTGGCAGGCGCAGGAGACCGCCCTCCGGCAGCGCGCCGACGAGCTGCTGTCGTGGCTCGGCCTCGGCGACGTGCGAGAGCGGCAGGCCGGCACGCTCTCCGGTGGGCAGCGACGCCTGCTGGACATGGCGCGCGCCCTGATGGCGGGACCGAAGCTGCTGCTCTTGGACGAGCCTTCAGCAGGCGTCTTCCCCACCGTCGCGCACCTGATCGCTGTGCGCGTCCGCGAGATAGTCGCGAGCGGGATCACCGTCCTCGTAGTGGCCCACAACATGGCCTTCCTAGGCGAGATCGCCGACGATGTCGTGGTGATGGCGCAGGGAAAGGTACTGACCCGCGGGACGCTCGACGAGGTCAGGGCGCACCAGGCCGTCATCGCGGCCTATCTGGGGACGTGAGATGGCGGGCGAGATGAGGGCGGTGCGGCAGTCATCCCGGGACGGAGGCGAGGCCGCGCGCGGTGAGCTGCTCGTGGCGACCGAGATCACTGCCGGGTACGACGGGCCCCCTGTGCTCGATCGGACCTCGGTCGAGGTCGTCCCGGGCCGCACGAGCGTCGTTCTTGGGCCGAACGGTGCTGGCAAGTCGACGCTCGCCAAGGCGATCATCGGGCTGCTCCCGCCGACATCGGGAAGTGTCGTGCTCCGCGGCGAGGACGTGACCGGGACGCCGCCACACCGCCTCGTGAGGCAGGGTCTCGCCTACCTCCCGCAGCTGCTGAACATCTTCGACCAGCTGACGGTCCTCGAGAACCTGCTGATGGGCGGCTTCACCTTCCGTGGCCGGCTGTCCGATCGCATCAGCGAGGTCCTGTCGCTGTTCCCCGACCTC
The DNA here is from genome assembly GCA_021787445.1 of Chloroflexota bacterium. Lineage (GTDB taxonomy): Bacteria > Chloroflexota > Limnocylindria > P2-11E > P2-11E > JACPOT01. The sequence goes on along the minus strand of JAJYLV010000027.1, from coordinate 3,726 downwards.
GCGAGCGAACGGGGCAAGAAGGCGGGGCAGCTGTCGGGCGGGCAGCAGCGCATGCTCGCGCTCGCTCGTCTCCTCATGACGGATCCGCTGGTCGCGGTGCTCGATGAGCCGACGGCCGGCCTATCGCCTCTGTATGCGGAGCGGGTCTGGGCACAGCTCGACGGCATGCGCGACCGCGGGATCGGGCTGCTGGTCATCGAGCAGAACGCGAAGATCGCGATGGCGCACGCCGACACAGCCTTCTTGCTGGCCCAGGGCCGGAACGTGTTGTCCGGCCCCGCCCGCGACCTCGCTGGGAGACCAGAGGTCGCCGCGATCTTGGTCGGATGAAGGAAGGGAAGGGGCGGCGGGGGTGCGACGGGAAACGGTAGCGGAGGTGACGGCATGGGAGTGACGGCAGAGATCGCGGACTTCGCGGCGGAGCTTACGTGGAGCGATATCGGTGACGGTGTGCGGTCCGTGGCCCTCGACCACGTCGTGGACACGTACGGTGTGACGCTCGCCGGGAGCATCGAGGCGTCTGCCCGCATCCTGCGGAGCGCACTCGGGTCACAGGCAGGACCGTCGCCAGTGCTCGGCACCGATCTCCTCCAGAGCCCCGCGTTCGCGGCGTTCGAGAACGGCACGGCGGGCCACGCGCTCGACTACGACGACACGCAGCTCTCGACCTCGGTCGAAGCCGTGTACGGGCTCCTAACGCACCCATCCGTGCCGGTACTGTCGGCCGCGTCCGCCGTCGCGGCGAGCATCGACGCGAGCGGACGTGAGCTGCTTACGGCATACGTCGCCGGAGTGGAGGTCGCCTGCCGCATCGCCGACGCGATGGCGCCGCGCCACTATCGGGACGGCTTCCACACCACGGGAACGGTCGGTGGCATCGGGGCGGCCGTCGCCGCGGGTCGACTGCTCGGCCTTAGCCCCGAGCGGATGGCGATCGCCGTCGGCATCTCAGCAAGCTTCGCGTCGGGGCTGCGAGAGAACTTCGGGACGATGACCAAGCCGCTGCACGCCGGCCGTGCCGCTCACCACGGCGTCCTCGCGGCAACGCTCGCGCAGCACGGGTTCACGGCCAGCGCGGAGGCCCTGGAGGCCCCGCGTGGGTTCTTCCATGCCGCCGCGGGCACCTTCGACCAGACAAAGATCGTCGGACGTCTCGGCCGCCCCTTCTTCCTGATGTCCCCCGGCGTATCGATCAAGCCGTACCCATCCGGCTCGCTGTCGCATCCGGCGCAGGACCTCATCCTGGGGTTGGTCACTGAGCACGATCTCGCGCCCGGCGACATCGAGGCGGTCGAGGTAGCGACCAACTCGAACGTTCCGAATGCGCTCATCCATCATCGCCCGAGGACCGGGCTCGAGGGCAAGTTCAGCCTCGAGTACGTCGTCGCGACCGGCGTGCTGCGCCGCAGCGCGGGCCTAGCCGAGTTCACGGACGACGCGGTGAACGACCGAGAGGTCCAGGCATTCCTGCCGCGCGTGCGCGTCCTCGTCGACCCGGAGCTCGAGCGGCTGGGGTTCCAGCACGTCCGGACCCGCATCGTGGTCCGTTGTCGGGACGGTCGCGTCCTGAGCGGCGAGGCCGAATGGGCGCGTGGCTACCCCTCGAACCCGCTTTCGCGCTCGGCGCTCGAGGCGAAATTCCTCGACTGCGCCGCGCTTCCCCTCGGGCCGGAGGCCGCGCGGCGAGCCCTCGCGGCGGTCAAGGGCCTGGAAAGCGCGCCGAAGGCGTCCGGTGTCCTCGACGCTCTGCGGTCGGCCCCCGTCGCGGGCGCGCACGGCATGGCCGCCGTCGCCGAGGAAGCGACGGAGCCGAGGCGAGCGACACGAGGCGCTCGGGAGGCCTCGGGGCCAAGGGGCCTCTGACGGACGCCACGCTCGCCGAGCTCGTCGCGGTCGCGCGGTCTTTCGAGGCCGGCCGTCGCGTCGATGGGGTCCTCGAGCATGCCGTCTCCCGCTCGCTGCTTGACACCCTCGGCTGCGCTCTGGGGGCGGCGCCAGAGCGCGTGCCGGGGATCGCCCGGCAGATCGCCGCGGAATACGGCGTCGGGCCGTCGACCGTCATGGTCAGCGGCGCGCGGACGGCACCGGATCTCGCGGCATTCGCGAACAGCGCGATGGTGCGGTCCTTCGACATCAACGACGCGTACGGGAGCGGCGGCGGCGTCGGCCACCCGAGCGACTACATCCCGGCCGTGCTCGCGGCGGCCGAAGCCTCGAACGCGGATGGCCGTACCGTGATCGCGGCCATCGCGGCCGTCTACGAGATCTTCGGGCGCTTGACCGACGCGCTCGGCCTCGGCGTCGAGGGGTGGGACCACGTGACCGCGGGCGCGGTCGCGAGCGCGGCCGGCGCGGGGCTCGTCTGGGGCCTGGATGCCGGCCAGATCGCGAATGCCATGAGCTTGGCGCTCGTGCCGAACTTCGCGCTGCAGGCCACGCGGCTCGGCGATCTCTCCGCGTGGAAGGGGTGCGCCGCGCCGAACGCCTGCCGCAACGGCGTCTTCGCCGCGCGTCTCGCGGCGCGAGGACTGACCGGCCCCCTGGAGCCGTTCGAGGGGCGCGGCGGATCCGCCGCCGCGGTCGGCAAGCCGATCGACCACGTGCCCCTGCGGGACGACCGGCCCGCGGTGGTGGCGACCGGAGCGCACATGAAGAAGTACCCGCTGGGATTCTTCGGGCAGGGTGCGGTCGACGCCGCGCTCGCGCTGCGACCGCGAGTGGGTACAGCGGAGCGGATCAGGCGCATCGAGGTAGGGACGTTCGAATTCGGCTCTAGGGTGATGGCGGGCGACCGATCCAAGTGGCGGCCGCAAACGCGAGAGTCGGCGGATCACAGCATCCCGTACGCGGTCGCGGCGGCGCTGGTGCGCGGCCGCCTGGGGATCGATGACTACACGGACGAGGCTTTGCGGGACCCCGCGGTCCTTTCTCTTCTCGACCGGCTCGAGGTCCACGTCGATGCTGAGTGCCAAGCCGCTTGGCCAAGGGCGATCATGACCAAGCTCACGGTCACAAGGGACGACGGGAGCGCGGAGTCCGTCACGGTGCTCGCCCACCGCGGCCACGCGCTCGACCCGATGTCCGACGCGGAAGTCGTGGACAAGTTCCACAGCCTCGCGGCGCGCACCCTCGACTCGAGCCGCCGGCAGGCGCTGGTGAGCGCGGTGTGGGACCTCGCGCGCGTGCCGGTCCCGGACCTGCTGGCCCTCACCGTCGTGGCCAAGTAGGACGCGGCCCGCGGCGCAGAGCGCGCCGCTCGTACCACCGGGTGCTACGCCGCCTCGATCGTGCATTCCTCGCGGATGCGCACGGCGCCCGCCTCACGCAGCAGCCGGCGCGCACGGTCGTGCTCCCCGTCCTTCACATGGACGGCGACGAGGACCCGCCCCGCAACGACGGCGTCCTCGTACCGGCTGCCGTGCTCGGCGACGAAGACACGCGAGCGGCCGACGACCGCGCCGATCGCGGCCCCCGCGACGACGAGGCCGATGAGCCCGAGCGCCAGCGCGACGGGGTCGGACAGGAAGCCGACCGCGGCGCGCGCGGACTCGTCGCTCGCGAACACGCCGACGACGTTCTCGGCCTGAGCCGTCTTCACTCCGGCCGGCTCGCGCAGGATACGTGCCCGCGCGCGCGATCAGGCGTGGTCCGACGGCAGGCGCCCCTTTGCTCGATCGAGCTCCCGCGCGAGCCCGTTCGGATCGGCGATCGGCGCGGAGCAGACCG
>JAJYLV010000026.1 GCA_021787445.1 Chloroflexota bacterium | reverse complement strand
ATGCGCCGTTGCCGACGGCGACCATGGCGATGACGGCCGCGACGCCGATGATGACGCCGAGCATCGTCAGCGACGACCGCAGCTTGTTGACCGCGATCGACCGCAGGCCCTCGTGGAACGAGTCGAAAAGCTTGATGCCGTCCCCTCCGCTCGTATGCCCGCCGCCCGTAGAGTCTAGAGGACGTCCCGTCGGGACGCCGCGACGCCGGCTATCGCTTCGTCACACGAAGCATCGGGTACGATGGACGCATCCCACGCCTGGCCGAGGATCTCGGCGACTTCACGACGACGCGACGGGTGCTGTATATCAGCGCCCTGGCGCTGCCCATCGGCGCGCTCGCCACCGTGGTCGCCCTGGCGCTCCTGCGTCTCATCGGTCTGGTCACGCACCTCTTCTTCTTCCAGGACGTCGGGACGACCCTCGTCTCGCCGGCGGGAACGCACCTCGGCGTCCTGGTCGTCGCCGTGCCCATCATCGGCGGGCTGGTCATCGGGCTCATGGCGCGCTACGGCTCGGAGCGGATCCGAGGGCACGGCATCCCGGAGGCCCTCGAGTCCATCCTCATCAACGGCAGCCGGGTCGAGCCGCGGCTCGCGATCCTCAAGCCGCTCTCGTCGGCGATCTCCATCGGCTCCGGCGGCCCGTTCGGCGCCGAGGGCCCGATCATCATGACCGGCGGGGCTTTCGGGTCGCTCATCGCGCAGTTCCTGCACCTCACCGCGGCCGAGCGGAAGACGCTGCTCGTCGCCGGCGCGGCGGCGGGCATGGCGGCGACGTTCGCGGCGCCGGTGGCGGCGGTGCTCCTCGCGGTCGAGCTGCTCCTCTTCGAGTGGAAGCCCCGCAGCGCGATCCCCGTCGCCCTCGCGTGCGCGACGGCCGGCGCGCTCCGCCGCTACGTCATCGGCGTCGGCCCGCTGTTCCCCGTGCCCCCGCACCCCGAGCTCATCGGTCCCGACGGGCTGGCCGGCTGCGTGATCGTCGGCCTCACCGCGGGCGCGCTGTCGGTCCTTCTCACCGTGAGCGTGTACGCGGCGGAGGATGCCTTCCGCCTCGTCCCCATCCACTGGATGTGGTGGCCGGCGATGGGCGGGCTCGTCGTCGGGCTTGGCGGGCTCGTCGCGCCCCAGGCGCTGGGGGTCGGCTACGACGTGATCGGGCGGCTGCTCCAGGGAAAGGGCACGCTCGAGCTGGTCGCAGCCGTCCTCGTCGTGAAGTGGATCATCTGGTCGGTCGCGCTCGGATCGGGCACGTCGGGAGGCGTCCTCGCTCCTCTCCTCATGATGGGCGGAGCGCTCGGCGCACTGGAGGCGCACGTCCTCCCCTTCGAAGGGCTCGGCTTCTGGCCCCTCGTCAGCATGGGCGCGATCCTGGGCGGGACGATGCGCTCACCGTTCACGGGCGTGATCTTCACGCTGGAGCTGACGCACGACGTCAACGTGCTCCTCCCCCTTCTCGTCGCGTCGTTCGTGTCCGAGGGTGTGACGGTGCTCGCGCTGAAGCGCTCGATCCTCACGGAGAAGGTCGCGCGGCGCGGCTACCACCTCACGCGCGAGTACGCCATCGACCCCCTCGAGATCCTCTTCGTGCGTGAGGTCATGCGGACGAACGTCGTCGCCCTCGCCGCGACCACGACCATGCACGACCTCGCCGCGGCGGTCCAGAACGGGCGCACGGACCATCGGCTGCAGCGCCTCTACCCCGTCGTGGACGACTCCGGCGCGCTCCACGGCGTCGCGGCGCGGCGCGACATCGACGAGCTGCTCACGGGCGACGGCGGCGCCACGATCGACGACGTCATCAGCCGCGATGCCGTCGTCGCGTACCCCGACGAGCCGCTGCGCAGCGTGCTGTACCGGATGGCGGAGACCGGGCTCACCCGCTTCCCCGTCGTCGAGCGCGGCCCCGGACGCCGCCTCGTCGGCATGGTCGCGATGACGGATCTCCTCAAGGCCACCCACCGCCACCTCGAGGAGGAGCGGCGCAGGGAGCGCGTCTTCCACACGCGCCTGCGGCTACCTTTCCGGCGCCCATGGCAGCGGCACGCGCTCGACGTCGTCGTCGCGACGGAGGATGCGGACGCGGCGGGCGACGGCGCCGCGGAGTAGCCGCCCCGCTCACGCCCTTAGCATGCGGGCATGGCTGTCGACACCGGATTCACACCCCGCACATCCGACCTGCTGTACGAGCGCCGCGGCCCCGTCGCGATCCTGACCTTCAACCGTCCCGAAGCGCGCAACGCGATGACGTGGGCGATGTATGAGGGCCTCTACGAGGCCTGCGAGCACGTGGATCGTGACGATCGTGTCAGGGTCTTCGTGCTGCGCGGAGCGGGCGACAAGGCCTTCGTGGCCGGAACGGACATCTCGCAGTTCCGCGAGTTCACGACGCCCCAGCACGCGCTCGAGTACGAGAAGAAGCAGAACCGGAACGTCGGCCGGGTCGAGGACGTGGTCAAGCCGACGATCGCGATGATCCGCGGCGCGGCGGTCGGCGGCGGGGCCAACATCGCGCTCGCCTGCGACCTCCGCGTCGCGGCGACCGACGCCCGGCTGGGCGTTCCCATCGCGCGGACCCTCGGGAACACGCTCTCCATCCTCACGCTCGCGCGGATCCTCCAGTACGTGGGTCCGGGACGGGTGAAGGAGCTCCTCTTCACGGCGCGGCTCATCGACGCCGCCGAGGGCAAGGCCGCGGGGATCTTCAACGACGTCGTCGAGCCCGAGCGCCTCGAGGCGCGCACGATGGAGCTCGCCGACCAGATCGCCGCGAACGCGCCGCTCACCATCCGCTCCGTCAAGCTCGGCGTCCGCCGGCTGATGGAGCGCGCACGCATCGAGGACGCCGAGGACCTGGTGCAGATGGCGTATCAGAGCGAGGACTTCCGGGAGGGCGTCGACGCGTTCCTGAACAAGCGCGCGCCGCGGTGGCAGGGACGATGAGCGCGCGACCCGCGGGAGCGGAAGGCGGATACGCCCTCGAGGGCATCCGCGTCCTCGAGCTGGCGAACTTCATGGCCGGGCCCTTCTGCGGCATGCTGCTCGCCGACCTCGGCGCCGACGTCATCAAGGTCGAGAACCCCAAGGGCGGGGACTTCACGCGCAGCTCCGGCCCGTTCGACCGCGGCGTCAGCGCCGGCTTCCTCGCCGTCAACCGCAACAAGCGGTCCATCGCGCTCGACCTGAAGGCGGCGCGCGGCCGCGACATCTTCCTCGACCTCGTGCGGACGAGCGACGTCGTCGTCGAGAACCTGCGTCCCGGCACCCTGGACGACCTCGGCATCGGCTACTCCGTCCTGAGCGAGGTGAACGAGGGGATCGTGCTGTACTCCGCGAGCGGGTTCGGGCTGACGGGGCCGTACCGTCACCGTGCCGCGCTCGACCTCGTCCTCCAGGGCATGAGCGGCCTGATGTCCATCACCGGCGAGGAGGGGCGGCCGCCGGTGAAGGTCGGCGTTCCGATCAGCGACCTCTCGGCGGCGATGTTCGGCGCCTACGCGATCCTGGCCGCGCTCCGCGTCCGCGACCGCGACGGCAAGGGTCAGCACATCGACGTGAGCCTCCTGGAGTCGGCGATGGCGCTCGAGGCGTGGGAGACGAGCGCGTACTTCGCGAACGGCGACGTCCCGAAGCCGCTGGGCTCGGCGCACCGCGTGAGCGCGCCGTACCAGGCGATCCGCACGTCAGACGGCTACATCACCGTCGGCGCGACGACGGCGGCGAACTGGCACAACTTCTGTGCGACCCTCGGGCTCGAGCACCTCGAGAACGACGCGCGGTTCAACACCGTGCCCCTGCGCCGCAGGAGCTACCTCGAGCTCGCCGCGCTCATCGAGGAGGTGTCGACGACGCGCCCGAGCGAGCACTGGTACCGCGCGCTGGAGAAGGCCGGCGTTCCCTGCGGCGTCCTGTACACCCTCGACCAGGCGCTCGCGGACGAGCACGTCCGCGCGCGAGGCGTCGTGCGGGAGATCGCGCACCCGAAGGGTGGAACGGTGAGCGTCGTCGGCTCGCCGATCCGCTTCTCGCGGACGCCGGTCCGGATGGAGCGGGGCGGCCCGCTGCTCGGCGAGCACACCCGCGAGATCCTCGACGAGCTCGGCGTCCGCGACGGCGAAGCGCTCGAGAAGGCCCACGTGGTAGCCGTCGCGCTCGCGACGGCCTAGAGGAGCGACCTGACCCGGAGGTCAGGCCGCCTTATTGATGTACTGGCCGAGCTGCTGGAGGAGCCGCTCCTTCGGCATGTAGCCGACGAGGCGCTGGGCCTCCTTGCCGTCCTTGAAGACGATCATCGTCGGGATGGCGCGAACGCCGAAGCGGCCCGCGGAGACGGGATTGGCGTCGACATCGAGCTTCGCGATCTTCAGCTGCTCGCTCTTCTCGGCGGCGATCTCCTCGAGGACGGGCGCGATCATGCGGCAGGGTCCGCACCACGTGGCCCAGAAGTCGACCAGGACGGGCTTATCCGACCGGAGGACCTCCTGCTCGAACGTCGCGTCGTTGACCGGGACCGGCTTACCCATGTGTTCTGTAACGCTCCTTATATTCCCGCCCCGCCGCAGGCGGGGCGGAAGTGACGGCTGCATCTCGGGCATGCGTCCAGGGGCCGCATGACCCACCTACCACTGGAACGATAGCTGGTGGGCAGATCGTTCCACAGCAGGCTCGAGACCGAGTACGGGCTCGAGATCGGAGAGGCCGCTCGCCGGGTCCGCCGCGAAGGCGCGGAGCGGTGCCCACTTCACGAAGCGCCAGCCGCGCTGACGGACCACGTCGGCGAGCGCGGGCGAGCGCGTGAGCTTGAGGACGACGAGGCCCTTGCGCTCCTCCGGCAGCGCGAGGAACCGGAAGATGCGCTCGTCGTCGGCGATGGCCTCGCCGATGTCGACGACCGGCCGGTACAGGCGCGCGGTCCAGTCGACCTGCCAGAGGAACACCATCCGGCCGCGGTCGTACCAGACGACGTCGACGAACGGCAGCGCGTCGCCGGCGCCGCGCACGTAGCGGCCGAGGTGCGCCTCGCGCTCGTCCGCGCTCATGAGATCGCCAAGGAGCTCGCCCCGTCCCGAGAAGGGCTCCCCGAGAGGGCGGCGCTGGAGGTCGCGGCCGATGTGGATCTTGAATCCCATCCGGTGACCGGCGTCGAGGAGGTGCGCCGCGAGCGACGTCTGCTCGCTCTGTCGGGCGGCGAGGGCGTCGCCGTCGCGGAGGCGCCAGCGGCCGTCGCCCACCGGGGCCGCGTAGGACGCGAGACATCGCTCGACGAGCTCGCGGTCCGGGGTCTCGGCGCCCCGGAAGAGCGCGTACGTCCGGCGCAGGACGCTATGCGTGTCCATCTCGCGTGCCGACGACAGGAGTCCCCACACCGACCACTCGACGCGATCGTCGAGGGGCGCGCGGTCGGCGACACGCGTCAGGTCGTACCGCTGGACCGTGTCGCCGACGCGCCGGATCCCGTCGCGCTCGGCGTCGGCGAGCGCCGAGCGGAAGTGGTCGATGAAGACCTCGAGCTCGGAGACGCCTCCCGCCCGCGCGAGGGCGAGCGGCGCGAGGAGGCCGGCGTCGGCGAGCGCCTCGAGCGCGGCCGCTCCCGCGCGCTCCACCTCGACCGGACCGCCGCGCGCGGCGATCGTGTCGCGGACGGCCGTACGGATGGCCGCTTCGATCGCCGTCGCCTCCGCGCCCGGCTGCTCCCGCAGCAGAGCGCTGCCACGCTCGAGCTCGATGACGGCGGCGGGGCCGGCGGGTCCGCCCAGCGCGTCCGGTTGATAGAGGATGCTCGCCACCTGCCAGCCGGCTCCGGCGCCCGCGAGCGCGACCGCGGCGAGGGCGCCGAGATCGGCCAGCGGCACGTAGACGACCGCGAGCGCGCCCTCGCGCGTGTGACGATGCGCGTCGAGGAGCGCCTGGCGCAGGGTGCGCAGCATCCGCTCGCGCGCCGAGACCTTGCCGTCGACGGCGTCGGGCGGCCGACCGTTCGGGAGCCCCAGGAGGGCCGACGCGACGTGTGACCACCCTCCGAGCTGGTCCTCGATGGGCGCCTGCGCGAGGACGAGGTCGGCGGGCCCCGGGTCGAGCGCGGCGAACGGCGCACGCGACCCGACGGGCGGGCGATGCGTGCCGAGCCAGGACGCGAGGTCGCGTACGGTCCGCTCGTACTCGACCCACACGTTGATCTCGCGGAACTGGGACGCGTGACCTCTTCGCGCGCGGCCCTTTTCGATCCGGAGCGGAGCCCCCTGTCCCGCGACGGCATTCAGCCTGCTGCCCGCGACGATCACGTCGAGGAGGCACAGGCGCATGACGTCGAGCGCGCTCGTTCCGTGCAGCGACGTCTCGACCGCGCGGATCGTCGCCATGAGCGCGGTGAGGTTCCGCGGCGTGTACAGCGACGCGACGCTCTCGCCGAGCTCGGACGCGTCCGCGAATCGCTCGACCATCTGCCAGTACGCGAGCCCCCGCTCCTCGTGGCGAAGGGTCCCCTCCTCGTCATCGGCGCCGATCGGCTCGATGAGGAGAGCGTGTCCGTCGCGCGCGCAGATCCCGCAGCGGAAAGCCTTCTTCGTCGGGACGGGAGCGTCGCGCTCCCAGAGATACGCCTCGACCACCATCGGTCCGCGGCACGTCGCGCAGCGCGACGCGTACAGCTCGCGCATCGCCATCGCGTGAGCCGGACCGGCGAGCGTGCTCTCGCCGACGACCGCCAGCGCGGCGAGGATCTCCTCGCTCGAAGGCGCGGCGCGCACGACCTCGCGCGCCCACGCCCCGAGCGACCGGGGTGAACGGGCGACGCCGCGTCGGTCGGATCGCTCGACCGCGTCCGCGGCGGACCACGGATGCGCGAGCGGGTCGAGGACGACGGCCCGGCGGCTCGTGTACGCGGAGGTGTAGGTCTCGGCGAGCGACGCCGGGAACGCGGTGCCGAAGCGCGAGAGCGGACGCGGCAGGGGGACGACGTCGATCGGCGTGAATGAGCGGACCCGCTCGGTCATTCGCCCGTAAGGCTAGCGAGGCGGACGTGCCTCCGGCCAGACGAGCGTCACGGGAGAGGGCGTCGGAGGCACCAGCTCGCGCGCCGGACCGCCTCCGGGCGCCGGCGTAGAGAACGGCGACTCGAAGAGCTGCGCCACGGGCCCCGGCCGCAGGGCGACGAGCAGGAGCACGAGCGCGAGGAGGACAGCGCCAGCGATCTCCTCGGGGGCGAGACGCGAGAGCCGGCCCATCCGCACCACTACATCCTCGGACGCCGCGCCGTTCCCAAGGATCGACTAAGAGACGAGGTCTAGCGGCCGATCGGCAGGACCGCGAGGACGAACAGCAGTGCGCCGATCAAGGCAATGGCGCCGCTCACGCTCATACCCCCTTGAACGCATCACCCGGCCGCGGCGTCGCACTCCGCCCGGCGTGCGGGGGCGAGATCGCGACGGGAATGATCCCGCTCGGGCGGCGGAGCAGCGTCGCGTCACGGCAGCTTGAAGAGGAGCGCTCGAGAGCCGTCCTCCAGGACGGCGACGTACCGTCCGTCGGAGGATGCGGAGACGTCCTGGACCGTCCCCGTCACGCCGAGGCGATCCGCGTGCCCGGTGCTGTCGAAGACGAGCACGTCGCCCGACGCGTCGAGGACGACGGGACGGTCGGCGATGATGAGCCGTCGGCCGTCGATGAGCGGGGATGACCAGACGGTCTCGCCGTGCAGGTCGCGCGCCGTGATGCGGCCCTTCTCGAGCGTGTAGAGGCGCCCGCCGGGGCCGAAGGCGAAGTCCTCGACGCCGTCGGAGATCCGGAAGAGCGTCGCCTTCGGGTCGGTGTCGTGCGGCCCGAAGCGGTAGAGACCGCGGTCGGTCTGCACCGCCCCGAGGATCCCACTGGGGTCGATCGCGAGCGCCTGGACGTTCCCGGGCACCGTGAGGACGCCGCGCATCCGGTGGTCCTTCGCGAGGTCGAGCACCTCGATATCGGTGACGCCGCTGTCGTTGCTCGTCGTCGCGACGTACAGCTCTCCGGCCTCCGTCGCCGCGATCGCGCCGCCCGCCGCGGGAGCGTCGATCGGGAACACCGCGAGCGGCTGGCCATCGGGCGCGCGTCCGGTGAGGACGCCCGCGCCGCCGGCGGGCTTCCCGGTCGGGCCCTTCGCGATGGCCGCGAAGTAGTTGGCCGTGGGAACGTAGACGACCTGCTGGGCGGGGCTGGCGAGGTGCGCCATCGAGCCGACGGCCGTGCCCGGCGGGAGGATGAAGCTCGCGAGCGTCTCGCCGCCGCCCATGAGGAAGCGAGCGTCATCGCTGAAGGTCAGCTTGGACACTCCCGCGTTGAACTTCGGCATCGAGCGGAGGACGCCGTCGCCGCTGAAGACGGCCACCATTCCGTCGTCGGACCCGGTCACGACCCAAAGCGCCCGCGGCGACACGGCGATGCGGCGCGCGAGCCCGTAGGTGTCGATGATGCGCTCCGGCTCTCGCCAGAGCTCCACGTCCGGCGACGGCCCGGTGCGCGTGAACGTCACCTGACGCTCTTCGGTACGCAGAGCGGTGACCCCCTTCGCGGACGTCGCCGTCACCGCGGCGTCGGCGTCCTTCTGCCCCGCGTACGTCCCGATCGTCACCAGGAAGGGCGCGACGTGCGAGACCTGCTCGACGTTGCCGATCCGCTTCGCCGCCGCGTCAGCCTCGCCGAGCGTCGGATACGGGCCGGCCGTCACCGCGTAGACGTCCTTGGCCGACGCCTCGACGACGAACGAGGAGCCGCGCGCGATCGTCCTCGCGAGCTCGTTGTCGACGGGGCGCCCCATCCGCTGGATCGCGCGCAGATCGTCCCACGCGCGCACGACGTCGGCGACGACGCGCGCGAAGACCTGCGGATCCCCGCCCGCCGCGTACGTATCGGCGTCGTTGGACACGTCGGTGAGGCCGTCCGCGAGCGTGACGAGGCGGTCGCGCAGCGGACCCGCGCGGTCGATGGTGGCCGCGAGCGCCGCCGCCGAGAAGCGCTGGATGCTCGTCGTCGACCCGGTCACGATCTGCGCGTATCGCGCGCGGTCGACGACGTAGGTGTGCGCGCCGGAAAGCTCCCCCGCCATCGCGTAGTCGTACGCCGACAGCTGGAGAAGGACGTCGCCCGCCTGCGTCGCCAGGTCGTGCGCGTCGTCGACGTCCGAGAGCTGCTTCGGCTGAGGGGCAGGCGAGCATGCCCCCGCGAGGATCAGAAGGGCGGCGGCAGCGGCCGCGAGGCCGCTACTCCTCCCCCTCCTCCTCGTCCTCCGCGTCGTCCCCGTCCGCCTCCACGGGAAGGGGCTCCTCGGGAAGCTCCTCGTCCGCGGCGACGCCGGCCTCCGCCTCGGTCTCTCCAGCGGTCTCTTCCTCTTCTTCCTCTTCCGTGGCCTCGAGGTCCTCTTCGCCGTAACGGAAGAAGGTGCCCTTGATGTACGCCCGCTCCTTCGTTTCGACGGGCCGGTGGTGGCCCGGGAACGAGATGCGATCCGCATTCTGCGGGCTCTGGACGACCTCGCGGACGGCGACGCGGGGGTTGGCGGGGTCGTTCGTGACGATCGCGACGACGTACTCGTTGCCGCTCCGGATCAGCTCGATGAGCCGGCGCCCGACCTTGGGCTCGAGGAACCCGAGCAGCATGCCGTCGTGCGCATGGACCGCAAGGAGGCCCTCCTGCTCGCGTAGCGCCGCCTCCGCGCCCGGCGAGTAGCGCGCGAGGACGTTCCCCGGCGCGGGGTTGACGACGCGGAGGATCCCGGTCTTGCCCATGTCCTCGATGAACAGACGCGTCTGCGTCTTGCTCCGCGTCGGGTCCGCTTTCCGCTTCTCCTCCGCGAGGATCGCGACGCGCGCGACCTGCCGCAGCGCGATGGGGTCGTGCGGGTACGCCTTGAGGACCTCCTGGTAGGCGGCCTTGGCCTCGTCCAGCCGGCCCAGCTCGAGGAGCGCGCGGCCGTACCGGTCGCCGGCTTCCGCCTCCTCCGGGTTCGTGTCCAGGATCTGCTTGTTCAGCTCGACCGCACGCGGCCAGTCCGCTTCGAGGGCGGCCGCGATCGCCTGGTCCGACAGCGTGCGCGCGCGAAGGGTGGTCTCAGAAGGTGTAGTAGCCACGTGTGCCTCCGATGGGGGATCGCGCGGGGACACTGGAAATGCTAGCAGCGTACCCTTCGGCCGTGCCGTACCTGAGCGATATCCAGCATCGGCGCGTGCTCGACGCGGGCGGCGATGAGATCGGACACCTGACCGACCTGGCCGTTCGTCCCGAGGAGCGGTTCCCCGTCGTCCAGTGGGCGATCCTCGGCACGCGGGACGGCGAGCGGATCGTGCGCTGGAGCGACGTGGCGATCGAGCCCGCGCACATCCGGCTGCGCCGCCGTCTCGAGAGCATCCCGCCGGAGACCCTGCCCGCCGATGCCCTCCACCTCGGGCGCGACCTCCTCGACAAGCAGATCGTGGACACGCACGGCGCGAAGGTCGTGCGCGTGAACGACCTGCAGCTCGAGGAGAGCGCGGGGCAGCTGCGCCTCGTCGGTGCGGACGTCGGCGTCCGCGGCCTCGCGCGCCGCGTCGGCGCCGAGGGCATCGCCGAGCGGATCGCGGGGATGTTCGGACAGCGCATGCCTCGTGGGATCATCCCCTGGCACCTCGTCGAGCCGCTCGAGCAGCCGGACGCTCCGAACGTCCGGCTCACCGTGCCGCACCAGAAGCTCGCGCTGCTCCACCCCGCGGACATCGCCGACGTCGTCGAGGAGATGAGCGCCGACGAGCGGGTCGCGGTGTTCGAGCAGCTCGACGTCGAGACGGCGGCCGAGGCGCTCGCCGAGGTCGAGCCGGAGATGCAGGCGGCGATCGTGCGAGAGCTCGACGAGGAGCGCGCCGCCGACATCCTCGAGGAGATGGCGCCCGACGAGGCGGCCGATCTCCTCCAGGACCTGCCGGAGGAGCGCCGCGAGGAGCTCGTCGATCTCATGCAGAAGGACGAGGCCGAGGACGTCGAGGAGATCCTCACCTATCCGGAGGAGTCGGCGGGCGGGATCATGACGACCGACTTCATCGCTTTCCCGCGCGACATCACCGCGCAGGAGGCGATCGATCGGCTCCGTCGGAGCAAGCCCGACCCCGAGCTCGCGTACTACGTGTACGTGGTCGATGCCGAGGGGCGGCTGGACGGGGTCATCTCGCTGCGCGACCTCGTCGTCGCGGACCCCGACACGACCCTGGACGCCGTCATGGATCCGCACGTGCTCCACGCGAACGCCGACAGCAGCAAGGAGGACGTCGCGGCGCTCATCGCCAAGTACGACCTCCTCGCGCTGCCCGTCGTCGATGCGCGACGCCGCCTCCTCGGGACGGTCACGGTGGACGACGTCGTCGAGCTGATGCTCCCGCGCGGCTGGAAGAAGAGGTCGGGCGGCCGGACGGTCGCGCGGTGACCTTCCGGGTCCCGACGCGCCTTCGGATGGCGCTTCTGGTCATCGGCCCCGGCCTCGTCACAGGATTCGCGGACAACGACGCCGGCGGGATCACGACGTACTCGCTCGCCGGCGCTCAGTACGGCTACGGGCTCATGTGGGTGCTGGTCGTGACCGCGATCGCGCTGACGATCACGCAGGAGGTGGGAGCGCGTCTGGGGCTCGCGACCGGGCAGGGACTCGGCGGCGTGCTCCGCGAGCGGTTCGGCGTGCGGTGGACCGCCTTCGCGGTCCTCACCATGCTGATCGCGAACCTCGGCACGACCGTCGCCGAGTTCGCGGGCATCGCCGCGGCCCTCGGGCTCTTCGGCGTCCCGCCGCAGCTGAGCGCGGTCTTCTCCGCCGCTCTCATCGTGATCCTGCTGTCGAGCGGCAGCTTCAGCTGGACGCAGTATCTCTTCGTCGCGGTCGGCGTCGGCGTGAGCGCCGCGTACGCGGTGTCCGCATACCTCGCCCACCCCGACTGGGCTCATGCCGCGACGTCGCTCGTGGTGCCCGAGATCACGTGGACGAGCGCCTACCTCGTCACCCTCGTCGGCGTGGTCGGGACGACGATCACGCCCTGGGGCCAGGGCCTCATCCAGTCGTACATGGCCGACAAGGGGCTCGGGCCGCGGGACCTCTGGCCCGTCCGGATCGACATCACCCTGGGATCCGGGCTGTTCACGAACCTCGTCGCGGCGTTCATCGTCGTCGCGTGCGCGGCGACCATCTTCACGGCCGGCGGCACGATCCAGACCGCCGCGGACGCGGCCAAGGCTCTCGGACCGCTCGCCGGGTCCGTCGCGACGGTCCTCTTCGCCGTCGGCCTCTTCGCCGCGTCGCTCCTCGGGCTCGGCACGGTGCCGCTCTCGAGCGCGTACTTCGCGTGCGAGGCGTTCGGCTGGGAGAGCGGGCTGCACTGGCGGTGGGGGCAGGCGCCCGTCTTCTACGGCCTCCTCACGCTCTTCATCGGTGCCGGCGCGCTGTTCACGGTGATCCCCGGGCTGCCGCTGATCGAGATCATGTTCCTGTCCCAGGTCCTCAACGGGCTCCTCCTGCCGATCATCCTCGTCTTCGTCATGCGCCTCAGCCGCGAGCGCGGCCTGGGTGACCTGCGGAGCGGGCTCGTCCTCTACGGCTTGGGGTGGATCGTCACCGGCCTGGCGAGCCTGATGTCGATCGCCTTCGTGATCTCGCTGTTCGTCCCTTCCTAACGGCGGCCCGGGGCCTAGACTGGATGGGTGGGAGCTCTCGAGCCATGGCACCTCGTCGTCATCCTCGTCATCGCCCTGATCATCTTCGGGCCGGGTAAGGTCGCCGACGTCGGCGGCACGCTCGGCAAGGGCGTGCGCGACTTCCGCGATGCGATGGACGGGCGTGCCGCTCCGCCTCCGTCCGCGCCCTCGACGCCGCCGGCGGTCACCTCCGGCGAGAGCCACTGCACGCACTGCGGCGCGGGCCTCGCGGCCGAAGCGAAGTTCTGCCCTCAGTGCGGGACGACCGTCGCCGCCGCCCCCGCGACGGAGGCGCGTCCGAACTGATCCCGCGCGGGCAGGCGGGCCGCTAGGAGCCGGCCGCGACCCCCGTCCCGCACCTGCCGCAGAAGCGCGCTCCCGGAGGGAGCTCCGCGCCGCAGGAGGTGCAGTGCCGTGCGCCGGTGCTCGCGGGCGGCGGTGCGTCCTGACCGCCGACGTTGGCGCGGAAGTCGCGCACGCCCTTCCCGAGCGCGCCGCCGACCTCGGTGAGGCGTCCGGCGCCGAAGATGATCAGGACGATGATCAGGATGAGGACGAGGTGGATCGGCTGTAGGGCACCCATTGCCCTTCGATCGTAGCAGCGGGGCAACGGTTTGTCGGCATCCGGCGGCATACGAAGTGCTTCCGCGTCCGCCGATGAGCGCGGCGCGCGACAGACGGGAGCGTGCGACGATCCCGCACCGGAAGCCGCCCAGCGCCGACGGCGGCACGGCCGCCCGCGTCGCTCGGGAGCGGAACCCGGTACGCAAGGCCGGTCTGATCCTCGGTCCGGGCTTCATCACCGGGGCCTCGGACGACGATCCGAGCGGCATCGGCACCTACGCGGTCGCGGGCGCGAGCTTGGGGCTGCAGATGCTGTGGACCGCGCTCATCACATTCCCCCTCATGGCCGGGGTCCAGACCATCTGCGCCCGCCTGGGGATGGTCTCCGGCCGCGGCCTGGCCGGTGTGCTGCGGACGCACTACCCGCGACCGATCCTCTACGGCGCCGTCCTCCTCCTCTTCGTCGCCAACACGATCAACGTGGGCGCCGACCTCGCGGCGATCGCCGACTCGTTCCGCGTCCTCACCGGCATCCCCGCGATCTGGCTGGTGATCCCGGTCGCGGCGGCGATCCTCGCTTTGCAGGTCGCCGGCAGCTACCGCCTCATCGCGAACGTCTTCAAGTGGCTGACGCTGTCGCTGCTCGGCTACGTCGTCGACAGCATCATCGTCCACCCCGACCTCGGCACGGTGCTGCGGGCCACGATCGTCCCGACGCTGAGCCTCGACCCGAGGTTCCTCACGACGCTCGTCGCCGTCCTCGGCACGACGATCTCACCGTATCTCTTCTTCTGGCAATCCAGCGAGGAGGTCGAAGAGGAGATCGCGATGGGTCGACGCAGCCTGCGCTCGCGCCGTGGCGCAAGCCCCGCCGAGGTCCGCTACTCCACCGTCGACACGACGGTCGGGATGGCCTTCTCCAACCTCGTCATGTACTTCATCATCCTCGCGACCGGCCTCACGCTGTTCCCCGCGGGCAAGACCGACATCAAGACCGGCGCCGACGCGGCCGTGGCGCTCCGCCCGCTCGCCGGCGACGTCGCGGGGATCCTCTTCGCGGTGGGGATGATCGGCGCGGGGCTGCTCGCCGTGCCCATCCTCTCGGGGTCCGCGGCCTACGCCGTCGCGGAGGCCTTCGGCTGGGGCTACGGCCTAGAGAAGCGCTGGGACCGCGCCAAGCCCTTCTACGGCGTCATCGCGCTCGCGACGGCGCTCGGGGCGGCGATGAGCTTCCTCCGGATCGATCCGATCGCGGCGCTGCTCTGGACGGCCGTGCTGAACGGGATCGTCGCGCCGCCGCTGCTCGTCCTCGTGATGCACGCCGCGCGCCAGCGCAGGGTCATGGGCGACCATCGGATCGGCCCCGTCCTCACCGTGCTCGGGTGGATCGCGACGATCGGCATGTTCCTCGCGGCCGGGGGCCTCGCGTACGCGACGCTCACCGCCACGGGCTAGCGGGGCTACGTGCTCGCCGCCTCCACGCGGTTCTTCCCGGCGCGCTTGGCGCGGTACAGCGCCGCGTCGGCCTGCTGGAAGAGCGCCTCGGCGTCGGGCGCGTGCTGCGGGAACACCGCGACGCCGGCCGAGACGCTGCGCTCCACCCCCGCGGCGTCCGACGCCGCGTATGCCGCGAGACGGATGCGGTCGGCCGTCGTGACCGCGGCCTCCAGGGAGCTCTCGGGCTGGAGGATCACGAACTCGTCGCCGCCGAAGCGCGCGACGAGGTCGGAGGTCCGCACGTGCCGCTGGATCGTGTGGGCGAGCTCGACGAGCAGCTCATTGCCGGCGGCGTGCCCCACTCGGTCGTTGACGAGCTTGAGGGCGTCGCTGTCGACGATGAGGAGCGCGAGCGTGCGACGGTAGCGGCGAGCGCGGTCGATCTCCGACTCGAGGCGGCCCGTGAAGTAGCGCGCGTTGTACAGCCCCGTGAGCGCATCCGTGATCGCGAGGCGCTGCGCCTCCTCGAGCGCCTCGGCCCTCGCGATGGCCGCCGCGGCGGGTGCCGCGACGACCTCGAGGATCCGCTCGTGCTCGGGGCGGAAGAAGTCGACCGCGCTGTGCAAGACGAGGAGGCTGCCGTATGCGCGGCCCTCGCTCCGCAGCGGCAGGCCGAGGAGCGAGTGGACGTAGGGGACCGTCTCCGGCCAGCGCCCGCGTCCGGGGACCTGGGCGTCCGCGAGGCGCAGCGGCCGGCCGACCGAGAGGATCCGCTCGCTCACGCTGTCGATGCGGTTCGGCGCGTGCGCGGCGATCCGGTCGGCCGGGAGGTTCTGGCACGCCGCGAGGACGAAGCTGCCCTGCTCGTCGATGCGCCACAGGATCCCGGACTCGGCATCCGTCAGGCGGATGGCGCCGTCGAGAACGTACGACAGCACCTCGCCGAGGCGCGTCGCCTCGGACAGCCGCCGGCTCACCTCGTGGACGGCGCTCAGCTCGACGAAGCGCCGCCGCTGCTCGCGGTTCGCCTTAGCCGCGGCGAGCAGCAGCGCGACCTGGCTCGCAACGGTCTGGGCGAAGCGGAAGTGGTCGACGCCGTACGCGCCCGCGCCCATCTTCACCGCCCGGACGACGCCCAGAAGACGCTCCTCCACGACGAGCGGCACGACGATCGCGGCCTTCGACTCCAGCGGTGCGCCGGCGACGGCCCGTGGACGCGGATCGTGCGCGGTGTCGTCGATGATCGCGGCCTCCCGGTGCTGGGCCGCCCATCCGATCATCCCCTCGCCGAGCGCGAGCGGGCGGGCGCGGAGCTGCGCCTCGTAGTCGGAGGGGTAGAGCGCGGGGTCGAACGTGACCGTCGCGAGGACGAGCTGCTCCTTGTCCTCGTCCCAGAGATAGATCGCCGTCGAATCCGAGGTCGTGACCTGCTGGAAGCCTTCGACCGCCGCCCGCAGGCTCGCCTCCAGGTCGAGCGACGCGGCCGCGGTCGCGACCTCGTTGACGGCCTGGAGCTGAGCGATGTCGCCGCGGCGCCGTTCGTCGGAGCGCGCGTGGATGAGCGCGAGCGCGCTGATCCGCGCGACGGCGGCGAGGATCTCCTCGTCGCGCGCGTCGAACGCCGCCTTCCGGGGGCTCTCGACGACGAGCACCCCGAGAAGCTCGTCGCGCACGAGCATCGGGGCGCACAGCCGCGACGACTGGCCGCAGCCGATCCGCAGCGTGCGCGCATCGGCCGCCAGGTCTCCCACGTTGACGACGCTGTGGGTCTTCGCCGCGATCCCGCTCAGACCTTCGCCGAGCTTCCGCCGCCACGCCTTGAGCGCCGGGTCGTCGGCCCCCGGACCGGCGGCGCGGGCCATGACGAGCTCGTCCGCGGCCTTGTCGTAGAGGAGGATCGTGCGCGTGCCGTACCCGAAGTGCTCGCCGAGCACGTTCGTCGCCGTGGCCAGCACGGCGTCCTCGTCGTGCGCCGCGAGCAAGAGCGCTTCGGTCGCGCGCATGAGGAGCGGGACCTCCCGCTCCCGGACGCTCTGTTCTACGGTCAGGATCCCCTCCGGGCAGCATGCTAGCCCGCCAGGCGACCACGTCGTCGCGCCTTGGGATCAGCCTCGCGGCTCGGGGAGCACGTCGCCGCCCGCGTCGAGGTAGCGGTCGGGATTCTCCTGGAACATGCGCTTGCACATGTCCGCGTCGAAAACATAGCGACGCCGTTCGTACCGCAGCGTGATGGCGCGCTCCCCCACCGGACGGTGGCAGATGGGGCAGACGTCGTCGGGCATCACTCGAGCTCGAGGAGCGGCTGGTGGGCGCGGACGAGCTGTCCGCTCTCCGCGACGACGCGGAGCACGCGCCCGGCGGCCGTGGAGCGGACCTCGTTGAAGAGCTTCATCGCCTCGATGAGACCGATGACGTCGCCCACCGCAACAACGGTACCGACCTGCACGAAGGGCGGCGCCTGGGGCGAGGGCGAGCGGTAGAAGACCCCGGTGAGCGGCGCCGCGACCGCCTTCGCCGGCGCGCCCGCGCGCGGCGTGTGGGCGGGCGCCGGCGTCTCCGCCGGGCCCGGCGGCGGGAGCGCGCTCGGGGCTCCGTCCTTCGCGACCCTCACGCGCACACCGCCCTCGCGCACCTCCAGCTCGTTCAGCCCAGGGTCGCGGAGGCGCTCGAGGAGCTCGGCGGCGAGGCTGAGCGCGGCGCGGCGCGCCGTCTCGTCGCTCATGCCGCCCATCTGCTGATGATGAGCGCCACGTCGTGCCCGCCGAAGCCCATCGAGTTCGAGAGCGAGTGGTCGACCTGCCGCCGCCGTGAGGCGTTCGGGATGTAGTCGAGGTCGCACTCCGGGTCGGGCACTTCCTGATTGATGGTCGGCGGGAGGATCCCGTCGCGCATCGCGAGGATGCAGATGATGGCCTCGATCGCACCGGCGGCGCCGAGCGTGTGCCCGGTCATCGATTTCGTGCTCGAGATGGCCAGCTTCCGCGCGTGCTCCCCGAACACCGTCTTCAACGCCGCCGTCTCGGAGCTGTCGTTGGGCGGCGTCGACGTCCCGTGCGCGTTCACGTAGCCGATCCGCTCGCGGTCGAGGCCGGCATCCTCGAGAGCCATCCGGATCGCGCGGACCTGGCCCTCCGCTCCCTCAGGCGGTGCGGTGATGTGGTACGCGTCGGCCGTCGCACCGTAGCCGGCGATCTCGGCAAGGATCCGCGCGCCGCGCGCGCGGGCGAATGCGAGCTCCTCGAGGATCAGACAGCCGGCCGCCTCGGCGAAGACGAAGCCGTCGCGCTCCTTGTCGAAGGGGCGGGAGGCCTTCTCGGGCTCGTCGTTCCGCCGCGAGAGCGCATGCATCGCGTTGAACGCGCCGATCGCGACCTTGATGAGCCCGGACTCCGCGCCGCCCGCGAGCATGACGTCCGCCTGTCCACGCCGGATCGTGTCGGTCGCGAGGCCGATCGCGTGCGCGCTCGACGCGCACGCCGACACCGTGCCCATGTTGGGGCCCTTGGCCCGGAACTTCATCGCGACCTCGCCCGCCGCCATGTCGACGATCATCATCGGGATCATGAACGGCGAGACCCGACGCGGGTCCTTGTCGTGCACGAGGATGTTGTCCACGAGCGTCGAGACGCCGCCGATCCCGGAGCCGAACACGACGCCGACGCGCGACGCGAGGTCGGGCGCGATCTCGAGCTTGGCGTCGGCGAGGGCCTGAGCCGCCGTCGCGACGGAGAACTGTGCGAAGCGGTCGGTGCGCCGCGCCTCCTTGCGGTCCATGTAGCGCAGCGGGTCGAAGTCCTTCACCTCGCCGGCGATCGTCGTCTCGAGCCCCGTCGTATCGAAGCGCGTGATGGGGCCGATGCCGCTGCGGCCCGCCGTCAGCCCCTCCCATGACCTCTCGACCCCGACGCCGAGCGGCGTGATGAGGCCCATGCCGGTGACGACGACGCGCCGACGCTCCCGCTCCTCCACGTCGAGGAGTCTACGGAAGTTCAGAGGATCGTCTGACCGAGCGCGCTCGCGATGAGCTCGACGGCGAGCTCGGCCGTGCGGTTCCCGCGGTCGAGGATAGGGTTCACTTCGGCGACCTCGATCGACCGCAGCCTCCCGGACGCCGCGAGCATCTCCATCGCGAGCTGAGCCTCGCGGTATGTGAGCCCGCCACGCACGGGCGTGCCGACGCCCGGCGCCTCGTCGGGGTCGACCACGTCCATGTCGAGCGAGAGCGCGATACCGTCGCCCTTGCCGGCGATGCCGATCGCGCGCTCCATCGCCGCGGCCATGCCGCTCCGGTCGACGTCGGCCATCGTGATGGCGGTGACGCCGGCGGCGCGGATGTTCCCCCGCTCATCGCGGTCGACGCTCCGCGTCGCCACGAGCACGGCGTTCCGACCGTCGACGCTGCTCCGCAGCTCCGCCGGGAATGGGTCGGAGACGAGGCCGGTCGCGACGGCGAGCGGCATGCCGTGCACGTTCCCCGACGGACTCGTGTCGGGCGTATTGATGTCAGCGTGCGCGTCCAGGTAGATGAGCCCGGGCTTCCGTCCCGCGCGCGCGAGACCGGCGAGCGTGCCCATCGCGATCGAGTGGTCGCCGCCGAGGACGATCGCGATGTGTCCGGCGCGGTCGATCTCCGCCACCATCTGCGCGAGCTCGAGCGACACGCGGCAGATCTCGTCGGCATGGGGTGACGTCCCGCCGCGCCCGCGCCACGTCCTGTTCACGTCGTCGTACGCGGCGCCCGGCGACGAGATCCGCAGCCCTTCGGCACGGTCGGCGACGCGCAGATTGCCGCGGTCGTGCACGTCGATGCCGAGCCGCTCGAGCGACGCATGGAGTCCGGCGTAGCGGATCGCTGACGGACCCATGTCGACGCCGCGGCGGCTGGCTCCGAGGTCCATCGGTACGCCGACGATCGCGACCGACCTGTTCATCGCGCCTGGAATATCGCGAGGATCGTCCCCTCCGCCGCGACCTCGTCGCCGACGAGCGCGCGGACCTTCACCCGCGCGAAGCCGCGGCGGTACTTCTCCATGACGGCCTCGAACCGTCCGACGTCGCCCGGTCTGACCATGCGCTTGAAGCGCATCTCCTCGATCCCCGCGAACAGGCCCAGCCCCTTCCCCAGGTCCGGCATAGCCATGGCCATCACCGTCGCCGCCTGGGCGCACGATTCGACGAGGATCACGCCGGGCACGATCGGCTCGCCCGGGAAGTGGCCCTTCAGGTACCACTCTTCGCCGGTGAAGGTGTGCTCGGCGACGGCGCGCACGCCGGGCTCGAGCTCGACGACGCGGTCGATGAGGAGGAACGGGTCGCGGTGCGGGATGAGCGCCTCGATGGCCCTCTTGTCGAGAGGCGCGGCGATCATCCGGCCAGCGCCTCGATGCCAATGGTGTCGATGAGGTGCGTCGTCACCTTGCCGTCGCGGAAGAGGTCGCTCGCGAGGATGCGCTTGTGCGCGGTGATGTTCGTCGTCACGCCGACGATCGTGGTCTCGTCCAGCGCGCGCTGCATGCGCGCGACGGCCTCGGGACGATCGCGCCCCCACGCGATGACCTTCGCGAGGAGCGAGTCGTAGTAGGGCGGGACCTCGTAGCCCTGGAAGCAGTGCGAGTCGACGCGGATGCCGGGGCCCGAGGGCGGGAGAAAGGTCGTGAGGACGCCGGTCGACGGGGCGAAGCCCGCATCCGGATCCTCCGCGTTGATGCGGCACTCGATGGCGTGGCCGTTCACCCACACCTGCTCCTCCGAGAACGAGAGCGGCTCGCCGGCGGCGAGCGCGATCTGCTCCTTCACGAGGTCGATGCCGGTGACCATCTCGGTGACCGTGTGCTCGACCTGGATGCGCGCGTTCACCTCGATGAAGTACGGCTCTCCGTCGCGGTCGACGAGGAACTCGAACGTGCCGACGTTGCGGTAGCCCGCGCGAAGAGCGGCGTCGGCGGCCATGCGCGCGATCCGGTGCTGCAGCTCGAGCCCGATGGAGGCCGAGGGCGCCTCCTCGATCATCTTCTGGTTGCGCCGCTGGATCGAGCACTCGCGCTCGCCCATGCACACCGCGGCGCCGTGCGCGTCGGCGAGCACCTGCGCCTCGACGTGCCGCACGCCCTCGAGGTTGCGCTCGATGTACACCCCGTCGTCGCCGAACGACGCCTTCGCCTCGCTCCGCGCCTGATCCCACAGCCGCTGGAGGTCCTTGGCGGACCCCGCCTTGCGCATCCCGCGCCCCCCGCCGCCCGAGCGCGCCTTGAGCATGACGGGGTAACCGACGGCCTCGGCGACGCGCAGCGCCTCCGAGACGGTGCGCACCGCGCCGTCCGAGCCGGGGATGACGGGAAGGCCGAAGCCTCGCATGAGCGCGCGCGTCGCGGCCTTGTCGTGGAACTTCGCGAGGACCTCGGGCGGCGGCCCGATGAAGACGAGGCCGTGCTCGCGGCAGACCTCGGAGAAGTCCGCGTTCTCGGAAAGGAAGCCGTAGCCGGGATGCACGGCTTGCGCTCCAGAGATGAGCGCGGCGCTGATGATCGCCGGGATGTTGAGGTAGCTCTCGCGCGCGCTCGCCGGCCCGATGCAGATCGCCTCGTCCGCGAGGTGGACGGGCAGGCTGTGCGCGTCCGCCTCGCTGTACACGAGCACCGTCTGTATCCCCAGCTCGCGGCAGGCGCGGATGACGCGGAGCGCGATCTCGCCGCGATTCGCGATGAGGACCTTGTCGAAGGACAAAGCAGGAGCTCCCCCTTAGCCGCGACATCGTACAAGCGGAGCGCTCGGCCGGATGACGCACCCGCTGGCGGGCGTGGCGTCTTGGCGCGCGGGTCCCTTCCCGCCTGTCAGGTCCGACGTCGTACTGCTCCGGGGCGGGTCCCCTCCCGCTCGCAGGATCGCCTGCGCCCGCCGCGACGTCCCGGCCTCGCGCCCCGCGCGCTACGCGCCGATCGTCGACAGCGCTTGCTTCAATGTCTCCTCGTCGCTGACGTTCGCCGTCAAAGCGTCGGGGACGATCCGCTTGACGAGGCCGGAGAGCACCGATCCGGGGCCGATCTCGATGAACGTCGTCGCACCGAGATCGCGGACGCGCCGAGTGAGCTCGACCCAGCGCACCGGGGACCAGACCTGACGCTCGAGCAGCGCGGGGAGGTCGCGCGCGTCGGCGTGGACGTCGGCATCGACGTTCGCGACGAGCGGGAAGCGGAGCGGTCCCCAGGGCACGGAGCGGAGCGCCGTCGCGAGATCGGGCGCGACGGCGCGCATCGCCGGCGAGTGGAACGCCGCGGAGACGCGCAGGGGCAGCACCCGCTTCGCGCCCGCGGACTTCAGCGCGACCGTCGCCGCGTCGAACGCGCCGAGCGGTCCGGAGACGACGACCTGCCCGGGAGCGTTGTCGTTCGCGACCACGAGGCCGGTGCGGTCGATCGCGTGCGCGACCGCCTCGCCGTCGAGCCCGATGACCGCAGCCATCCCGCCGGAGGGATCCGCAGCCTGCATGAGCTCGCCGCGGCGCCGCACGAGGCGCACCGCGTCGGCGAGCGGTAGCGCGCCCGCCGCGACGATCGCCGAGTACTCGCCGAGCGAATGCCCGGCGACGGCGACCGGCGCGGGCAGCGCGCCGCCGCGCGCTTCTTCGGCCGCGCGCAGCGCGGCGATCGACGTCGTGAGGATCGAGGGCTGCGCGTTCGCGGTCAGGTCGAGCTCCGCCTGCGGCCCCTCCCAACAGAGCGCCCGCAGGTCGAAGCCGAGAGCTGCGTTCGCCTCGTCGAACGCACGCTGCGCGCTCGGGTACCGCTCCGCGAGCTGCTTCCCCATCCCGACCTGCTGCGAACCCTGTCCCGGGAAGATCCACGCCACACCGGGGGCCATGCGGTCGCAGTCTATGTACGCGATCGACGCAGGCGCGCCTTCCGCATCACCGGGTCGGTCATCGGCACGACCGCCGTCATGATCCGCCTTGGGGAGCGCGATAGGCGATCACCTCGACGCGCTCGAGGGTGATGAGGCCGCCGCCGAGCATCCGCTCCAGCTCGGGAAGCACCGCTCGCACCCGGTCCTCCTGATCCACGACCTCGATGAGGATGGGAAGATCCTCCGAGAGCCGCAGGAGGCGCGTCGTGTGCAGGTGAGCATGCGCGCCGAAGCCCTCGATGCCGCGGAGGACGGTCGTGCCGGCCACGCCTCGCGCGCGCAGCGTCTCGACGACCGCCTGATAGAGAGGGCGACCCTGCCATTGATCGTGCTCTCCGAGGTACATGCGGACGAGGAGCGCCGGACCCTCGATCCTCATCAGATCCACCGCCCGAGCGCGAGCCCGGCGGCGACCGCGACGAGCCCGATGACGACCGATCCCGCGATGTTCCCGACGGCGAGGAGCCAGCTGCCGTCCTCGAGCAGCCGCCACGACTCGAGCACGTACGTCGAGAACGTGGTGTAGGCGCCGACGAACCCGACCATCGCGGGGCCGCGGATCTCGGCGGGGAGCAGCGCACGCTCCGCGGAGGCCGCGAAGAGGACGCCGAGAAGAAAGGAGCCCGTCACGTTGACCACAAGGGTGCCGAAGGGGAACGCGCTGCTCCAGGCGCTGATCGAGCCGTCGACGAGATAGCGCGCGACCGCGCCGAGCGCGCCGCCCAGCCCAACGAGCACGAGTGCCACGATGAGGTCACCTCCACCGAGTCGTTCCGGTAGAGGTCATCAGCCGCCTAGCG
>JAJYLV010000137.1 GCA_021787445.1 Chloroflexota bacterium | reverse complement strand
GCGTTCGGCGGCGGCGGCGACGGCGGCTCGGGCGCGTCCGCGCCGCGGCCGGCGGCCATGGGCGTCGCGAGCGGTCGGTCCCGCGCGGAGAGGGGGACCCACGCGGGCGACGAGCAGGCGAGTGCCACGACGCAGGCGACGATGAGGAGCGACGCGATGCCGGCCCTTCCCATACCCATGGTCGGGAACGGGACAGTGGTGGAGGTGTTTCGTACGCCAGCGAGACATCCGAGCGAGCGTGCCCCGCGTCGGTATCCTGCGGGTGAGGTGGACCTTCTCGTCCGGCTTGCGTCCATCTGCGGACGCGAGAACGTCCTCTCCGATCCCGAGGACCTGCTCGTGTTCGAGTACGACGCGGGCTTCGATCGGAGCGCTCCCAGCGCGGTCGTCGTGCCCGCGACGGCGGACGAGGTGAGCGCGGTGGTGCGGGCCGCGCGCGATGCCGGGGTGCCGATCGTTCCGCGCGGCGCGGGCACCGGGCTCGCCGGCGGCACGGTCGCGTGCGGCGGCGCGATCGTCGTGTCGACGTCGCGCCTCCGCAACATCCTCGAGATCGATACCGTGGGGCGCAGCGCGCTCGTCGAGCCGGGCGTCGTCAACGCCGACCTCGGCGCCGCGCTCCGCCCGCACGGGCTCTTCTTCGCGCCCGACCCGTCCAGCCAGCGCGCGTCGACGATCGGCGGGAACATCGGGAACAACGCCGGCGGTCCTCACGCGCTCCGCTACGGCTCCGTCGTCGACCACGTCCTCGGCGTCGAGATGGTCCTCCCCGACGGCACGATCGCGGCGTTCGGCGGTCGCGCGCCCGACCTGCCGGGCTACGACCTCGTGCCGCTCATCGTCGGCAGCGAGGGGACGCTCGGCATCGTGACGAAGGCCTGGCTGCGTCTCCTCCCCCTCCCCGAGCACGTCCACACCTTCCTCGCGCTGTTCCCGGACGTCGGAACGGGCGCGCGCGCGGCCAGCGCGATCATCGGCGGCGG
Organism: Chloroflexota bacterium; assembly: GCA_021787445.1. GTDB lineage: Bacteria > Chloroflexota > Limnocylindria > P2-11E > P2-11E > JACPOT01. The sequence continues at coordinate 3,757 of JAJYLV010000137.1, read as the reverse complement.
GATCGTCCCCGCGGCGATGGAGATGCTCGACCGCACGACGATGCGCGCGCTCAACGCGGCTTTCGACGCGCACCTTCCCGAGGAAGCCGGCTCGCTCCTCCTGGTCGAGGTCGAGGGGCTCGTCGAGGAGTGCCGCGACCAGGTCACGCGGATCGAGACGCTCTGCCGGGCCGAGGGAGCCTTCGGCATACGGACGGCGACGACGGCGGAGGAGCGCGACGCCCTCTGGAAGGCTCGCAAGCTCGGCTATCCGGCGCTCGCGCGGATCAAGCCGAACAACTACCTGAACGACGCCGTCGTCCCCCGCACCAAGCTGCCCGAGGTCCTCGGTCGGGTCAACGGCATCGCCGACCGCTACGGCTACACGATCGCGAACATGTTCCACATCGGTGACGGCAACCTCCACCCGGTGCTCCTCTTCGATGCGCGGACGGAGCCGATCGAGCGCGTGCTCCGCGCCGCCGCGGAGATCCTGCGCGTCGCCGTGGACGCCGGAGGGATGCTGTCGGGGGAACACGGGATCGGCGTCGAGAAGGAAGACTTCATGACGTGGGTCTTCGCTCCCGAGGACCTCGACGCGATGCGCCGAGCGCGCGGCGCGCTCGACCCCGACGGCGTCATGAATCCCGGCAAGGTCCTCCCCGGACAGAAGGCATGCGGCGACATCCCGACGTCGCGCATCAAGCGCGGCCTCGCCGAAGGCATGTGGGTCTGAACGAGCTCGGCGCTTTCGCCGTCGACGGGCGCGTGCCGGCCGAGCACGTCGACGCACGGCGAGAGGAGGACGTCGTCGAGGCGATCCGCGACGCGAACGCGCGCCGTGTCGCCCTCGTCCTCTGGGGCGGCGGGACGCGGATCGGCATCGGCGACGCTCCCGCCCGGTACGACGTCGCGCTCGACCTTCGCGGCCTGCGCGGCGTCGTGGACCACCAGCCCGGGGACCTCACGGTGACCGTGCGCGCCGGGACGACGCTCGCGGAGCTGTCCGCCGCGCTCGCCGCGCACCGGCAGTGGTGGCCCGTCGAGGCCGCGCACCCGGAGCGCGCGACCGTCGGGGGCACGATCGCGAGCGCCGCGGACGGCCCCTCGCGCTACCGCTACCTCCACGTACGCGATCACGTCATCGGCGTCCACGCGGTGCTCGGGGACGGCACGCTGACCCGCGCCGGCGGGCGCGTCGTCAAGAACGTCACGGGATACGACCTGTCGCGCCTCTACAGCGGGACGTTCGGGACGCTGTGCGCGATCGTCGAGGCGACGCTCAAGCTGACGCCGCTGCCCGAGCGCTCCGAGACGCTCATCGCGGAGAGCGGCGACCGCGCGTCGGCCGTGCGTCTCGCGCGCGACCTCGTCCGCCTCCGCCTCCCGCTCGACGCGCTCGCCGTCGCCTCGGGGAGCCCGGCGCGCGCGCTCGGCTCGTCGGCAGCGCACGCCGTCCTCGTTCGGCTCGCCGGCAACGCGGCGGCGGTCGAACGCCTGCGCCGCGAGCTGGCCTCGCGCGCTCCTGTCACGCGCGAGGTCGACGCCACCGTCTGGCAGGTGCTCGCCGATGCGCCCGCCGACGCGGACGTCTCGCTCCGCGCGACCTGGCCGCCGGCGCTCGCGATGGACGTCGACGCGGGCGACGCCGTGCTCTATGTCGGGCTCGAGACGGCGCACCTGCTCGCGCCGCTCGACGCGAGGCGGATCGCGGAGTTGCGCGCCGGCGCGGAGCGCCGCGAGGGGGCCCTCGTCGTCGAGCGCGCGCCCTCCGAGCTGCGCCGTTCCGTCGGGACGTGGGGGACGCCGCGGGTCCCGGCGGCCGTCGCGCAGCGGCTGCGCGACGCGTTCGACCCGAACGGCGTGCTCGCGCCCGGCCGCGTGCCGTGACCGTTCCGGGCGCCTCGCGCTTCGAGCTCCCCTCCGACGCTCTGCAGCAGTGCATCCGCTGCGGCATGTGCCTGGAGGCGTGTCCGACGTACACCCTCACCGGGCTCGAGACCGAATCGCCGCGCGGCCGCATCCATCTGATGGACGCGATGACGCATGGACGGATCGGCGCGACGGCGCGGGTGTCCCTCCACCTCGACCGCTGTCTCGGCTGCCGCGCCTGCGAGGCCGTCTGTCCGTCGGGCGTCCCGTACGGCGAGCTGATCGAGCTGACGCGCGCGCAGCTCGTGCGGCCGTCGCGCCGTCGCGACCTCCTCCTCGGCGCGATCGTCGCGCGCCCGCGCGTCCTCGACGTCGCCGCCAGGGTCGGATCCCTCTACGAGAGGAGCGGCGTGCGCGCCCTGCTGCACGCGACCGGCGCGATACGGCTGCTCCCGCCCGGGCTTCGGAGGCTCGAGTCGCTCTACCCGCCGCTCGCTCGTCCGCGCTATCGCGCGCCCACGCCGCCCTCCGCTCCGGTCGCGCGCGTCGCGCTCCTCCTCGGCTGCGTCATGCGCGTCGCCTACGGCGACGTCCACACGAGCGCCGCGCACGTTCTCGCCCGCCTCGGCGTCGAGGTCGTCGACGTGCCCGATCAGGGCTGCTGCGGCGCCCTCCACGCGCACGCGGGCGACCGCGAGGCCGCGCGCGGGCTCGCGCGGAAGGCCATCGCCGCGTTCGAGCGCGCGGGGGTCGACGCGCTCGTCGTCGACGCGGCCGGCTGCGGCGCCTACATGAAGGGCTACGGCCGCCTGCTCGCGGACGATCCGGCGTGGGCCGAGCGCGCTCGCGCGCTGGCGGCGCGCGTCCGCGACGTCACGGAGTACATCGCGTCGCTCGAGGTGCCCGCGCCTCTCGGCCGGCTCGAGGCGCGCGTGACCTACCAGGACCCCTGCCACCTGGCGCACGCGCAAGGCATCCGGCGGCAGCCGCGGGAGCTCCTGCGCCGGATCGACGGCCTCGAGCTCGTCGAGATGCCCGACGCCGACATGTGCTGCGGAAGCGCGGGAACATACAACGTGGTGCAGCCCGAGTACGCGGACCGTCTCCAGCGGGCCAAGGTGGACGCCATCCTGTCCACCGGGGCCTCCGCCGTCGTGTCCGCCAATCCCGGCTGCATGCTCCAGGTCGCGGCGGGGCTGCGGGCGCGCGGCAGCGACCTGCCCGTCCTCCACGTCGTCGAGGTCCTCGACCGGGCGATGCGCTCGTGACGACGTTCCTCGGACGCGCCGGCGCCGTCCTCTTCTCGATGATCGCGATGTTCTCGTTCCTTCTCGGCATCGTCGCGCTCGTCGGGCTCGGGCGTCCGGACCGCATGGCCGTCTATCTGGCCGCGACCATCATCTCGGTCGCGATCGTCGCCTGGCTCATGCGCGCGGACCGCCGCCGCGAGCGCGCGAAGGAAGCCGCGCGCAGGCCGGTGCCGGCCCCCGCTCCGCGACGCACGCCACGCCGCCCGATCACGTTCCCGCTGAAGGAGACCACGCTCACCTTCGCCTTCTGGTACGCCGCGGCCGCCGTCATCGACCGCGTCGTGAACGGCTACACGAGCCCGTTCACGCTCGAGGCCATCGCCCCGTTCGCGTCGTTCATGCTCACGACCCTCACGATCGCCGGCCGCCACATCGCCTTCCGTCTCACCGCCGAGGAGGATGACGCGGGACCGTCGGATACGCCGCGGATCTGAGTCCTGCCTCGCAGCGAAGGCGTGCCGCTACGCGCTTCCGGGGCGGGCCAGGTGGTGGTCCGTCTCGCGCTGGTAGGCCTCGACGAGCGCGACGAGCAGCGGCTCCGAGTGCGGCGGGCCGACGAGCTGCAGCCCCACGGGGAGGCCGTCGCAGATCGGAAG
>JAJYLV010000136.1 GCA_021787445.1 Chloroflexota bacterium | reverse complement strand
CGGCTCCCGACCGTCGCTCCGACGCGGCAGCGCACGCCGGACGAGGCGCACAGCTCCGCGGCCGCCTTCGCCTTGGCGAGGCCACCGAGCTTCGGCAGCTTCAGGCTCACGCTGTCGACGGCGTGGCGATCGATGAGCCGCCGGATGTCGTCGAGGCTCTGCGCGGACTCGTCCGCCTCCACCGGGACCTCGAGCGCCTTCGAGACCGCCGCGAGCCCGTCGACGTCGCCGACGGGCACCGGCTGCTCGAAGAGCTCGATCCGGTCGGCCGCCATGCGCTCCGCGGCGCGGATCGCGCCCGGCGCGCGGTAGCTCTGGTTCGCGTCGACCGTCAGGTGCACATCGGGGCCGACGGCCTCGCGGACGGCGTGCACGCGCGCGACGTCGGTCTCCTCGTCGCCGTCGAGCTTGATCTTGAGATATCGGTACCCCTCGCCCACGAGGCCGAGAGCGATGCGCGCCACCTGCTCGGGCGCCTTGAGCGCGAGGATGCGCAGCAGCGGCACCTCGTCGCGCACCTTCGAGCCGAGGACGCGGTGGAGCGGCACCGACCGCTCGCGTGCCGCGAGGTCGTGGAGCGCGATGTCGATCCCCGCTTTCGCCTGATGGCACCCCGGCAGCAGGTCGAGCTCGGCGACGCTGGGCACGGCGCCCCCGCCGAGGGCGCGCGAGAGGTATCGCAGGTCGTCCAGCACGCGTGACGCCGGGGCGCCCAGATGCGGCACGGCCGTCGTGTAGCCGATCCCCTCGTGCCCCTCGTCGGTCACGAGGCGCACGAGGAAGCCGTCGCTCTGCGGGGACGCGCCGAGGGCGAAGCGCCACGTCGGATCCTCCTTAGGCATCGTGACCGGCAAGATGCTGATGGAGAGGATCCGCACAGGCCGAAAGGTATAACGGATAGACCGACCGCCGCACGCCGATCTATCCTCCGGCCCACGGCCACCGAGGTGGGGGCCTGCGGGAGGTAGGAACAGCATGGTGGGTCGCACCGGCGTCCTCATGGCCATCGCGCTCACGGTCGCAACCGCCTGCGGCGGAGCCGCCGCGCCGAGCGCCGCGCCGGCCGCTTCCGCGTCGGCGGCGGCATCAGGGGGCGCGCCGACGACCGTCGCGGGCCTCGCCGCGTATCAGGGCGCGGACCGCCAGCAGGTCCTCGAAGCGGGCGCGAAAAAGGAAGGCAAGGTCGTCTGGTACACCTCGCTCGCTGGCGCCGCGATCGACCGGCTCGCTGCCGCCTTCAAGAAGAAGTACCCGTTCATCAGCGCCGTCGACATCTACCGCGGGACCGAGAGCCAGATCATCACGAAGGCGACGCAGGAGCTGCAGGCGGGTCAGCCCAGCTTCGACGTCATCGAGTCACAGATCAGCGCGATCCAGCTGCTCTTCCAGGGCGGCTACATGACGCCCTTCTACTCCCCGAGCACGAAGGCCATCCCGGCCGACTTCAAGACGGTCGACAAGAGCGGCCTCGTCGAGAGCGCGACGGACCGCTTCTCGCTCATCTCGTTCGGGTACAACACGAACCTCATCCCGGCAAGCGCGGTGCCGAAGACGATCGACGACCTCATGAACCCGGCGCTCAAGGGGAAGCTCGCGGTGACCGGGACGAACACCGGACAGCGCTGGCTGGGCAGCATCCTGCACGTGAAGGGCGAGCAGGCGGGCACGCAGTGGCTGAAGGACTTCGCGTCGAAGCAGCAGGTGCAGGTGCAGCAGGTCTCGGGGAAGGCCCTCCTCGACCTCATCGCGAAGGGTGAGGTCGCGGGGTCGCCGACGATCTTCAAGGACCACACCGAGCTCGCCGCCGCGGAGCAGCACGCGCCCGTCAAGTGGGTGCCGCTCCAGCCGGTCGTCGGCAACACGGGTCAGGCGGCGATGTCGCTGAAGGCGACGCACCCCTACGCCGCCCTCCTGTTCATCGACTTCTTGCTCGGGAAGGACGGGCAGCAGATCTACCACGAGAACAAGTACGCGACGGCCGCGGACAAGCTCGACTTCTCGGTGTGGGTGCCTGAGAGCGGGAAGACGCGGGACCAGATCGACAAGGACGCCAAGGACTGGAGCAGCCTCTTCAAGTCCATATTCCGCTAGCGAGCGTCCGCTCGTGGCGACCGCGCCTTCGCGCCGAGCAGTGGCTGCTCGGCGCGAGCGTGGTCGTGCTCGCGCTGCTCGTCGTGCCGCCGGTGCTCGCGCTCATGCGGACGAGCGTCCTCGTCGGATCGCGGCCGGGCTTCGAGGGCACGCTCTCGCTCGACTCCTACCGGCGCATCCTGTCGTCGCGTCATCTGCTCGAGCTCATCGCGACGACCTTCACCTTCGCCGCGGGTAGCACGCTCGTCGGGCTCGTCCTCGGAGGCGTCCTCGCGTGGTGCGTCGAGCGCACGAACGCGCCGCTGCGCACGCTGGCCTACCCGGCCGTCTTCGTCAGCTTCGCCGTGCCCGCCATCGTGCGCGTCATCGGCTGGATCCTCCTCTTCGGCCCGCAGGCGGGCTCCGCCAACGAGCTCTTCCGACAGGTCACGGGCACGGACGGCACCGTGCTCGACATCTTCACGCTGCCGGCGATGATCCTGGTCGAGGGGATCTTCTGGATCCCGCTCGTCTTCCTCATGATGTCGGCGACCTTCCGCTCGATGGACCCGTCGCTCGAGGAGGCGGCGATGACGAGCGGCGCCGGGACGTGGCGCACGATCAGGCGGGTCACCGCGTCGGTCGCGCTGCCGAGCATCCTGTCGATGGTCCTCCTGACCTTCATCCGCGCGGTGCAAGCCTTCGAGGTCCCCCTCCTGCTCGGCGTGCCGGCGGGCGCCTACACCTTCACGACCGAGGTGTACCTCGACGTCACCTCGGGGATCATGCCGGACTACTCCTTCTCGTCGGCCTACGGCGTCCTCCTCGTCGCCTTCCTCGTCGTCGGGATCGCCTTCTACACGCGCGCCACGCGGCGCGCGTCGAGCTTCTCCACGATCACCGGCAAGGGGTTCCGGCCGCGGCTCCTCGATCTCGGCGGGGGACGCTGGATCGCGACGGCCATCGTCCTCGCCATCGTGCTCCTGCAGTTCCTCCCCCTCCTCGCGATCGTCTCGGCCTCGCTCCTGCCCGGCTTCGGGCTCAAGGGGGCGATCTGGGAGCACCTGACGCTCGACAACTACCGGACGGTCCTCGGCGACCCTCCGATCATCCTCGGCCTCGAGGACAGCTTCAGCATCGGCATCCTCTCCGCGACGGGCGTCATGCTCATCACGGCGGTCGTCGCGTGGGTCATCGTGCGCGGGAAGACACGCTGGGGCGGCCTCCTCGACCAGCTCGCGTCGCTGCCGCTCGTCCTGCCCGGGATCGTGCTCGGGATCGCGGTCTTGGTGCTCTACCTGCGCTCGCCGATCCCGGTCTATGGGACGATCTGGATCCTCGTCATCGCCTACGTCACGACATACCTGCCCTACGGCCTGCGCTACGCGCACCCCGGGATGCTGCAGATCCACCCCGAGCTCGAGGAGAGCGCCGAGCTCTCCGGCGCGGGCTGGCTGACGCGGTTCCGCCGCGTCGTCGTCCCGCTCCTGCTGCCCGCGCTGTTCGCGGGCTGGATCTTCGTGTTCCTCATCAGCGTCCGCGAGCTCTCGGTGGCGGCGCTCCTCTACACGCCGCGCTCGCCGGTCATCGCGACGACCATGCTCGACCTGTGGACGAACGGCAACACGAACCAGGTCACGGCGTTCGGTACGCTCGTCGCCCTGATCAGCATCACCTTCGCCATCGCCACGTACCGGGTCAGCCGGCGCTTCGGCCTCCAGGCCTGATGCTCGATCGGCCCATCGGGGACCTCGCGGCGCGGCTCCGCCGCGGCGAGGTCTCGCCGGTCGAGCTGGCGCGCGCGTCGCTCGAGCGCATCGAGCACGACGCCGCGCTCGGCGCCTACGTCACCGTGACGCGCGAGACGGCCCTCGAGGCGGCGCGGACGGCCGAGTCCGAGCTTCGCTCGGGGAGCGACCGCGGTCCGCTGCACGGGCTCCCGGTCGCCGTGAAGGACAACGTCGACACCGCGGGCATCGCGACGACGGGGGGCAGCGCCGCGCTCCGTGGCCGCGTCCCCGCGGTCGACGCCGCTGCGTGGGCGCGCTGGCACGCCGGCGGCGCCGTCCTCGTCGGCAAGACGAGCCTCCACGAGCTCGCGTACCGCGCGCCCCACCCCGACCTCCCGATGGCCCGCAATCCGCACGACCCCTCGCGCACGCCGGGCGGATCGAGCTCCGGATCCGCCGTCGCGGTCGCCGCCGGGCACGTCGTCGCCGCGCTCGGAACGGACACCGGTGGATCCGTGCGCGTGCCGGCGGCGCTCTGCGGCGTCGTCGGGGTGAAGCCTTCGCGCGACGTCATCTCGCGTGACGGGGTCATCCCCCTCTCGCGCTCGCTCGACGCGGTCGGGCTGCTCGCGCGCGACGCGGGCGACGCGCTCGCGGCCCTCGGCGCGCTCGCCGCCGTTCCCCCGGCGGCCATGTCGGCGCTTCACGTCGCGGTCGTGTCCGACACGCCCTCGTGCGCGCCGTGCGTCCGTGAGGCGCTCGCGCGCGCCGCCGACGCGGTCGCGGGAGCGGGACACGCCGTCGCCCCGCGGGCGATGCCAGCACTCGACGCGTGGCGGCGCGTCCATCGCCGCATCATCGGGCACGAGGCGTACGCGGAGCATGCCGGGCGGCTCGATCGGACGGGACCGCTCTTCCGCCAGGCCGTCCTCGCGGGCGGCGCGATCACGGACATCGACTACGCGGCCGCCCTCCGCGAGCGCAGCGCGCTGCGC
>JAJYLV010000135.1 GCA_021787445.1 Chloroflexota bacterium | reverse complement strand
GACCGTCCGCTCTACCAGTACCAGTACGAGGCGCTGCGCTGGTTCGACCACTGGCTCAAGGGCATGGACACGGGGATCGAGGACGATCCGCCGGTGCGCGTCTTCGTCCCGCCGACGGGCGAGTGGAAGGCGCTCGACGACTGGCCGCCGCCCGAGGCGCGCTGGACGCCGTTCTTCCTCCACGACGGCGGCACGCTGAGCGAGCACGAGCTCTGGCCGCACGAGACCTCCGACACGCTCGAGGAGCCCGGCTTGGAGCGACGGTCGCTCGTGTACCGCACCTCCCCGCTCGTCGAGAACACCGAGGTCGTCGGGCCGAGCGTCGCGACGCTGTACGTCTCCTCGAGCGAGCCCGAGGCGCTCCTCTTCCTCACGCTCCTCGCCGTCGGAGTCGATGGGAGCGAGACGGAGCTGACGCGAGGGTGGCTGCGCTGCACTCAGCGCGCGCTCGACGAGGCGGCGAGCACGCCTCACGAGCCGGTCCAGGCGCACACGAAGCGCGAGCCCCTCGTCCCCGGCGAGGTCTACGAGGTGCGCATCCCCATCGTCGCGACAGCGCGTCTCCTCCGTGCCGGCGAGCGCCTCGCCCTGCGCATCAAGGCCGCCGACGACGAGCCGCCCGCCACGAGCCTCGAGGCGATCGCGCGCGGCCACGTCCGCTCGGCGCGCCGCGTCCGCGTCACGGTGCTCCACGACGCCGCGCACCCCTCGCGCCTCGACGTCCCCATCACGCGCGGCAACGTCCTCGGGACGTTCTTCTCCGGCGGGGACATCTCGCTCGCGACGCTCAGCGCCTAGGCGTCAGACGGGCGAGGCCCGCTGCGCGAGGTCGAGCAGGACGTCGTCGCGCACGGGCGCTCCCTCCTCGTCGATGTCGAGCGCGAGCAGCGTACCCGTACCCGGGCAGTAGTAGGCGGTCGCGCGGAGGCGTGGGTGCAGACGCCACGTTCCGGGCAGCGCTTCGAGGTCGAACGGCCGCCGTAGCGCGCCCGCGCGCCAGGCCGTCGTGCCGCGCGACAGGACGTTCCCTCCGGGCGAGACGACACACGTCTCGCCGTCGATCTCGAGGAGCCGGAGCGTCGGCCCGAGCGGCGCCCCGCCCTCGCGCGGAGCCTCGCCCGGGCGGAGCTCGCCGCCGACGCGCTCGCGCCTGACCCGATCCCGCAGCCCGCTCGTCGACGCCTCGTCGGCGCGGCCGTCGTAGGCGACGACGCCGTAGATCGCGCGCGCCGCCGCCTGCGTCACGAGCCCGCGCGCGACGTCGCGCGCGACGTCATCCGGATCGCGATCGAGCGGATCGCCGATGCCGCCGCCGCCCTGCCACGAGACCTCGTACACGTCGCCCGGCGCGAGCGGCAGGTGCCCGGGCTTCGGCCCGAGGTCGTCGGCGCGTCCAGCGGAACGACGGACGCGGTGCGCGACGGTCGCGCCGGGCAGCCCGCCGAAGAGGCCGAGCGAGTTCGGGACCTCGTTGCCGTGCATCATCACGAGCGCGTCCGCGGAGCCCTGGATGACGGTCAGCGCGATCTCCGCGGCGCGCCCGCCCCGTCTCGCCCCCGGGCCGCCGCTGTCCGGAGTGAGCCGCCGCCGCACGTAGCGCAGCGGCGAGACGCGCTCGTTGGCCTCGACGTCGGCGATGCTCGGAACGGGCACCCACGGAGGCCCTCCCGCGTCGACGCCGTCCCGGTCCGCGTGCGCCCCGGACCCGCCCGCGAGCGGGTCGAGGAGGTGGAGCCCGGCTGGCTCGCCGCGCTCCGCGGTCCAGGAGAGGTTGAAGGTGGCCATCGTTCCCGACGACGTCGCCTGCGTGCGCGGCATCGTCGCGGGCGCGCACGCGAGGAGCTTGTTGACCGCCGCCGCCGTCACGTTCCCGACGACCCAGATCGTCTCGACCGTCGCCGACCCGACGGGCGCGGGATGACGCGCGGTGCAGACGAGGCCGTCCGCCGCGACGATCTCGACGGGTCGCAGCACGCCCTCGTTCCACGCGGTGCCGTAGCCGAGCATCGGGAGGAGCGCGCCGGCAACGCCGCCGCGCAGGCCGGCGCGGGTCGCGTTGACGAACCCCGGCGCCTGCGGGCTCGATCCGCCGAAGTCGAGCGTGAGGCGGTCGCCGCGCTTCGTCGCGACGCAGTCGACGCGGTAGAGACGATCCTCGTGCCCGTCGTGCTCGAGGAAGTCGTGCGCCCGGATCTCTCCGTCGGGGAGCGCCCGCAGCCGCTCGCGCACGACCGCCTCGGTCCGGTCGATCATCCACGCCATGACGTCGGCCACGCGGGCGGCGCCGTAGCGCGCGAAGAGCGCGGCCATCCGGTCGCGCGCGACGTTGATCGTCGCGACGAACGCGCGGACGTCGAGGCCGAGCGTCGACGGCAGGCGCGAGGCCGCTAGGATCATCTCGAGAACGTCCTCGCGGATCTCGCCGCGGTCCGCGATCTTCACGCACGGGATGCGCAGCCCTTCCTGGTAGACCTCGCGCGCGCGCGGCGACCAGCTGGCGAAGTCCATCCCGCCCATGTCGGTCTCGTGGGCCATGACGCCCGCCCACGCGACGAGCTCGTCCCCGCGGTGGATCGGCCCGGCCATCTGGAGGTCGTTCTGGTGGAGCGCCGCGACGTAGGGGTCGTTCCCGAGGAAGAGATCTCCCGGCCGGACGGGCCGCCCGCTCGCGCGCAGATGCCGGATGAGGCCGCCGACGGCGGATGCCTCCTGCGACACCTGGAAGCCCATCGTCGCGACGGACCCGTCGGGGAGGTAGAGGCCGGTGAAGAAGTCCGTCGCCTCGGTGACGGTAGGCGACCCGGACACGCTCTGGAGCGCGACGCGCATCTCGTCCGTGATCGCGAGGAGGCGGCTCCGGATGACCTCGCGCTCGACCGCGTCCACCGTCATGCCGCGAGCTCTACGTGGACGAAGCCGTTCCCGTCGGTGCGCGCCGTGGCCGCGGGAGGGACGACGACGGTGTGTCCGGGATACTCGATGAGGCACGGACCCTCGACGCGCTGTCCCGGCGCGGGCCGCACCGTCCGATAGACCGCGGCGCGCTGCGGCCGCCCGGCGCTCTCGAAATGGACGTCGCGGTACGTGCTCGCGCGCAGCTCGTCCGCGCCGTTCCAACGCGGGACGGGCGCCCCGCGGCCGACGCCGGTCGCGCGGACGTACAGGATCTCGAAGCCCGCCTCGCCGGAACCGGATCCCGGCCCGAAGCGCGAGGCGTAGCGCCGCTCGAAGTCCCCCATGAGCCGATCGAGCGCGGACTCGTCGATGCTCTTGGCGTCGAGCGCGATCTCCAGGTCGTGCGCCTGACCGCGGTAGCGCACGGCGCACGTGAGCTCGACGCGCGCCGACCGACCGGGGATGTCGCGCGCGACGAGGCGCTCGACCCGCTCGCGCGCGGCGGCGGCGGCCGTCGCGAGAGCGTCGACGTCGGCGGGCGCCGGCCGCGTCCCGGGCGGGATGCGCACGTAGACCGGGACCTCGAACGTGCGGCGGTACGCGCTCGTCCCGGCGCCGGCCGCGGACTGCGCCGTCGCGGTCGAGGGCACGACGAAGGACGCGATGCCGAGCTCGCGGCAGAGCGCCCACGCGTGCGAGGGTCCGGAGCCGCCGCACACGACGAACAGCAGGTCCGCCGGGTCGCATCCGCGCTCGATGGTGACGCGGCGGACGAGGTCGGCCATCCGCGCGTCGAGCACCTCCCGGACCCCCCACGCCGCCTCGACGGTCGACAGTCCGAGGGGAGCCGCGACGTGCTCGCGAAGCGCGTTCTCCGCCGCGCCGCGGTCGAGGGGCATCCGGCCGCCGAGGAACGCCGCGGGGTCGAGGATCCCGAGAATGAGATCGGCATCGGTCGCCGTGGGGAGCGCCCCGCCGCGCGCATAGCACGCCGGACCCGGAGCGGATCCAGCGCTCTCGGGACCGACCCGCAGCGCCCCCGCCTCGACGCGCGCGATCGAGCCGCCGCCCGCGCCGATCGAGCTCACGTCGACGGACGGGAGCCGCAGCTCGACGCCGCCGAGCGCGAGGTCCGAGCGCATGAGCGGCCGCCCGCCGACGGCGAGGCCGACGTCGAAGCTCGTCCCGCCGACGTCCATCGTCAGGACGTCCTCGCGCCCGAGAGCGCGGCCGACGGCGAGGCAGCCCATGACCGCGCCCGTCGGTCCGGACAAGAGCGCCGCGACGGGCAGGTCCGCGAGGGACGACGCCGGCACGACGCCGCCCGCCCCCGTCATCACGAGGACCTCGGGCGAGAGCGACCGCGCTCGCAGCTCGCCGCCGAGCGACCCGAGGTAGCGGCCCATGATCGGGCCGAGCGCCGCGTTCGCCGCCGTCGTGGTCATGCGCGCGTACTCGCCGACGCTCGGGGCCGCCTCGTGGCTGACGCTCACGAAGAGATCGGCCGCCTCCTCGCGGACGATCGCGCGCAGTCGCCGCTCGTGATCGGGGCGCGCGGTCGACCACAGCGTGCAGATCGCGATCGCCTCCGCCCCGCCCGCGATCGCGCCGCGGACGGCCGCGCGCGCCTGCGCCTCGTCGAGGGGTACGACGACGCGCCCGTCCCGGTCGATCCGCTCGCGCACCTCGCGCACGTCCTCGCGCGGGACGATCGGCGCTCCCCGGCCGCGCAGGTGACGGTCGCTCACCTCGCGCTCCGAGAGCCCGGCCACCTGCCGCTTCATCCGCCCGATCTCGATCGTGTCGCCGAAGCCTTCCGTCGTGAGGACGATCGTCCGAGCCGCCGTCCGTTCGAGGAGCGCGTTGAGGCCGATGGTGGTGCCGTGGCCGAAGTGATCGACGCGCGAGCACAGCTCGGCGACGTCCATCCCGAGCTCGCCCG
>JAJYLV010000134.1 GCA_021787445.1 Chloroflexota bacterium | reverse complement strand
GCGGTCCCGACCGGATTCGAACCGGCGATCTCGTCCTTGACAGGGACGTATGCTAGGCCGCTGCACCACGGGACCGGACCGCGACGAGGATACGTCGCACTCGGAATAGTGCCAGATGCCGAAGAAATAAGGAGCGGCGAGCGTGCTTCCTTCCGCTCGCCGCCCCGCCGGTGTGGCCCTGATCAGCGCGTCAGTACGACGCGGCGAACTCCCTCTTCGGCGCCGGCGCCGTTGTGCCTAGCTCCCGAACGACCTCTTTCGCGATCCTGGATAGCCTGCTCATCCCGCTGAAGGTCAGATCCACGCCCGCGTCCTTCAGCTCGGAGTACCCGAGTCCTCGGTAGAGGCGCTTGCTCGCGACGTAGCACATCTCGTCGTACAGACGCGGCCACTCGCGACGATCGCGCTGGTAGCAGAACGCGATGAAGTCGATCGCCACATCGGCGACCGCAGCGTCACCCACGTACCTCGCCCTCCCCTTCTCGGACGCCCCGCATCATCCGCATCCCTCGCGCGTGCGGCAAGGGAGTTTCTCCACCGATCCATCCACAGGAACGTCCACAGGGTCGGCGCTTCATATCCACAGTCCGTGCACAGTCACTGGACGCGGCGGTCGGACAGCCGCCGCCGGCGGTCGCTGTCGCGCGCGCTCGCGCGATCGAGCGCGTCGTCGCCGAAGCGCGAGCGGACGGCGTCGAGGGCGGCGTTCAGGCGCGCGGCCCGTGCTGCGTCGAAGAGGCCGAGCTGCGCGCCGGCGACGAGGCCCGAGGCGTGGACGCCGATGAGACGCACCGGGCTGACGAGGCCGCGCGCGCGGTCGTCGCCCAGCGCGTCGCGCAGCAGCGAGCGCGCGACGCGGAAGATCGTGAGGTCCTCATCGGTGGGCTCGGCCAACGTGCGCTGGCGCGTCCGTGTCTCGAACGGGGCGACGCGGAGCTTGATGGCGATCGTGCGGCCGCGCACCGACGCGCCGCGCATGCGCTTCCCGACACCCTCCGACAGGCGCAGGAGCATGTGCTCGAGCTGCGCCTGATCCAGCGTGTCGACGTCGAAGGTGTGCTCGTGCCCGATCGACTTCGCCGCCTCGTGCGGCACGACGAGGTCGTCGTCGACGCCGAGCGCGCGTTCGTGGATCGCCGCGCCGTGCTCGCCGAAGCGGGCCTCGAGCGCGGGCGTCGCGAACGCGGCGAGGTCGCCGATCGTCCGCAGGCCCCAGCCCTCGAGGACCTCGCGGGTGCGGGGGCCGACGCCCCACAGGCGCTGGAGCGGCAGCGGCGCGAGGAACGCGGACTCCGTCCCGGGCGCGACGACGACGAGGCCGTCCGGCTTGCGCAGGTCGCTCGCGATCTTGGCGCACAGCTTGTTGGAGGCGATGCCGACCGAGAGCACGAGCCCCAGGGTCGTGCGGACCTCCGCCTTGAGCCGGCGCGCGATGGCGACCGGGCCGCCGAACAGGTGCGCGCTGCCCGTCACGTCGAGGAAGGCCTCGTCGAGCGAGATGGGCTGGACGAGCGGAGTGAAGCGTGCGAACAGCTCCATGACCGTGTCGGACGCCTCGAGGTAACGGTCGGGATCCCCGCGGACGAAGACGCCGTCGGGGCAGAGGCGTGCCGCCATGCGCAGCGGCATCGCCGAACGGACGCCGAACGCGCGGGCCTCGTACGACGCGGCGCTCACGACGCCGCGCTCGTGCGCGAGGCCGCCGACGATCACCGGCCGGCCGCGCAGCTCGGGACGGTCGCGCTGCTCGACGGACGCGTAGAAGGCGTCGAGGTCGCCGTGCAGGATCGCGCGCGGACCGGTCCAGGGCGCGTCGTCGGCCACGGGGCCCACCTCCGCGATCGACGCTAGGACAGCCGGCGGATGACCCCGATCACCTTTCCTTGGATCTGCACGTCGCGCGCGAAGATCGGCTGCATCTCCCCGTTCGCCGGCTGCAGCCGGATGCGGTCGCGCTCTTTGTAGAAGCGCTTGAGCGTCGCGGTGCTGTCCTCGAGGAGCGCGACGACGATGTCGCCGTCGCGGGCGGTGGACTGCTCCTGGACGACGACGTAATCGCCGTCGTCGATGTGGTCCTCGATCATCGACTTCCCGCGCACGCGAAGGACGAACGTGTTGCGGCCGCCCTTGGCCGACAGCTCGCCGGGGACGCTGATGGTCTCGCTGTGGTCGGGGTAGGCGTAGATGGGCGAGCCCGCGGCGATCTCGCCGATGATCGGGGCGCGCACGGCGCGGCCGCCGATGGCCTCGGGCACGGTGAGGGCGCGCGAGCGCGTCGCCGCCTTGTGGAGCCGGCCCTCGCGCTCGAGCTTCGTCAGATGGTGGTGGACGGCCGAGGTCGAGGCGAGGCCGACCGCCTCCGCGATCTCCCGCACGCTGGGCGGGTAGCCCCGTTCGCTCACGGCCTCGCGGATGTAGGCGAGGATGCGCTCGGCGCGCTTCTGGTCCTGTTTCGTCACGCTCCGACGATACCGAACGGATGTTCGCTTGTCAAGAAGGCCAATATCCTGCGCCCCGGTGACCGACATCCAGGCTCTCCGGGCCAGCGGCGTCGAGTACCTCATCCGCACGCTGTGGGCGCTCGTCGTCGTGATCATCGCCATCGTCATCGCGCGGGCGACGCGCGGGACCGCCGTGCGGACCCTGGGCCGGCACCGGGCACACCCCAACGTCGTCGTGCTCCTCGGGAACCTCGCTCAGCTCGCCGTCCTCGTCATCGGCGCGCTCGCGGTGCTCGCGATCTACACCCAGGGCAGCTTCGGCTGGATCCTCACGTCGTTCAGCGTCATCGGCCTCGTCGTCGGGTTGTCGCTCCAGGACATCCTGCGCAATTTCTTCGCCGGGATCTACATCCTCGTGGAGCGGCCCTTCCGTATCGGGGACACCGTCCAGGTCGACGTCCATACCGGGACCGTCGAGGAGATCTCGTTCCGCACGACGCAGCTGCGCACCGACGACGGCCGCGAGGTCGTCGTCCCGAACGCGACGCTCATGACGAGCCCCGTCGTGAACCTCACGCGCTACTCGAACCGCAGCGCGACGCTGACCGTCACCGTGCCCGCGCACGACGCGACGGCGGAGACGGCCGACGCCCTCCGCGAGATGCTCGCGCGCAGCGACGCGATCGCGCGCGACCCTGCGCCGAGCGTGAAGCTTCGCGGCTCTGCCGGCGGACGTGCGACCTACGAGCTGACGGTGTGGGGGCCCGACCGCGAGCGCGCCGCGGGCGACGCCGTCGCGGCGATCGTCGCAAGCGGGAAGGGCTGGGACGTCCAGACGCCCTAGGGTCCACTATCGTCGAAGGCAGACTGAAAAGGGGGGAGCACCTGATGAGCGACCGCGACAGTGGCGGCGGCTTCTTCGGCTTCGTCGAGGCGATCCTGGCGATCATCGGGGCGCTCACGGTGATGGGCATCCTCGCCGTCGCGACGTCCGTGCTCGCGTGGGAGATGGAGCTGCGTCGCAGCGAGCAGCAGGAGGCGGCCGTCCCGGAGCCGCCCGCCACGCCGACCGCCTAGGCGATCGTGCGCGTCGTCCTCCGGAAGGACGTCGCCGGCCTCGGCCGGACCGGCGACGTCAAGGACGTGGCCGACGGCTACGCCAAGAACTTCCTTCTTCCCCGCGGCCTCGCGATCGAGGCGAGCGCCGGCGAGCTGAAGCGCGTCGCCCAGGAGCGCGCGAGCGCGAAGGCGAAGAAGGCGCGGCAGCACACCGAGGCCGAGGAGCTCGCGGCGCGCCTCGGACAGACCGCGCTCGTGTTCAAGCTCAAGGTCGGGCCGCAGGGCAAAGCGTTCGGATCGGTGACCGAGCGCGACATCTCGACCGCGCTCGAGAAGCAGGGCTTCCACGTCGGGCATGAGCGCATCCAGCTCGGCGAGCCGCTGCGCTCGCTCGGCCCGCACCAGGTCGAGGTGCGGCTCGCGTCCGACGTCCGCGCGACGGTGACGGTGGCGGTCGAACCCGAATAAATACGGGGTGCGCCCGCACGCGAGCGAGCGGCCCATCGGTATGCTGCTCGCGTGGGGGTGTTCCTGCGGCTGCTCGTCGGCCTCGTCCTCGTCGTCGGCCTCGCCGGCGGCGGCGTCTACGTCCTCTCGCAGCAGCAGCCGAGCGTCGCGGCCGGCCTGGAGACGGTCCCCGTGTCGTCAGCGGCGGCGCGGTCCTTCGACGACAAGGTCAAGGCGCTCACGGCCGCAGCGGCCGCGGCCAAGGCGAGCGGTACGGCGGTCCCCGTGACGGCGACGTTCACGGAGGCGGAGCTGACGAGCGCCGCCAGCCAGGCCTCATCGGGCACCAGCGGCGGCCTCGCCGCGACGGGCACCCAGATCCACCTCTCGGGCGGCAACGTCATCGCGACGTCGAACGTGACCGTGCAGGGCATCACGATCCCAGTCGGCGTCGTCGCGACGCCGACGGTCGTGAACGGGCAGGTGCAGATGGTCGTTCAGCAGATCCAGACGGGAGCGCTGCCGCTCCCGCAGTCGATCACTCAGCAGATCCAGGCGCAGGTCGGTCAGGCGATCAGCCCCAGCGCCCTCGGCATCCCGATGGACGTGTCGAGCCTGCAGATCCAGAACGGCCAGCTCGTGCTCACGGGGACGACGCAGCCGTAGACGCCGAGAGACCGACGGCACGCTCCATCGGCGGTGGGATCGAAGCCGCACCCCGCTATGTTCGTGGTGCGGCCTCGGCCAACAGTCCCGCGTTCGCGGCCAGCTGGCGTCCGATGCGGTGCACGACGCCCACGACGAGCGCATTCCCCATGCAGAACGCGCGTTGCCTGTCGGACATCCCCGTTGCGGTCCAATCGTCGACGAACCCATTGAGACGCTCCAGCTCCA
>JAJYLV010000025.1 GCA_021787445.1 Chloroflexota bacterium | reverse complement strand
GCTAGAGCCGGGCCTGGTCGCGCATGGCCTCGCCGAGCTCGGTCGCGGCGCGCCGCACGAGCGGGGCGAGCTCACCGCAGCGCTGCCGCGTCATGCGGCCCGCGGGAGCGGACACGGAGATGGCGCCGATCGGATCGCCGACCGGACCGACGGCGATCGCGACGCAGCGCACGCCCTCGTCGAACTCCTCGTCGTCGATCGCGTAGCCGCGTTCGCGGACCTCCTCGAGCGCTCGGCGCAGGGACGTCTTCTCGACGATCGTCCGCGGCGTATACGCGCGCATCTCGATACGGTCGATGAGGGCGTCTCGCCGGTCGGTGGACAGCGCGGCGAGGAGAGCCTTGCCGACCCCCGTGGAGTGCAAGGGCACGCGATTGCCGATCGTCGTGAACATGCGGACGACGTGCGGGCTGGGGACGGTCTCGATGTAGACGGCCATGGCGTCGTCGAGGACGACGAGGTTCGAGGTCTCGCGGGTCTGCTCCGTGAGCCCGCGCAGGATCGGCCGCGCGCGATGGCGCAGCTCATTGAAGCGCGAGCGCCCTTCCGCGAGCGTCGCGAGCTTCGCGCCGGTGAAGTAGCGGCTCGTGTCGGGGTTCTGGCGGACGTAGCCACGGCGGAGGAGCGTCGTGAGGAGGCGGTGGACCGTGCTGACGTGCAGGGACGTGCGACTCGCGAGCGAGGTGATCGACACCTCGCCTTCGGACGCGGCCAGCGCCTCGAGGAGGTCGAGCGCGCGATCGACGGATTGAACGGAGCGCCGCGCCGCCTTGCTCGCCACGTTGGGTCCACCCTCCGGAACGACTGCTCTGCCTGACGAAAGGATACGGCGCGCCGCTGCATATGCTGGAACTCGGATGATCGCATCGCGGAAGCGCGCCGGATGAGGCGCTCGAAGGAGCCGCTCGAGGCACAGGCGGCCAGCCTGCCCGCCGCGCCGGGCGTCTACCTATTCAAGGACGCGCGCGGCCGCGTGCTGTACGTCGGCAAGGCGGACGTGCTGCGTGACCGCGTTCGCAGCTACTTCGGCCCCAGCCTCGACGTGCGGCACGTGCGCCTCGTGGAGCGGGCGGATCGCGTCGACCACGTCGTCACCGGCAGCGTGTCGGAGGCCTTCCTCCTCGAGGCGAACCTCATCAAGCAGCACCGCCCTCGCTACAACATCCGGCTCAAGGACGACAAGTCCTACCCGTACGTGAAGGTCACTCTCGGCGAGGACTTCCCCCGGATCCTGCGCACGCGGCAGCTCGGCGATCGCGCCGCTCGCTACTTCGGCCCGTACGCGAACGCGAAGGCCGTCGACGACTCCCTCGATCTGCTCCAGAAGCTCTTCCCGTACCGCACCTGCACGCTCACGATCGTGGCCGGCGAGGACGGCCGCGGCCGGACCGTCCCGCCCTCGGCGCTCCCCGGCGGCCGGCCCTGCCTCCTCTACCACCTCAAGCGCTGCACGGCGCCGTGCGTCGGCAACACGACGAAGGACGAGTACGCCGGGTCGATCGAGCGCAGCGTCCTCTTCCTCGAAGGCCGCTATGGGCCGCTCGCGCGGGAGCTGCGCGCGGAGATGGCGGTCGCGTCCGAGTCGCTCGACTTCGAACGGGCCGCGGAGCTGCGCGACCGTCTCCGCGCGATCGACCGGACGCTCGAGCGCCAGGAGGTGCACGCGTACGCGGGGGACGACCTGGACGTCTTCGGGGCCGCGCTCGGCGACGGGGACGCGGCGGTGCAGATCTTCCGCGTGCGCGATGGCACGATCGTCGGGCGCGACCACTTCTTCCTCGAGGGCTCGGAGGGCGCCACGGAGGCGGAGGTCCTCGGCTCCTTCTTGCGCCAGTACTACACGGTCGGCGTGCCTCCGGAGGTCGTCACCCGCGTGCGCATCGTCGATGCCGAGGCGTTCGTCGCCTTCGCCGAGGAGCGGCGCGGCGGCCGCGTGCGCCTCCTCGTGCCGCAGCGCGGCAAGAAGAAGCACCTCGTCGAGCTGGCGACGCGCAACGCCGAGGACGCTCTCCGGCAGGAGCGCGTCCGCTGGCTCGCCGACCGCGGGAAGACGGAGGAGGCGCTGCAGCAGCTGTACCTGGCGCTGCGCGACCACCTCGGTATCGAGGGCCCGCCGAAGCGGATCGAGTGCTACGACGTGAGCCACGTCCAGGGCACGGACGTCGTCAGCTCGATGGTCGTGTTCGAGGATGGACGTCCCGCGAAGCAGCAGTACCGCCGCTTCCGCGCGAAGGTCGGCGACCGCAACGACGACTTCGGGAACATGCGCGACACCATCCGCCGGCGCTTCGCGCGCCAGGCGAAGGGCGGCGAGAACGAGAGCACGTGGCCTTTGCCGGACCTCATCGTCATCGACGGCGGGAAGGGGCAGCTCAACGCGGCGCGCGCCGCGCTCTCAGACCTCGGGCAGCTGCAGATCCCTATCGTGGCGCTCGCGAAGGAGCACCGCGAGGCCCTGAGCAACGGTGAGATGCGCGTCAAGCCCGAGGAGGTGTTCGTCCCCGAGCGGTCGGACCCGATCCCCCTCGCTCCGGGCACGCCTCCGTACCACCTTCTGCAGCGGGTCCGCGACGAGGCGCACCGGTTCGCCGTCACGTACCACCAGAAGCTGCGGTCGCGGCGTGCGGTGCGCTCGGTCCTGGATGAGGTCGAGGGCGTCGGCCCGGCGCGGAAGCGCGCCTTGCTGCGGCGGTTCGGATCGGTGAAGGGCCTGCGTGAAGCATCGGCGCAGGAGCTCGCGTCGGTGGGCGGCGTGGGCGCGTCGCTCGCCGAGAGGATCAAGCAAGCCATCTCCTGACCATGCTCGCTCGCTCCTCAACGATATGTAGATCGAGCTACAGAAGTAAGAAGCGCTCTTGACATTCCTTCAGGTCGGGACGAGAAACGACCTGTGAGCGAGCCTGCGGTCATCGGCAAGTGCCCGATCTGCGCCGCACAGCTGCGCGTCGTCCGGCTGGAGTGCGGCAGCTGCGGGACGCGACTGGAGGGGAGCTTCTCGCTCGGGCTGTTCCATTCGCTGTCGCCCGATCAGCTCGAGTTCCTCGAGGTCTTCATCCGCGCGCGCGGGAACTTCAAGGACGTCGAGCGCGAGCTCGGGATCTCGTACCCGACGGTGCGCTCACGCCTCGACGCCGTCATCCGCGCGCTCGGGTACCAGACCGACGTCGAGCCGGACCGCGAAGCGACGGCCGAGCGGCGCAAGGAGATCCTGCGCCAGCTGGCAGAGGGGAAGATCGGCGCCGACGACGCGGCGTCGCTGCTGGAGGAGCGGCCGTGAGCGGCGAACGGGACGCCGAGCGTGAAGCACGGTGGGCCGAGCGCGACGCGCGCCGGCGGGAGCGCGACGCGCGGCGGCAGGAGCGCGCCGCGTGGCACGAGGACTTCCCGAGCCTCGCCGGCCTCGGCCGGCGCATCCGCGAGGAGATCGGCCGCAGCGTCGGCGAGGGCCTGAAGCTCGGAGCCGACGCAGGGGACGCCGGCGGGCCGTCGTCGAGCGAGGTCGTCGACCAGACCTTCAGCGTGAGCGGGATCCCCCGAGTGACGGTGAAGAACGTCTCGGGCGAGACGCACGTGAGCGTCGGCGCGACGGGGCAGGTGGCCGTCCACGCGGTGAAGCGCGTATCCGGCTGGAGCGAGGACCGCTCGCGGCGGCTGCTCGAGAACGTCGAGATCCGCCTCGAGCAGAGCGGCGACGGGATCCTGATCGAGCCGCGGCTGTTCGCGCAGGAGCGCGGCTGGCTCGAGCTGTTCCGGGGCGGACGCGTGTCGGTCGACCTCGACGTCACGGTCCCGCGCGAGACGCAGCTGGATGCCACGACCGTGAGCGGGGAGCTCTCGCTCAGCGGAACACGCGGACCGGCCGAGCTCCGCAGCGTGTCCGGCGAGATCACCGTCACGGACGTCCAGGGGCCGATGCGGCTCCGCAGCGTGAGCGGCGACCTCTCGGTCTCCGGCTACGCGGGGCAGCTCGAGGCCAACACCGTCAGCGGCGAGGTGACGATCGACGGATCGCGGGTGCGGTCTCCCGACATCGTGACCGTGAGCGGGGACGTCGACATCGACGCCATCACGACGCCGGCCGACGGGTCCGAGGGGCGGGTGAAGACGGTGAGCGGCGACGTCGAGCTGTGCCTCGCCGACGCGGACGCCGAGGTCGAGTTCCACACGACCACGGGCGACGCGGAGGCGGACGCGCCCGCGCGCATCGTCAACGAAGGCCGCCGCGACCGCAGGATCATCGTGGGCAGCGGACGAGGCCGGGTCCGCGTGCGGACGATCTCCGGCGATCTGTGCTGCCGCTGCGCGGATGACCGCGCCGCGCCCCCCGAGCCGTCGCCCGTCGCGGAGGAGCCGATCCCCATGGCGGCGCCCGCCGCGCCGTCGCGTTCGGACGCGGCGCGCGACGTTCTGGCGCGGGTCGCACGGGGCGAGCTGAGCGTGGACGAGGCGGCCGCCGCCCTCGACGCGGCGCGCGGCGGCGACGGAGGCGGCTTGTGACCACGGAGGAGGGACGACAGGTCCTCGGGCTCCTGGCGCAAGGCAAGATCGACGCCGACCAGGCGTACCGGCTCCTGCGCGCGATCGGCGACGTCCGGGAGGACGCGCCTCCTCCGCCTCCGTCAACGGCGGAGCGCGGGCCCGAGCCCGCGGCCGCCGCGCGTGGCCGTATCCTGCGGATCCGCGTCAGCGAGCACGGCAAGCCGAAGGTGAACGTCGCGATCCCGCTCGCGATCGCCCGCGTCGGCAAGCTCGGGCGGGGCGCGGGCTTGGTCAGCCAGCAGCTGATGAAGTTCGGGCTCGACCTCGACCAGCTGCTCCGCGAGGTCGAGACGGCGGGTCGGATCGTCGACATCAACGACGAGAAGGACCGCGTCGAGATCTTCGTCGAATGATGGGACCCGCCGTCCGGACGGTCGGGCTGACGAAGGAGTTCGAGCGCGGCCGCCGGACGATGTGGCAACGGCTGCGACGCGAGCCCGATCGCCGCGACCGCTTCCGTGCCGTCGACGGGATCGACCTCGAGGTCCAGGCCGGCGAGATCTTCGGCGTGCTCGGTCCCAACGGTGCGGGCAAGTCGACGACGCTCAAGATGCTCGCGACGCTCCTCGAGCCGACGAGCGGTGAGGCGGAGGTCCTGGGGATCGACGTGCGCCGCCACCCGCGTGAGGTGCGCGCGCACCTCGGGGCGATGCTTTCGGGAGAGCGCAGCCTGTACTGGAAGCTGACGGGGCGCGAGAACCTCGAGTATTTCGCGGCCCTCTACCACGTCCCGCCGCGCGAGACGCGCGCGCGGATCGACGGCGCGCTCGAGGAGGTCCACCTCTCCGACCGCGCGGAGGACTACGTGGAGCGGTACTCCACCGGGATGCGGCAGCGGCTCGCGCTCGCGCGTGCCCTGCTGCCGGATCCGCCGCTGCTCATCCTCGACGAGCCCACACTCGGCCTCGACCCTCAGGCGGCGCGCGACCTGCGCGAGCGCGTCCGCGCGCTGCGCCGCCAGGGCCGCACGGTGCTGCTCACGACCCACTACATGGAGGAGGCCGACCAGCTCTGCGACCGGATCGCGATCGTGGACCACGGCCGCGTCGTCGCGCTCGATACGCCGAGCGCGCTGAAGCGGGGCCGGCGCGCTCAGGAGGCGGCGCGCCTGCGGGTGGAGCGGATCGAGACCGAGGCGGTGCCGGCGACGCTCGAGGACGTCTTCCTGTCCCTCACGGGAAGCGCCCTGCGGGAATGACGTATCTGGCGGGCGACGCGCGGGCGTTCATCGCCGCCGTGCGCCGCGAGCTCCGCTCGATGCGCCGGTACCCGACCGTCATCGTCGCGTCGCTCTTCTGGCCGATCGTCCTGCCGGGGTTCTACGTCCTCATGGGCCGCGTGTACTCGGGGAACGACCCCCGCGCCGTCGCGGCCTTCGCGGCGCGGAGCGGCACGGCGGACTACGCGGGGTTCGTCTTCGTCGGGTTCGCGATGTACATGTGGCTGAGCATCTTCCTGTGGAACCCGGGCACGCTCCTGCGCCAGGAGCAGCTGCGCGGCTCGCTCGAGGCGGTGTTCCTCACGCCGGCGTCGCGGCTCGTGATCCTGTTCGGGCCGCCGGTCGCGTACCTCTGGCCGGTCTTCTTCCAGTTCGTCGTGATGGCGGTGGCCCTGCGCGTCCTCTTCGGCATCGAGCTCTCGCTCGACGCCCTCGCGCGGGCGGCGGCGGTCATCGTCGTCGGGATCCCGTCGATGTACGCGCTCGCGGCCTTCTTCTCGACGGCCGTCCTCCGCTTCGGCGAGATCGGACCGCTCGTGCAGCTCGTCCGAGGAACGCTTGTCCTCCTCTGCGGCATCACGTATCCCGTGGCGATGCTGCCCGGCTGGGCGCAGACCGCGGCCGCGGCCGTGCCGACCACGTACATCGTGCAGGACGTGCGGCGTGTGCTGCTCGCGCGCGCCGGCATCGGCGCGGTGGTGGGCGACCTCGGCCTCACCCTCGCGTTCGCGGCGGTCTTCGCGGGGCTCGCCGTCATCTCGTATCGCTGGATCGAGCGGGATGCCCGCCGCCGCGGGACCATGGGGACGTACTGATGGCCGCGGAGCTGCGCGCGGCGTGGGCCATCGCGCTCAAGGACCTGCGCATCGTCTTCCGCTACGCGCTGTGGGTGCCGTCGATGATCTTCAACCCGCTGTACCAGGGGATCATCCCGGCGTTCCTGTTCGGAACGTCGTTCGCCGTCGGCGGACGTCAGCTCGGCCTCGCGGCGTCGATCGGCACGCCCGACCTCGCCGGCTTCCTGTTCATGGGCGGCGCCGTCAGCGGGGTCGTGGGGGTGGCGTTCTGGACGATGGGCATGTCGCTGCGCAGCGAGATGGACATGGGCACGCTCGAGCCGTCGTGGCTCACGCCGACCCGGCGAGAGACGCTCGTCATCGGACGCGCCGTACAGGGCGTCCTCATCACCGGGGTCGTCCAGGCGGCACTCTTCGCCATCGGCATCGCGTTCTTCGGCCTGCGGCTGCGCTGGGACGCGCTGCGAGCGCTGCCGGCGATGGCCGTCATGCTCGCGGCGCTCCTCGGCGTCGGCTTCCTCGTCGCGGCGATGGTCCTCCTCGCGCGCGAGGCGAACTTCCTCGTTGACACGACGAACTTCCTCTTCGGCATGCTCTCGGGGATCGCCTTCCCTATCACCGTCCTCCCCCTCGCGCTCCAGGCGGTGGCGGTCCTCCTCCCGACGACGTGGGCGATCGAGATCCTGCGAGCGGACGCGATCGGCGCGCGGACGATCCTCGACGTGCGGCTGGAGCACCTCATCCTCGTCGCGAGCGCCGCCGTCCTCGTTCCTCTCGGCCTCTGGGCCTTCCGCTCCGCCGACGCGTACGTGCGGGTGCACGGGACGATCGGGCAGCACTGAGCGAAGGGGAGCATCATCCTGCCGTGAGCTTCCTCATCCGCACGCTCGTCACCGCGGCGTCGCTGTGGGTGGCGATGCAGCTCGTCCCCGGTCTCTCGCTCACGCCGCACGCTTTCACCGGCGGGACGCAGACGGACTACTGGCTGACCCTTGTCATCGTCGCGCTCGCGCTCGGGATCATCAACGCGTTCATCCGGCCGGTCGTGTTCGTCCTGTCCCTGCCCGTGACGTGCCTCACGCTCGGCCTGTTCACCCTCGTCGTGAACGGGCTCATGCTCGTCCTCGTCGCCTGGCTCGGCCTCGGCCTTCACGTGGACAACATCCTCTCGGCGATCGTCGGCGCGCTCATCGTTTCCGTCGTGAGCGCGGTGCTGAACCACCTCGTCCACAGCTAGCCGTTCGCGCTCCCAGTACCCTGTCGCCGATGCCACACCCCTTCATCGTCATGACGGGCTTGTCGGGAGCGGGGAAGAGCGTCGCGATCAAGGTCCTCGAGGATCTCAGCTACTACGCGCTCGACAATCTGCCGCCGCGCCTCATCCCCGACGCGCTCCGGGTGTGCCAGCAGGCAGGCTACGAGAAGGTCGCGTTCGTCATCGACGTGCGCAGCGGACCGCTCTTCCAGGACGCGATGGCGGTCCTCGCCGACCTCGAGCGCGAGGGCCGGCGCCCCCACCTCCTCTTCTTCGACGCCGCCGACGAGGCACTCATCCGCCGCTACAGCGAGACCCGGCACCGCCACCCCCTCGAGGCGTCGGGCGGCGTGCAGCCGTCGATCGACGAGGAGCGCCGCCAGCTCGTCCAGCTCCGCGCCCGCGCCGACAAGGTCATCGACACGACATACCTCACGGTGAAGGACCTGCGCGACACGCTGCACTCGCTGTACGGCGGAGGCCCCTCGGGGATGCTCGTGCAGGTGACGAGCTTCGGGTACAAGTACGGCCTGCCGCCGGGGGCCGACCTCGTCTTCGACGTGCGCTACATGGAGAACCCCTTCTACATCCCCGAGCTAAAGCCGCTCTCGGGGAGCGACGAGCCGGTGCGGCGCTTCGTGCTCGACCACCCCGCGACGCAGCGGTTCCTCGGCTTCGTCGTACCGTTCCTGCGTACGGTCATGCCGGAGTACGAGAAGGAGAAGAAGGCGCACCTCGGGATCGCCTTCGGCTGCACCGGCGGACGGCACCGCTCGGTGACCATCGCGGACGAGGTCGCGCGGCGCGTGAAGGAGTTCTGGCCGGGCGAGATCGCGGTCGAGCACCGCGACCGCGACCGGTCCGACGAGCGCACGTGACGAGACCGCGCCTGGTGATCGGCAACTGGAAGATGAACCCGGCGACGCTCGAGGAGGCGGTCGTTCTCGCGCACGACCGGCGCGCGACGCCCCACGAAGGCGTCGGTCTCGGCGTCGCCCCGCCGTCGATCGCGTTGCCCGCGGTCGCCGTCGCGCTGCGCGGGTCCGACGTGCGCGTCTTCGCCCAAGACGTGCACTGGGCGGAGAAGGGCGCGTACACGGGCCAGGTCGCGGCCTCGATGCTGCGCGGGCTCGCCTTCGGCACGATCGTCGGCCACTCCGAGGTGCGCCGCGACCAGGGCGACGACGATGCGCGCGTCGCGGCGAAGGCGGGTGCGGCGTTCCGGGCGGGGCTGCACGTCATCTTCTGCCTCGGCGAGTCGCTCGCGGAGCGGAAGCGCGGCGAGACGGACGCCGTGCTCGCGCGCCAGGTGCGCGACGGCATCGGCGCGATCGACCGCGCGGCGCTCGGGGATGCCGGCACCCTCGCCCTCGCGTACGAGCCCATCTGGGCCATCGGGACGGGCGAAGCCGCGACGGGCGCGCAGGCGAGCGCCGCCGTCGCCCGCCTGCGGTCGGAGCTGACCCGACAGGGCCTGGACGGCGACGCGATCCCCATCCTCTACGGCGGAAGCGTCACCGGCGGCAACGCGTCGGAGTTCGCGCGTGCCGAGGGCGTCGACGGCGCGCTCGTCGGCGGCGCCTCGCTCAAGCAGGACGAGTTCGCGGAGATCGTGGCCGCGTTCCGGTGACGTACCGGCCGGTCGTCCTGTGCGTCCTCGACGGGTGGGGGATCGCCCCGGACGGCCCGGGGAACGCGGTCACGCGCGCGGAGACGCCGCGCATCGACGCGCTCTTCCGCTCGTGCCCCCACGCGCGGCTCGAGGCGAGCGGGCGCGCCGTCGGCCTCCCGGACGGGATCATGGGTAACAGCGAGGTCGGCCATCTCACGATGGGCGCGGGCTTCGTGCAGTACCAGGAGCTCGTCCGGATCAATGACGCGATCGAGGACGGGAGCTTCTTCAAGAACGAGGCGCTCACCGTCGCGTGCCGATCGGTGCGCGGGTCGGGGACGCTCCACCTGCTCGGGCTCCTCTCGACGGGCGGGGTCCACGCCGACCTCGCTCACCTCCGAGCGCTGGCGGAGCTCGCGAGGCAGGAGCGCGTCCGCCGGATCGTGTATCACTGCTTCCTCGACGGGCGCGACATGCCGCCGCGGAGCGCGCTCCAGCTCCTGCCGCGCGTCGACGTGCCCATCGCGACGATCCATGGCCGGTACTGGGCGATGGACCGCGACAAGCGATGGGACCGCGTCGAGCGCTCGTGGCGCGCGATCGTCGACGCCGAGGGCGAGCACGCGCCGACCGCCGAGGACGCGGTCCGCGCGTGCTACGAGCACGACGAGTGCCGCGACGAGCTCCTCGAGCCGTGCGTCGTCGGCGACGGAGCGCGCGTCGAGGACGGCGACGCAGTCATCTTCTTCAACTTCCGGCCCGACCGCGCGCGCGAGCTGACGTGGGCGTTCATGCAGCCGGGGTTCGACGGCTTCACTCCGAAGCGGCGTCCGAAGCTCTCCTCGTACGCGACGATGACCGACTATCACGCCGGCCTCGACGACGTCGCGGTGGCGTTCCCGGCGCAGGAGGTCGAGCCGCTCGCGGCGCTACTGGCGGAGAAGGGCCTGCGCCAGTTCCACACGGCGGAGACGGAGAAGTACGCGCACGTGACGTACTTCTTTAACGGCGGACACGAGGAGCCGTACTGGGGCGAGGACCGCGTCCTGGTGCCGTCGCCGAAGGTCGCGACGTACGACCTGCAGCCGGAGATGAGCGCGCCCGCCGTCGCGGAGACCTGCGCCACGGCGATCCGCGAGGGACGCTACGGATCCGTCATCGTGAACTTCGCGAACCCGGACATGGTCGGGCACACCGGCGACATCCAGGCGACCGAGCGCGCGATGGCTACGACGGACGCAGCCGTCGGGACGGTGGTCGACGCGACGCTCGCGGTGGGCGGATGCGTCCTCCTCACCGCCGACCACGGCAACGCCGAGGAGATGCTCTTCCCCGACGGCGGGAAGAACACGCAGCACTCGACGAACGCGGTGCCCGTCCTCTTCATCGCCGCGGACGCGTCGCGCTACGCCGTGCGCGACGGCGGGCTCCAGGACGTCGCGCCCACGGTCCTCGAGCTGCTCGGCCTCCCGGCGCCGGAGCGCATGACCGGGAGGAGCCTGCTCGTCGCGCGGAGCGAGTGAGGCGGTGAGCGGGCGCTCGGCGCGGATCGCGTGGTCGCTGTTCGCTCTCGTCGCGGCCGTGCTCGCGATCCTCGCGTCGGCGCAGTGGGCCGACGTGCTCCGCACCGGCCGGCCGATCCTGTACGGCGAGGGGGCCGTCGCGCACGCGGCGATCCTCTTCCGCACCGGCCAGGCCTATCGCGACGTCACCGGCGAGGTCGCCGCGAACTATCCGCCCCTGTACTTCGCGCTCGCGTCGCTCGGCGACGATCCGCTCCGGACGGGTCGGGCCGTCACGATCCTCAGCGCGCTCGCGGTCGCGCTCGTCATCGACGTGCGTGCCTTCGGCGGTGGCCTCCTCGTGCGCGCCGGGCTCGCGCTGTCGTGGCTCGCGCTCGCTCCCGTCGCCATCTGGGGAGCGGCGGTCAAGCCCGACCTCCTCGCCGTCTTCCTCACGCTCGCCGGGGTCGCGCTCCTCGAGCGCGCCGCGTCGCGCTCGGGTCGCGCGACGGCCGTCATCGCCGGTGCGCTCCTGGCCGCCGCCGTCTGGTCCAAGCCGACGGCGGCGCTCCCCGCGGTCGCGGTCCTGGTGTGGGCGCTCGCGCGCGCGCGCTCGACGGGCCTCGGCGCGATCGGGGGTGCTGCCGCGGTCGTGCTGCTCGAGCTCCTCGACGCGGTCGTCATCGGTCTGCCCGACCTCTGGCGTCACGTCGTGGTGTGGAACCGGCTCGACTGGAGCGCCGAGCAGGCGCTGCTCGTGCTCGTCCTCGGCGCGGCGACGTGCGGCCTGCTGGTCGCCGCGGCCGCGCTCGCGGGAGCGCTGCGGCGGATCGCGCTCGCGTACCTCATCGGCTCGCTGGCCGTCGCTCTCCTCGGCGGCCGTGAGGGCGCGACGATCAACTACCTCCTCGATCTCGCGGCGGCGACGCTCTTCGCGCTCGCGACGATCGCGCCGCGTGTGCGCGCGTCGGCGGCGGTCCCCGTCGCGGGGCTCGTCCAGCTCGCCCTCGGCGCTGCGCTCCTCACGCCCTACGGGATCGCGCCCGGGCGCGTGGTCTCCACCGGCGCATGGAGCGCTCCCGGGCGCGGCGAGGTCGTCCGCTCGCTCGGCCCCGGCGACCAGCTCGTGGAGGACAGCGGTTTGCTCGTCGCCGAAGGGCGCTCACCCGTGGTGGACGACCTGTTCCTCTGGTCGCGGCTCGTCGCGCATCACGTCGTCGATCCGTCGCCCCTCCTGCGGCAGGTGGACGGACGGCGCTTCGCCGCGGTCGTCAGCGAAGCCGATCTCGCACACCTCGACGCGGCGCCCGCGTACGAGCGAGCACGCTGGGATCCCGCGATCGTGCGCGCGGTGCTCGCGAGCTACGCCCTGGAGAGGACGAGCGAGGGCCTCTGGGTGTACCGGCCGATCGCACCGCCCGCGGCGCGCGCTCAGGTACACTGAACGCCTCTAATGGATCTCCTTCAGGTCGCCCAGATGCTCATCGCCATCGCCGTCGGCGCGTCGATCCTCCTGCAGGCGCGCGGGACGGGCCTCTCGTCCACGTTCGGCGGCGAGTCGACGGCGTACCGCAGCCGGCGCGGCCTCGAGCGGGTGCTCTTCCGCCTGACGATCGTCCTCGCGACGGTGTTCGTGATCATCTCGCTCGTGGGTGCCCGCCCCAGCGGCGGCTAGCACGACCTTCGCGACGGAGCGCTCGCACGCGCGCGGGGGTCCCGCCTGACCCGGCGCGACAAGCTCGTCGTCATCGCGCTCGTCCTGCTGCTCGCGGTGGCGAGCGCGGGTGCCGTCGTGGCCGACCAGGGCCGCCCCTCGCTCGTCCCGGCTGTCGGAGGCAGCTACGTCGAGGGTGTCGTCGGCGGGTATCGCCACCTCGACCCGCTGCTCGCCGTGACGCCGGTCGACCACGACATCGCCCACCTCGTGTTCAGCGGCCTGACGCGCACCGACCGGAACGGGAACGTCGTTCCCGACCTTGCCTCGAAGGTGGACGTCGGCGAGCAGGGGAAGGTGTGGACGTTCACGATCCGCGACGACGCGCGGTGGCAGGACGGGCAGCCGGTCGTCGCCGACGACGTCGTGTACACGGTCGGCCTGCTCAAGGATCCCGCGTACAGCGGGCCGTACAAAGAGGCGTTCCACGACGTGACGGTCACGCGCGTCGGTGAGCGCGTCGTGCGCTTCACGTTGCCCGACGTGTACGGGCCGTTCGAGGCGAGCACGACGTTCCCGCTGCTGCCTTCGCACCTCCTGAGCCGCGTGCCCTTCTCGCGTCTCGCCGACGATGCCTTCGACCGTCATCCCGTCGGGACGGGGCCGTTCTCGTTCAGCACGGCGACCGCGGGCGAGATCGCGCTCGTCGCGAATACGGACTTCTATCGCACCCGTCCGCAGCGCTCGCGGCCGTACCTCGACCGCTTCATCCTGCGATCGTTCGGAAGCGCATCGGACGCGCTCGCGGCGCTCGCGCGCGGCGAGATCGACGGCGTCGCCGGCATCTCGAGCCAGGACGCCGAGCGCGCGCGGAGCGTGCCGACGCTGAACGTGTACAGCTACCCGACGAACGACTTCACCGCGCTCTTCCTCAACGTTCGTCCGAGCAAGGCGGTGTTCCGCGACCCCGCCGTGCGGCGGGCGATCGCGTACGCCATCGACCGCGGCAAGGTGCTCGACCTCGCGATCGAGGGGCGTGGGCGCGTCGCCGATACGTTCGTACCCCCGACGTCGTGGGCCTACCCCACGGACATCACCAAGTACGATCACTCGCCGACCGAGGCGAAGGCGCTGCTCGACGGAGCGGGCTGGGTCGACGACGGCTCGGGCGTGCGCGAGAAAGACGGCGTCACACTGAGCTTCACCCTGTCCACCTCCGACGAGCCGGCGCGGACCGCCGCGGCGCGAGAGATCGCCGACGACCTCGCGGAGGTCGGCATCCAGGTGAAGCTGAGCTTCATGCCGTTCGACCAGCTCGTGCAGAGCGTCGTGCGGCCGCGCGCGTTCGATGCGCTCCTCGTCGGGATCACCGCGAGCGCCGACCCCGACCCCTACCCGTTCTTCCATTCGAGCCAAGTGAACGATCCGGGAGACAACTTCTCCGGCTTCTCGACCCTGCCCATCGACCGCGACCTCGAAGCCGCGCGACGGACGAACGACCACGCCGAGCGGCAGAAGCTCTACGAGCCGGTCTTCCAGGCGATCGCGACGGAGGTGCCGGTCGTGTTCCTCTACTTCTCCGACGACCTGTACGTGCAGCGCACCGGCGTCGCGGGGCTCAAGATCGCGCAGATCACGGAGCCGGCGCAGCGCTTCTGGAACGTGGAGGACTGGTCGGTCCGGACGATCCCGCGGCGCTGACGCCCGGCGACCCGATCGCCGCCCTCCGCGCTAGCGGCGGGCGGCGCGCCGCACGTTCCGCGCGCGCATCTCGCCGACGGCCAGGTAGCCGTGCACCGCGGCGAGGCCGATCGACGCGATCATGAGCGCGTGCGTGACGCGTTCCTCGCCGACGAGGCGGACGAGGTCGCGCGGCCGTACGAGCTCGACGGCGACGTCCTCCGACCCGTCGGGGTGCCCGTCATTGACCGACTCGCACTCGAGCGCGACGAAGGAGTGGACACGGTTGGTGAAGTGCGCGGGGTTGCTGCGGTAGACGCCGAGCTTGACGACGCGCCCCGCGCGGTATCCCGTCTCCTCCTCGAGCTCGCGCTTCACCGCCTCGTCCGGCGTCTCGCCCTCGTCGACGACGCCGCCGGGCAGCTCGAGCGAGATCTCCTGCGACCCGAAGCGGAACTGCTTGATGAGGACGACGCGGCCGTCCGTCGTGAGGGGGAGGACGTTGCACCAGTCGTCGGCCTCAATGATGACGCGGTCGTGCTCCTCGCCCGTCCGCGGGTCGGCGAAGACGTCCTCGCCGACGCGGAGGATCTGGTAGTCCTTCCGCTCGCCTTTGCGCACGCGCTTCCACGGACGCGGATCGGGAGCCACGCGACGATCGTACCGAGGCGCGCTTCGGATCGGGTCGGGCGGCCCGCCGGCCCCGGCGATACTGCAGGCGTCGTGCGGGGCGCGTCACGACAGGTTCCGCTTGAAGTTCGGGAGCACGGCTCGATCACGCTGCTGCGTGCGATGTATCCCACGGATGACGTGCCCAAGCTTGAGCGCAAGTGGAGGACCTGGCGCGAGTACGCGCAGACGAACGGTCTTCTCGTCTCTGTGCAGTTGACCCGACAGTATGCGAACCGCCCTAGCGGCGTGATCCGGCGATCCTTGGCGCTTTGAGGACTGCGGGTCGAAGTCCAGATCGAATCCGGTCCGGTAGCCCGGACGGGTCACTATTCGAACCAGAGCGCAACCGCAAGAGGGCGACGACCTCCCTCATCGACCTCGTTATCGAGCACTACGATCGGCTCATTGCCCTCACAGACGTTGCGGACGCCGGAGTGCCGATGGAAACGGCCGGGAAAGCGCCTAGTGACCTTGGCGCGCGGGGGTCGATCTAGGTGAGTCAAGTGTCACGCCGCAAGGGCGACCTCTTCGAGGTGGCGGTCGATCGCGGCATCGAGGGCGGCGAGACTCGTCCGGGTCGCGGAGGGTACGGCCAGCGGATCGGTGATGTCGCTCAGGCCGCTGCGGAAGAGGCGCACGTACGCGCGGCTGAGGAAGAGCGTCTGGTGCAGCCCCGTGTCCGTGACCTCGTAGTGGTGCGTGCGTGGGATGCGCTCGATGAGCCCGTGCGGCCGCAGACGTCGCAGCTCGTACGTGATGCGGCCGGGAGCGATCGCCTCCGGCACGACGCCGAGCAGTGGCGCGAGGTGCTCCCGCAGATCGGCCGCGCTGAACCCCGCCGGCAGGAGGCGGAAGATGAGCAGCGCCCCCAGCAGCGCCTGGGTGCGCGCGCTGCCCAGTGGCAGCCCGCTGGCGCGCTGGGCGCCCACCGTGATCGGACCGGTCAACGTGCGGAAGGCGTCTTCGCCCATCGTGCAGTCGTGGCTGATCCGTTGGACGGCTAGGAGCCGTCGGTCGGCCGAAAAGCCGGCCTGCCGCAGCGCGGCGAGGCGAGACAGCCGCTTGCCGATGCCGAAGTCGCCGGCGTCGTTGATGGTGGTCTCGGTGCGCAGTGCCCGTGCTCCCTTAGCATCTGGAGATCGGTGGGCCCATTTCGGAGGAGCGCCTGCGGGCGGATCTCGCGAAGTCATCCGGGCCGCGGAGCGAGTGAGCTCCTCAGCGGGCTGGAGGTTCGCCGCCGCCTCCCTCGCCTTTGCTGCGGGCGTGCTCCATCTCGCTCAGATCGGTCCGCACGCCGACGAAGATCCGCTCTTTGGGGTCTTCTTCGCGGCGGTCGGGTCGCTCCAGATCGCCGGCGGCCTGTATCTCCTGCGCCCGCTCGGTCCGCCTGCCATACGCGCGTTCGTCGGCTGGTTCGGCATTGTCGGCAGCCTCGCGACGATCGCGATCTGGTTCGCGTCGCGCACATCCGGGCTGCCCTTCGGGGCCGAGCCCGGAACGCCCGAGACGATCGGCCTCGCCGACGCTGCCGCAGACATCTTCGAAGTCTTCACCGCCCTGCTCATCGGGCTCTGGCTGCTGGGCGATCGCGTTCGCCCGCGCCAGCTCCTCGCGCTCGGGGGCGCAGGCTCGGCTGTCCTCCTCGGCGGAGTGTGGCTGGTCACCCGCGAGCTCGGTCTCTTCGCCCCCGACCCCCGACTCGTTGCCTTCAGCGACTTCGCGGATGGCGCGGCGCTGGGGGTCCTCGCCCTGCTGGCGACCTTCGTCGCCGGTGCCGCCCTTGTGCCTTCGTCGCGGGTGCTCCCGCGGGCCCCAGCCGCGCTGCTCCTGGTCACGTTGGTCGC
The DNA here is from genome assembly GCA_021787445.1 of Chloroflexota bacterium. Lineage (GTDB taxonomy): Bacteria > Chloroflexota > Limnocylindria > P2-11E > P2-11E > JACPOT01. Next base: position 7,519 of record JAJYLV010000025.1, on the reverse strand, counting down.
GGCGGAGCTCTCACTGGTGGTCTTCACTCTTCCGGCACGCGGCGGACAGAACCGCGACTGCCTCTACGCGCCGATCCGCGAGGATTCGGGTATCTCGCACGCGCAGGCTCCGGAGTCGATCCCGCTCGAGGTCGGCGAGCAGACGAGCGTCGTCGCGCTCCTGCTCGTCGCCTGCGCGGATGCCCCCGTCATCCTCCGCGATGTGCGACCGATCTACCCGCTCCCGGACACCGCCGAGATCCGCGCCATCACCATCGACCGGTCACGAAGCGCCCGCAACGATCGCGTGCGCGCACGCGGTGGCGGCATCCCGGCGATCGGCGCGACGCTCGAGCCCGGCCAGGGCCGCTACCCGATCGTCCTGGAGATCCACGCGCTCCGTCCGGGTGCCTTCTTCGTGAACGCGCTGCGGATCGACTACGAGTACCGCGGCAGCGCGGGCTTCATAGGGTTCGCGTCGTACGTCTTCGTCTGCGTCGGAGACGAGCCCTGCCCGCGACCGCCGGGTCACTGACACACAGGTCGCCTCGCGCCGGGTGGTGCGCAGAGCGCCCAGCGAAGACGCGGGAAGCTATGACCTACTATTCTGTGTAGTAACGATGCGAAGCTGCGGGAGGCACACTTGTCGCCCGAACAGGGTTCACACGATCCTCAGCCGGAGCTACCGTGGTCGCATGCGAGGTAACTGGAAATGATGTATGGACCGTGGGGCTGGTGGGGCGCCGGGATGATGCTCGTCTGGCTCGTGTTCCTCGTGTTGATCGTCGTCGGTGTCGTCTTGGTGGTCCGATCGCTCTCGGGCGGTGGGATCAGCGGTCGGTCAGGCTCCCGCGCGCTCGACATCCTGGACGAGCGTTTCGCCCGCGGCGAGCTCGAGCAGAAGGACTACGAAGAGCGCCGACGCCTTCTGGGCGGGAGGTGACGCCATGAGACTGCTCACGCTCGGCGTGCTCCTTGTTGTCGTCGGACTGGTCGGTCTCGTGGGTACGACCTGGGCCTTCGCAGCACTGTATGCACCGATCAGCGGTCCAGGTCCGATCGGCCCGTTCGGCGGCGTCGCGTCCTGCATGCCGCCCGCGCTCGACGGCCAGGTCATCGATGTCACCCTCTCGGACATGGGCGGGATGCCGGGTGCGGCCGGAATGATGGGTCGCGGCGGGATGATGGGCGGGCGCATGATGAGCGTCAGCGTGAGCCGCTCGGCGGTACCCGCGGGCGAGGTGTCGCTGCGCGTGAGGAACACGGGGATGATGGTCCACGAGCTGCTCGTCCTGCCGCTCACCTCGGGCGCGCCAGGCGCGCGAGCCGTGGGCCCGGATGGCCGCGTCGACGAGGCCGGCAGTCTCGGCGAGGCGTCGAAGTCGTGCGGCGAGGGCGAGGGCGATGGTATCGCCCCGGGGGCGACGAGCTGGGTGACGCTTCGTTTCGCGCCGGGCCGCTACGAGCTCATCTGCAACGAACCCGGCCACTACGCGATGGGCATGTTCACCGAGCTGGACGTGCGGTAGACGCGATCCCGCCGGTCTTCGGAGGGTGACCAGTCTCTCCGGTCGACACGAACAGTTTCCTCGTGGGCGCGGCCGTCGTGCTGGCGCTGCTCCTCGTCTTCGACCTGCTCATCGCCGGCGGCGCGATGAGCTGTGGCCTCACCGGTGGTGTCGCCGGGATGATGGGCACGCCCTGGGGTTGGCTCGTGCTCGTCCTCATCGCGGCCGCGCTGCTCGTCGGGCTCTCAGGTAGCTGAGGCGCGTCTACACGATGGCCGCGCGCGCGAGTCGCTGACGGAGCTTGTGCTCCGGCAGCCGACCGTACGCGAAGACCTCGCCGTCGAGGAAGGCGACAGGCGGGAACGGTGCGCCGGAACGGGCCGCGAGCGCGCGGCCTTCCGCCGAGTCGAGCGCGACCTCGCGGACGTGCAGTGGGTACTCGGCGGCGAGGCGATCGAGGGTCTCCTTTGCCTGGTCGCAGAAGTGACAATCTACCTTGGTCAACAGCACGATCTGGGTCACGGCAGCGCGCCCTCCTTCATCTGCGCGAGCAGCGTGTCGATCGGCACGAACATCGTGTAGTTCGGCGCGCCGCCGTAGTCGGCGCGCCAGCGGATCCGGCCATCGGCGCCGACGAGGATAAAGCTGTGTCCGTTGCGCTCGCCCATGCCCATCATCTGATAGCGGTTCGTGTGCCATGCGCTCGAGGCGCGCGCGCCGACATCGGCGAGCACAGGGAGGGTGATGCCTTCGTCCTTCACCTTCTGCCGGATCAGATCGAGCGGGTCAGTGGTGACGCTGACGATCGCGAGGATCCCCAGGGCCTCGAACTTCGGCGCATCGGCCTGGATCGCCTTGAGCTGGTCCCAGCACGGTTGGCAGGTCAGCCCCTCCTGGAAGTAGAGGAGCACCTGGCCTTTGTTCTTGTATGACGCCAGGCTGAACGTCCCGCCCGCGGTGGAAGGCAGATCGAGCGCGAGCGCCTCCATGCCCGGCCCGGGAGAGCCGACCTGGTAAACGTACTGCCCGCTCCCGCCGCTAGCCGTGCTGCCGCTCTGTCGCGAGCTGGTCGCGGCATAGAGGCCACCCGCGGCAACAGCGATCGCGAGAAGCGCCCACGCGCCACGCTTGAGCCGACCGCGCCACGGCGCCGGCCGCTTGACTCGGGCGCGACTCGCTCGCCGGTCGCGGCCCCGCTTGTTCTCGGACGGCGTGCTCGCCTTGGGCGCATTCACGATATGCCCTCCGGTTCCGGGGCGTGATCCGCTTCGCCCGCGCTCGCATGTGACTCCTCGTCCGGTCCAGGACGCTCCGCCGTACTGGCGCTCGGCTGCGCGGATGATCTCGCTTGTCGAAGGCCGACCCAGGCGAGCGCGACGAGTGCCACGCCGATCGCGAGGGCAGTGAGCCAGCCGGGCACGAGCGCAAGCCAGTTTCGGATGACCGCGGCATAGTGCTCAACGCTCGCGGACAGCTGCAGCTGCCAGTCCGAGTAGGACATCGCGTTCCCGCTCAGGGCGATGTAGACGGCGACGGCGCTCATCGCGATCAAGATCCCGCCAGAGGCGAGTGCCGTGGAGTGGGCCTCGACCTGCCGTCCGAGCAGACGGAACGCGAAGCGTCGCCCGCGCAGGAGCGGGCTCTCGCCCCAGTCGAACCGGTCCCAGAGCAGCGCGATGACGAAGAGCGGGAAGGCCATCCCGAAGACGTACGCCACGCCGAGGGTGAGGGCGGCCCCGAAGGAGGCGGTCGCGCCAGCCAGCGCCACGAGACCGGCGAGGACCGGCGCGCAGCATGCGCTGGAGACGCCCGAGAAGGCACCCAGCGAGAGCACGGCGAGGGGTCCGCGCCCTTGACGGATCGGCACGCCCGGCATGGGCAGCGCGAGCTGACCGCCGAGGATCATGTACGCGCCGAGCGCGAACATGAATGCGGCACCCACGAGATAGACGATGGTGTGGTTGGCGTTGATCAGCGCACCGAGCGCGGCCGCGCCGAGCGCGATGGGCAGGATGATCAGCCCGAGTCCGGCCGCGAAGACGAAGGTCATCGCCACCAGGGCGCGCTTGGTCGAGAAGCTCGAGGCGAGGTAGGCCGGCAGCATCACCGAAATGCAGCAGGGCGCGAAGAGCGCCACCATCCCCGCGAGGAAGGAGGCCAGGACGGCGCCGCCCAGGATGACGTCGGTCACGGGAGAGCGCTCACGCGCTGGTGGAGAGGGGTGGCGGAGAGGCGGCGGATCTCCTCGATGCCGGTGATGAGCGTCTGCTGGTCGATCGCGCCGATGTGCCGGCCGGCGATCACGCCGTCGGGACGGATGAAGTAGGTCTCGGGGATGCCGAAGACGCCGTAGGCGATGGCGGTGCGCCCGCCGGGGTCCAGCACGCTCGGCCAGGTGTTGCCGTAATGCGCCGTGTACTGGCGCGCGGCCTCCACGCTGTCCTGGTAGACGACCCCGATGAGGATCACCTCGCGCGTTGGCCGGTAGCGCTCCCAGACCGCGGCCAGCGCGGCGTTCTCCTGCCTGCAGGGGACGCACCACGAGGCCCAGAAGTTGAGGAGCACCACCCATCCGCGGTAGTCGGCGAGCCGGATGCGGCCCTCGCCATCGAGGCGCTCGAGATCGAAGCCGGGCGCCGGATGGCCGACCGTGCCGGTCTTGATGTCCTGAGGGTCGCGCCGGAAGCCGAGGGCGAGCACGACGAGGATGCCGACCAGGACGAGCCCGACCGCCGCGGCGAGGGCTCGGGACCCCCACGTGGGAGCGTTCGGCGGCGCGGCGGTCAGGCTGGGCTGCATCTCTCAGAACGGCGGCCAGCCGAGCTGCGCGTACCAGCGAAGGAGCGGCGCCATCAGCGGCAGCCAGCGGTCGGTCAGGATGAGCACGCCCATCAGGCCGAGCACGGCGCCGCCGCCGACCTCGATCTGACGGTGGGCGCGCAGGAGCGTGTCCCGGACGCGGCGCGAGCGCTCGATGGCCACGGCGCTGGCGACGAAGGGTACGCCGAGCCCCAGTGCGTAGACCACCAGGAGCCCCGCACCCTCGAGCGCCGAGCCTTCGGCGCTCGCCGCCGTGAGGATCGCGGCCAGCACCGGTCCGACGCAAGGCGTCCAACTCGCGGCGAAGGCCATCCCCAGCGGGAAGGAGCCGGCCAGGCCGCCGCGCGGGGAGGCCGGCGCGAGGGCGGCCCACGCGAAGAAAGCGGGCCGCCGGCCGGTGATCTGCAGCACGGCCATCAGGACGATGAACACGCCGGCCGCGCGCAGCAGCAGCTCGCGCTGGCCGAGCAGGTATCCACCGAGCAGCCCCGCCGAGGCTCCCAGGAGGGCGAAGACGAGCGTGAAGCCGAGCACGAAGAGGAGCGCGCCGGCGACGGTGCGCGAGCGCATCGCGCTCGCGGCGCGGGCGTCCACCAGCCCGCCGACGTGCGCCAGGTACCCCGGCAGCAGCGGCAGGCAGCACGGCGAGCTGAACGAGATGGCGCCGGCGAGGAAGGCGAGCGGCCAGAGGGTCACCGCTGTCATGACCGCGCTGATCCTACTATGTGCCGTAGTATCGCGCCTGTGCGGGCGCGCCTCATGGGCGGCGCTGTCGCCGCCCTGGTCCTCGCAACAGCCGCCGCCGTCCTCATCCCGGCACCGGCGGCCGTGCCCTCGCCGCCGCCGCAGGTGCCCGCCCCATCCGGACGGGTCGGGGCCATCTATCAACTGATCGAGCACGAGGGCAGCGCCGGACGGGTCGGCGCGCTGGCCCCCATCTTCGCCTGGGCCACTCCCGACGGCCGGCTCACGGACCTCGCGGCGCTGCGCGGCCGGCCCGTCGTCATCACCTTCTGGGCGACTTGGTGCGTCCCGTGTCGTAAAGAGATGCCCGCGTTCGACCGCGTCGCTGCGCGGCGCCCCAACGTGGCCTTCCTGGAGGTCGACCTGCAGGAGGACGCCGACACGGTGCTCGGCTTCTTCGACCAGCTCGGCCTGCGGCACCTCCAACCGATCCTCGACCCCGGGGCGCGCACCGCACGGCGTTACGGGGTCGTCGCTCTGCCCACCACGTTCTTCGTCAATCCCGCGGGCGTCGTCCGTCACGTCGAGGTGGGCGGGCCGATGAGCGAGCAGACCATCGAGAGCAGGATCGCCCAGGGCCCCTGATCCGCTGACGACCTGACGGTCGACTCGCTCGGGCCGAACGGATCCGGCTCAGGCCGGCACTGAACACGTCGTACCCGGTCGCCGGCCATGGACTGGAGGAGGCCCACAGCCATCTGCGAGCGCGCGGAGTTGTGAACGCACAGGAACAGCACTCGCCGCGTCATCGGATGAGGGTCGAGGTCGGCGGCCTCCGATGGCGCCAGCGGCCGCTCGCGCTAGAAGAGCACGCCGCTGGTGGGCAGCGGACAGGTGTGGACGTCGGCGGGGTTCATCGACGGTACGAGCGACCCCACGACCGCCGCGGGGAGCAGGTCGGCCCGCGCGGCCTGTCCGAGCGTGAGCACGAAGGCGAGCGCGAGCGTCGCGGTCGTGAGCCACCGCCCCCGCCGCGAGAGCGCGGGGAGCAGATCCTGCTCGGGCGAGCCGCACATCTGGTCGACGCGAGCGCGTGAGAGCGACCAGGCGCCGACCGCGGCCTCGTTCGTCGCGAGCCCGAGCGGCCGGCGGCCCAGCGCGTAGAGCGCGCTCGCGAGGTGCCGGACCGTGCCCTGCGCGCGGGCCGCGGCCCGATCGGCCTCGAGCTCCTTGGACACCTCGAAGCGCGCCGCGAGCAGTCGGATGAGCGGCTGCGCGAAGAAGAGCTGGCTCAGCACCCGGGCGATGAGGATCCGCAGCGGGTCGCGCTGCCGCAGGTGGAAGGCTTCGTGCAAGAGGACCGCCTCGAGCTCACGCCGCCTCAGCACCGTGAGCGCAGCGCTCGAGACCCAGACCTCCGGCCGAAGGAAGCCGCGGCAGTACGCGTACGGCCGCGGATCGGCGAAGCAGACGATGGCCTCCGAGATCCCGAGCGTCCGCGCGGCGGCGCGCAGCCGGCGCGGCGCGGCGACGGGCTGGTGGAGCGCGAGCGTCCGGCGGGTGCGGCGCAGGGTCCGGCCGGCCTTCAGCGCGCCCAGAGCCAGGCTCGCGACCGTCAGGGCCAACACGAGGAGACCGAGCGGTGGGAGCCCGGCGCCGAGCCGGTAGAGCGCCGCGGCGCAGACCGCGGCGACCGCGTCGTATCCGTGCAGGGCCCGCTGGACGGCGCCCGGGAAGAGCGTGATCAGCAGCGGAAGCGCGAGCACCGAGCCGGTCGCGAGCGAGGCCGCGACGAGCTGAGTGAAGGCGCGATCGGCGCGGCTCATCCCCGGCGCTGCCTGTCCGCCCGTCGCAGGTGGGCCAGACGGCGGCGGTCGAGGCGATCGAGCGCGCCGGCGAAGTGCGCGAGCGCGACGTCGCCGAAATCCTCGACGATCTCGTCGACCAGGTACTTGGCCATCCGGTCGTGCAGCTCGGCCGGCGAGAAGCGCGGCGTGTAGAGGTACCCCTTGCCGCGCTGCTGGCGGCCGACGAGACCCTTCTCGTGCAGCCGGCCGAGCACCGTCATCACGGTCGTGTAGGCGAGGTTTCCTCTGAGCGCCTCGGCCACCTCGCGCACTGTGCTGGGGCCGCGCCTGGAGAGGGTCCGGAGGACGCGGCCCTGGAGCGAGCCGAGGAACCACTCCTCGGGACGACCCGTCGGTCGGTCGAGTCGATTCGTGAACGCGCGCGGCAGCTCACGCCTCGGCACGTGCCGATACTACGGGCGCCGCATGCTCAGACGAACCAGTAGACGATCGTGTCGTTCAGTCCGGCGGCGATTAGCACGAGACCCGCGAGCCCTGTGAGGATCGGCTGCGCGCGCTGCATCAGGTTGCTAGCGCGCGCGGTGCCGCCCAGGTGCGGATTTCGGAGCAATCCGATCACCCGTTTCGCTCGAAACCGATCGCCCGTTTCGGTCCATTCCGATCAGCCATTTCGGAGTTCTCGTAACGCCCTAAGGGAACCGCCGGCAGCGGCGGCGTGAG
>JAJYLV010000133.1 GCA_021787445.1 Chloroflexota bacterium | reverse complement strand
CGGATCGCGTCGACGTCGGCGCGCGTGCGGATCGGCCGGTCGACGATGGGGCCGGCGCTCGGCTCGATCCGGAAGGCGATGCCCATGCCGTCGAGGGGCAGCATGATGTCGGCGTAGAGGACCGCGCCGTCGACGCCGAGGCGCTCGACCGGCAGCGTCGTGACGCGCGCGCACAGCTCGGGCGTCCGCGTCATCTCCAGCATCCCGTAGCGCTCGCGGAGCGCGCGGTACTCCGCGAGGCAGCGGCCGGCCTGGCGCATGAACCACACCGGCGTGCGCTCCGTCCGCTCGCGCCGGCACGCCCGGACGAGGAGGGGCTCGCGCATGCGGCGCCGCTCCCCGGCCGCCGGCGCCTCGGCGACGCTCACGCCGCGATCCGCGCCTCCGCGCCGTCGATCTGGTCGAGGGCGCGCTCGAGCGACATCGTCGCGCCGACGAAGATCGGCGTCTCGCTCTCGGTGTAGGCGGACGATTCCGTCTCGCGCAGCTCGGCGACGAGCGCGAGGAAGCGGCGCGGGTCGTCGGCCTCGAAGGCGACGACGAACTCCTGGTCGTCGATCCCGAAGCTGTACCCGGTGTGGATGCGGATGTCGGGATAGCGATGGCCGACCTCGAAGTGCTTGGCCATGATCCGTGTGCGTTCCTGGGAGCCGAGCGAGTACCAGGAGCGCTTCTTCACCATCGGGTAGACGAAGACGTACGCCTTGTCGTCGAGCGGACCGGCTTCCGTGCGCACCTGCTCGCTGTCCGCGTGCGCGTGGTCGCCGAGGTACGGCGAGCGCCGCCGCGCGGCGAGGTAGCCGTAGGGGCGGGTGCTGTACGTCCACAAGCGCGTCGCCGCGAGCCGCGTCTCGAGCGCGCGGATGCCCTCGAGGTCGTCGGCGACGATCCACAGGAGGAGATCGGCGTCGGCGCGCGTGCCGACGAGCGAGTAGGCGTGCACGGCGACCCCGTCCATCTCGGTCGCCCGCACGAGCTCGCGCTTCTGCGAGGCGCGCTCGTCGTCGGAGAGGCGACGCCACTCGGGCGTCACCGCGAGGGTCAGGTAGCGGTAGAGCTCGTTCATGTTCATGGGGTGACCTCCTTCAGGCTTGCGCGCGCCGCAGTGACGATCTCCTCGAGCGCGGGATCGTCGTGCGCGAGCGAGAGGAACCAGCATTCGAACTGCGAGGGCGGGAGCATGACGCCCCGCCGGAGCATCGCGCGGTGGAACGCCGCGAACCGCTCGCGGTCGCTCGTCATCGCGTCGTCCTCGTCGCGGACGACGCGGTCGGTGAAGAAGAGGGTGAGGAGGGATCCGGCGCGCTGCACGCGCGCGCGCGCGCCGCTGGAGCGGATGGCGTCGTTGAGCCCGGCCTCGAGCCACGCCCCGGCGGCCTCGAGCCGCGCGTACGCGCCGTCGTCGAGGAGCCGCAGCGTCGCGAGGCCGGCCGCCATCGCGAGCGGGTTCCCCGAGAGCGTCCCCGCCTGGTACATCGGCCCGAGCGGCGCGACCTGCGACATGAGCGCGCGCGACGCGCCGTAGGCGCCGACGGGCAGCCCGCCGCCGATGACCTTCCCGAGCGTCGTGATGTCCGGGCGGACGCCCACGATCGACTGCGCGCCGCCGCGCGCGAGACGGAAGCCGGTGATGACCTCGTCGAAGACGAGGAGCGCGCCGGTCGCGTCGGCGATACGCCGCAGCTCCTCGAGGAATCCCGGCTGCGGCGGGACGCAGCCCATGTTCCCGGCGAATGGCTCGACGACGATGGCCGCGAGCGGGACGCGCTCGGCGACGTCGCGCACCGCGGACGCGTCGTTGTACGCGACCGTGATCGTGTCCGCCGCTGTCTCCGGCGTCACGCCGGCCGAGCCGGGAAGGCCGAGGGTCGCGAGCCCGGAACCGGCCTTGGAGAGGAGCGCGTCGGCGTGGCCGTGATAGCAGCCCGCGAACTTGAGGATGGCCGCGCGCCCCGTCGCGGCGCGCGCGAGGCGGAGCGCGCTCATGGCGGCCTCGGTCCCCGAGGAGACGAAGCGGACCATCTCGAGGCTCGGCACGGCCGCGACGACCTCCGCGGCGAGCTCGACCTCGAGCGGCGTCGGCGCTCCGTACGACGTTCCGAGGCGGGCCTGCCGCTCGATCGCGGCGACGACGGCGGGATGAGCGTGTCCGGCGATGAGCGGCCCCCACGAGCAGACGAGGTCGACGAACGTGCGCCCGTCGGCATCGCGCACGCGGCAGCCCTCGCCGGCCACGATGAAGGGCGGGTGGCCGCCGACGGCGCGGTATGCGCGCACGGGGCTCGATACCCCTCCCGGCATGAGCGCTTCCGCGCGCGCGAGCAGCTCTTCGTTGCGGGCGACGGATGTCGTGCTCATGGCCTGCTCAGGCTCGCGGCTTCGCCGCGTGCATGGTCGGTGCGCTCGCTCGACCGGCGGAGCCGGATCCCGCTCGCCGCTCTTTCATCCTTCGTCTCCCGTGAGAGGATCTCCTGAGCCGCGGCCTGCCCCTGCGCGATGCAGTCGGGGAGGCCGGTGCCGCGGTATGCCGCGCCCGCGAGCGCGATGCCCGGGAGCACGCCGAGCGCGGCGTCGATGCGCGCGAGCCTCTCGAGGTGCCCGACGGTGTAGCGCGGCATCGCACCGTCCCAGATCGCCGTGCGCGCCATCAGCGGAGCGCCTTCGATCCCGAGGGCGAGCGCCGTGGCGCGGTGCGCGACGTCGACGAGGTCGTCCTCGCCGTGGCGGAGCAGCCCGTCGGCGCGGATCGTCGCGCGAACGAGCACCGCGCCTTCCGGCGCGCGGTCGCTCCACTTCGACGACGTCCACGTGCACGCCGCGATGGGGAGAGCGCCGTCGGGCACGAGGAACCCGTGCCCCGCGAGCGGGCGCCGCAGCTGCCGCTCGTCGTACCCGAGCGACACCGCGGCCGTGCCGCGATAGGCGATGGTGCGGAGGGCGTCCGACGCCGCGGGCGCGACGGGCTCGAGCGCGCGCGCCGCCGCGGCGGCGGGCGTCGCGACGACGACCCCGTCGGCGTCCAGGCGCGTCCCGTCGCCGAGCCGCACCCGGTAGCGCGCGCCCGACCGCTCGACGCTCTCGAGCGCGGTGCCGAGGCGCACGTCGGCGCGGAGACGCGACGCGAGCGCGTCGACGAGCGATCCCATCCCGCGCCGCAGCGTGACGACCTCGGGTCCGGCGGGCGCCGGTCGGCGCGCGGCGCGGGCGGCGAGCCCGGCGCGCACGAGGCTGCCGTGCCGCGCGAGCGCGTCGCGCAGCCGCGGCATGAGCGCGTCGAGGCTGAGCTCGTCGATGGCCAGGCCGTAGATGCCGGAGATGAGCGGCCCGGCGAGGCGGTCGACGACGGCGTCGCCGAACCGTCGGCGCAGCAGCGTGCCGATCGCGACGTCCTCGCTCGTGCGGTCGGGAGGAACGACGACCTCCGCCGCCGCGCGCAGCTTCTCGAGCGGAGAGAACAGCGGGCTGCGGAGGAACGGGACGAAGCGTGTCGGGATCCCGAGGCCGGTGCCGGCGGGGATCGGGACGAGGCGGGCGCGATGCCAGATGAAGACGTCCGCGGGCCGCTTCGGCGGCGCCACCTCCGCGCCGAGGCCGAGATCGCGCGCGAGCTCGAGCGCCGCGCGGCGCAGCGTGAGGAAGGAGTCCGGTCCGCGCTCGATCGTGAAGCCGTCGACGCGCTCGGTCGCGACCTTGCCTCCGAGCGAGGTGCCGCTCTCGGCGAGGACGACGTCGGCGCCGGCGCGCGCGAGCGCGTCCGCCGCGGTGAGCCCGGCGATGCCGCCGCCGGCGACGACGACCTTCACGAGGGGCGGTCCTCCCACGGCACGGCGTCCGACGGAGGGACGTAGGGGCACAGCGGATCGCTCGCGAGCGCGTCTCCCGTCCGCGCGAAGGCGCGGGCGCGCGAGCCGCCGCAGATCGCGGCGTAGGGGCAGCGCCCGCACTTGCCGGTGAAGGAGCGCGGCTCGCGGAGCGCGACGAACAGCGGGTGCGAGCGGTAGACGTCGGCGAGCGTCGACGTGCGTACGTCGCCGCAAGGGACGGGGAGGAAGCCCGACGGATGGATGGTCCCGTCGTACGCGACGAAGACGATGCCGTTGCCGTCCCGCACTCCGAGACCGCGCCCCACCGGCGTCCGCTCGATCGCCTCGCGCTCCATGCCGTCGCGCTCCATCCGCGTGATGGCGACGCGGCGGTAGTGCATCGCCTCGGTCGTCTTGATCGGGAAGGGCGAGGTGCGCTCGAGGTCGAGCACCCAGCGGAAGAGGCGCTCGGAGCGGACGGGGCTGACCTCGCCCAGGACCGCGCCGCGGCCGACGCCGATGAGGAAGAAGAGGCTCCAGCGCATGATGTCGAGCTTGCGGAGAAGCTCGTAGATCGCGGGGAGGTCGTACGCGGTCTCGTCGGTCACGAGCGTGTTCACCTGGAGGGGGATCCGCGCCGCGCGGATCGCTCCCGCCGCCCGCATCGTCGACACGAACGTGCCGGGGACGCCGCGGAAGCCGTCGTGCAGCTCCGCGGTCGAGCCGTCGAGGCTGAGCGACATCGACTGGACGGAGGCCGCCTTCAGCTCGGCGAGCAGCGCCGGCGTGAGGTCCTCCGTCGCGCTCGGCGAGACGGACGTCCCGACCCCGCGGTCCCGCGCGGCGCGGACGAGCGCGACGAGGTCGTCGCGGCGGAGCGGGTCGCCGCCCGTGAGCACGACGTGCGGGCAGGGACGTCCGAACGCCGCGATCTGGTCGAACAAAGCCTCGCCCTCGGCCGTCGTCAGCTCGCGGTCGCTGCGTTGCGGCACGGCCTCCGCGCGGCAGTGCCGGCACGCGAGCGGGCACGCCCGCGTCATCTCCCAGTACACGAGCATCGGCGCGCGATCGAAGACGTAGCGCGTCGGACGGACCGAGCCGAGGGGGAGCGGAGCGTTCATGCGGCGGCCTCC
>JAJYLV010000132.1 GCA_021787445.1 Chloroflexota bacterium | reverse complement strand
GGCGACGTCGTGACGATCGGCGTGGACGGCGATCCCGCGGCGACGCTCGCCCTGCTGCGCGACCAGCCATTCGTCCGCGAGGCCGAGACCCACGAGGGCACGATCCGCGTGTACGTCGACCACGGCGAGTCCGCGACGCCGCTCATCCTGCGGCTCCTCGACGCGAACCACACCGCGCTCACGACCCTCTCCCTCGCTCGACCGACCCTCGACGACGTTTTCCTCAAGAAGACGGGCCACTCGCTCCGGGAGGAGAAGGCGGCCTGATGAAGACGCTCCGCGACACGTGGCTCATCTTCGGCCGCTACTTCGGGATCCTCCTGGGAAACCCGGTATGGGTGATCATCGGCGTGACGCAGCCCGTCCTCTATCTCGTCCTGTTCGCGCCGCTCCTCAAGTCCATCGCGACCGTGCAGGGCTTCCCGCCCGGCGGCGCCTACAACGTGTTCGTGCCCGGCCTGCTCATCCAGCTCGGGCTCTTCGGCGCCGCGGGCGTCGGGTTCAGCCTCATCGCCGAGCTCCGCGCCGGCGTCATCGAGCGCCTCCGCGTCACGCCCGTGAGCCGCATCTCGCTCATGCTCGGCCGCGCGCTGCGGGACATGCTCGTCCTCCTCATCCAGTCCGCGATCCTCCTGCTCCTCGCGATCCCGTTCGGCCTGCAGGCGACGGTCGGCGGTGCCGCCGTCATGCTCGCCCTCGTCGCGCTCGTCGGGCTCGCGACCGCGTGCATCGCGTACGCCGTGGCGTTGTGGCTCCGCAGCGAAGACTCGTACGCGCCGCTCATCTTCACGGCGAGCCTCCCGCTCCTGCTCCTGTCCGGTGTGCTGCTGCCGCTCACCCTCGCGCCGGACTGGCTGCGGACGATCGCGGACGTCAACCCGCTCTCGTACGCGGTGAATGCCGCCCGCGACCTTTTCAACGGGCACATGGCCTCTCCGGAGGTCGCGAAGGGGACGCTCATCATGGCCGTCCTCGCGGTCGGATCGCTGATCCTCGCCGCCCGCTCGTTCAACCGCGCGATCGCCTGAGCCGGCCCGGCCCCCACTGAGCTCGTCGTGATCTCCCGGAGGTCACGGCTTGGCCGCGGTCACCGAGGAGGCCGCGTCCAGGCTCGAGAAGTAGGCGGGCGCGCGACCTCTATCCTCGGAGGGTGATCGAGGTCCGCGGGGTCACCCGCCGCTTCGGCGGCTTCGTCGCCCTCGACGACATTTCCTTCGACGTCCGCCCCGGCGAGATCGTGGCGCTGCTCGGACCCAACGGCGCGGGCAAGACGACGGCGAGCCGGATCATCGCGGGCATCCTCGCGCCGACGACCGGGGACGCGGTCGTCGACGGCGTCTCCGTCCGCGAGGACCCGACGGCCGTGCGAGCGCGGTGCGGCTTCGTGACCGACACGCCGGCCCTCTATGACCGGATGCCCCTCCGCGACTATCTCGCCTTCTTCGGCCGGCTCTACGACGTGCGGTCCCCGGCCGCGCGCGCCGCCGAGCTGGCGGAGCAGCTCGGGCTCACCGGTGTCGCCGGCCAGCGCCTCGGCGCGTTCTCGCGCGGCATGCGCCAGAAGGTCGCGATCGCGCGGGCGCTCATCCACGACCCGCCCGTCCTGCTCCTCGACGAGCCCGCGTCGGCCCTCGACCCCGAGATGGCGCAGACGCTCCGCGCGTTCATCGTGTCGCTGCGCGCGCGCGAGCGGTCGATCCTCCTCACCACGCACGACCTCGACGAGGCGCAGCGCATCGCCGACCGCGTCGTCGTCGTCTACCGCGGCCGCGTCCTGCGCACGGGGGCCACGAGCGAGATCCGCGCGACCGGACGGCCGACGTACGTCGTGACCTTCACGGGCGACGCGGGCCGCGCGCGCGGCGCGCTGGGGGCGGCGGGGGTCGATGCGGAGCCCGCGAACGGCGCGAACGGATGCTCGGCGCTGCGCTTCGCGACCGACGACCCGGCGAACACGAACGCCGGGGTCCTCCGGGCGCTCCTCGACGCCGGCGTGGGCGTCGTGACGCTCTCCGCGGAGGAGCGGTCGCTCGAGGACGCGTACCTGGAGATCCTGCGCGAGGCGAAGGCATGAAGTGGGCCCTGATCGCGTGGCGCGAGATCCGCTGGGAGGTGTTCTTCGACCGCGCGTCGCTGCTGCGGACGGGGATCTTCGTCGTCATCCCGCTCTTCTTCGTGTTGAGCGACCGCGACCCCGGACGCGGCGCGGGCGGCGACCTGCGGATCGTCGCGCTCGCCCTCCAGTCCGTCTTCTTCCCCGCCCTCTCCGGCGTCGCGCTCATCGCGTCGACTTTCGTGGCGGAGAAGGAGAACGGAACGCTCGTCCCGCTGCTGGCGGCGCCGATCCAGGACCGCGACATCGTTCTCGGCAAGCTCGTGGGGATGCTCGTCCCGGTGATGGCCGCGTGCTGCTTCACGCTCGCCGCCGCGTACGCGCTCGCGGGCTACCGCTACGGCGCGGAGCGCGTGACGCGCATCCTCACGCCGGAGCTCGTGTACGCGCTCGTCGTGCTCGCGCTCCTCTTCGTCATCACCGCCGGCAGCGTGACGATGATCGTCGCCGCGCGGGTACGCTCGAGCCGCGCCGCCCAGCAGCTCGCGGGGCTGATCATCGCGCTCTCGGCGGCGCTCTTCCTCGGTCTCGGCTTCGCCGCGATCCAGATCGGCCAGGGCTGGGCGCTCGTCGCCGTCGGTGTCGGGCTGGTCGCGTTCGACGCCGCCGCGCTCGAGATCGCCCAGCGCATGTGGCAGCGGGGCGAGGTGCTCGCGCGCGCCTGACCGTCCGGGTGGCTTCACTCTTGACACCGCGGGCGAGCATGCGCGGCAGCAGCGGGAGGGGAAGGGATGGGCGAGGCCGAGGCGACGTCGCTCCGGCTCATGGAGCTGGAGGCGGTCAACGACGTGCTCGTGCGCGCGACGCGCCTCGATCTCGACGGCGTCTTCGACACGGCGGTCGATCGCTTCCACGCGCTCACGACCGCGAGCTCCACGACCTTGCGCATCCTCGACCCCGAGACCGGGACCCTCTCCCTCAGCGCCATCCGCTACGATCCCGCGCTAGGCCCCGCGTACGAGGCCGAGCAGCGCTCGCGCCTGCTGCACGTCGGCGAGGGCCTGATCGGGCTCGCGACCCAGCACCGAACGCCCCTCCTCGTCGACGACGTGGCGGCGCATCCCCGCGCGACCAACCGTCCCGATGCCACCGGGCGGCAGCGCTCCGCGATCGTCGTGCCCCTGGAGGCGGAGGGCGAGCTCCTCGGGGTCATCCGCGCCATCAAGCCCGGGCTCGCGAGCTTCACCCCGCACCAGTTCGCGGTCGCGCAGGCGCTAGCCCGCGTCACAGCGCTCACGGTCCTGACGGTGCGCGGCCGCCACGAGCTCGCGCAGCGCGCGGCAGAGTTCGAGCTCCTCTACGACGCGAGCGTGAAGCTCTCGAATGCGACCGACCTGACGGAAGCGCTGGACGCGGTCGTGGAGAGCGGCGTGCGGCTCGTCGGTGGCGACGCGGGCGTCGTGTTCGGCCGTGAGGAGGCGCGCTTCATCCCCCTCGCGTCCACGCCGAACGTCGACCGCGCCACGCTCGCGCGGCGGTCGCCGCGCGGACGCGTGACGGCACAGCTCCTCGCGACGCGCGAGAGCGTCATCGTCCCGGACGTCGCGGCCGCCGGCCTGATGGAGTGGGCCCGCGAGATCGGCATGCACTCGGTCGTCGGGGTGCCGCTCCGGCGCGAGGGAGTGGTCCTCGGCGCGCTCTGGGTCGCCCATCGCCATCCCGGGTTCTTCAGCAACGACCATGCGCGACGCCTCAGCGTGCTCGCGCTCCAGGCCGCGTCGGCCCTCTCGCGCGCGGAGAGCTTCGCCGAGGCGCAGCGGATGGCCGTGACCGACGAGCTCACGGGCCTCTTCAACGCGCGCTACTTCACCGCGCGCCTGAACGAGGAGATCGCGAGGGCCGAGCGGACGGAACGGCCCGTCTCGCTCATGCTCCTCGACAGCGACTCCCTCAAGGCCGTGAACGACGCTTATGGGCACCTCGAAGGCGACCGCGCGCTCATCGCGCTCGCGGCCGACGTGCGACGGCTGGCGCGCTCCTCCGACGTCGCCGTCCGTCTCGGCGGCGATGAGTTCGTCCTGCTACAGCCCGAGACCGACCTGCGCGGCGCTCTCGACAGCGCCGAGCGCGTCCGCTCCGCGATCTCGTCGCGGAGCTTCCGCACGCTCGATGGGCGCGCGATGCGCGTCACGGTCTCAGCCGGGGTCGCCTCGTTCCCGGCGTGCGCCGAGAGCGCGACGGACCTCGTCCGTGTCGCCGACGAGGCGCTCTACCGCGCGAAGCGCGAGGGGAAGGACCGCGTCGTCGCCGCCCCGTCCAGGCGAGCCGACCGGAGCTAGCCGGGGAGCATCGCGCCGCCCTCGGCGCCGGCGACGCCTGCGAGGCGCGCCGGATCGAGCAGGGGCTGGCGCACGAGGTCCGGCGGCTCGGACCCCGCGAACCACCACACCACCTCGAGGTTCGCGCGGAAGAGCTCGTCGAACACCGCGTCCTCCGGGCTCGAGTTGCGGCTCGAGTACCACCAGAACCAGTCGCTCCCCTCGGCGACCATGAGCGCCTGACGCACGTTCGTCGGCATGTCCCGAAGAGAGCCCCACTGCCGCTGGGCGAAGGCGCGCGTCGTCTCCAGCGCCGTCCACGCCGCCGCGTGCGTCCGCTCGCCGATCCATACGCGGAAGCTCGCGTCGATCCACGATCCCGAGTGGAGCTCGCCGAGCTCGGCGCTCGGCGGATGCGCCTGGAGGAACTCGCTCACGCGCACGGTCTCGAAGCGATCGTCGGCCTCGAGCTGCCCGTAGAGGCGGCGCAGGAAATCGTTCCCGTTGTTGCGGTAGCCCTCCCACGCGTTCTCGCCGTCGAGGATGATGGGCGCGAGCCACGGGCCGCCCTCCTCGGGCA
>JAJYLV010000131.1 GCA_021787445.1 Chloroflexota bacterium | reverse complement strand
TCGCTCATCGTCGTCCGCTCGGCGCTGCCCGAGACCGTTGACGTCGGCGACGTCGTCACCTTCCAGCACCGCGGCGCGACGATCACTCACCGCATCGCCGCGATCGACGCGGCGAGCGGGACGCGCGTCTTCACCACCAAGGGCGACGCCAACGCCGTCGCCGACCCGGAGGCCGTCGCGTTCGACGGACACGTCGGGCTGCTCGTCGCGAGCGTCCCCGGCCTCGGCTACGCCCTCGCGCTCTTGCAGTGGACCGGCCGTCCCGCATCTTTCGCGGTCGGCCTCGTCATCGCCGTCTGGGCGCTTCGGCGGCATCGCGCGCGGCCCTTTCCGCTCGCCGTCCGCGCGTAGAGCCCTCCTCCGCGTCACACATCGGCTCGCGGTCGTCCCACTCCTTCTCCTCCTCCCGGCCGCGAGCCTGCCCGCCGCGGCGGGCTTCGGCGGGTCGAGCGCGAGCCCGTCGAACGTCCTCGGCACGCTCGCGCTCGATCCGCCGCCGTCGCTCGCGGCGACGGCTCTGCCCGACGGAACGGTCGCGCTCTCGTGGGTCGCGTCGCCGTCCGCCGCCCTCCGGCCGATCGAGTACGCGGTCCTCCGGCGGCCGTCCGGGACGGGACCGTTCCTCGAGGTCGCGCGGACCGGCCTCCTCGGATACGTGGACGTCACGTACGTCGACGCGCCGCCGGCGGGCGCCTACGACTACGTCGTTCGCGCGGTCATCTCCACCTTCACCAGCTCGGACACCACGTCCGTGACGGTCACGACGCTGCCGTGACGAGGGTCGCGGGAGGCGCGTCGGATCACTTACACTTCACCGATGGGGATGTCGTTCGAGGACAAGTTCGGCAAGGAAGGCCTGACCTTCGACGACGTCCTGCTGATCCCCGCCAAGAGCGACGTCCTGCCCACGCAGGTCTCCACCCGCACTCTCCTCACGCGCTCGATCGAGCTCGACATCCCGATCCTCTCCGCCGCGATGGACACCGTCACCGAGGCGCGCATGGCCGTCGCGCTCGGAAAGCTCGGCGGGCTCGGCGTCATCCACCGCAACCTCACCGTCGAGGCCCAGGTCGCGCAGGTGATCGAAGCGAAGTCCGAAGGCGTGCGCGTCGGCGCGGCCGTCGGCGTGTCGGGCGACGCGGACGAGCGCGTCGCGGCGCTCGTCGCCGCGGGCTGCGACCTCGTCGTCGTCGACACGGCGCACGGCCACTCCGCGAGCGTCATCCGCATGGTCGAGAAGACGAAGGCGCGCTACCGCGTCCAGGTGATGGCGGGCAACGTCGCCACCGCCGACGGA
Organism: Chloroflexota bacterium; assembly: GCA_021787445.1. GTDB lineage: Bacteria > Chloroflexota > Limnocylindria > P2-11E > P2-11E > JACPOT01. Next base: position 3,668 of record JAJYLV010000131.1, on the reverse strand, counting down.
GCGGAGGAGCTCGTCAGCGCCGGCGCGGACGCGGTGAAGGTCGGCATGGGCCCGGGCGCCATCTGCACCACGCGGATAGTCGCGGGGGCGGGCATGCCGCAGATCACCGCGGTCTTCGACTGCGTCGAGGTCGCGGCGAAGCACGGGATCCCGGTGTGCGCCGACGGCGGCATCCAGCACTCGGGCGACATCGCCAAGGCGATCGGCGCCGGAGCGCACACCGTCATGCTCGGCGGCCTCCTCGCGGGCGTCGACGAGTCGCCGGGCGAGGTCGTGAGCACGCCCGAGGGGCGCATGAAGACGTATCGCGGGATGGGGTCGCTCGGGGCGATGTCCGCGCGCGGCCAAGCGCCGGGGAAGCCGGTCGAGCTGTCGAAGACGCGCGACCGCTACGGACAGCAGGAGGTCGGCGACTTCAGCAAGCTCGTGCCCGAGGGGGTCGAGGGGCTCGTCGCCGCGCAGGGGCCGCTCGCGCCCTTCGTCCACCAGCTCATCGGCGGGCTCCGCGCCGGCATGGGCTACGTCGGCGCGACGACGATCGAGGAGCTGCGCACGCAGGCGCGCTTCATCCGCATCTCCGGCGCCGGCCTTCGCGAGTCGCACCCCCACGACATCAAGATCACGACAGAACCCCCCAACTATCGGATCCGCGCCTAGATGCCCTTCGCCGTCGAACGCGATCTCGCCCGCCGTGCGCTCGACACGGCGAGGACGAGGGGCGCGACCTATGCCGACGCGCGCTTCGTGCGGCGGCAGGTCGAGGACGCGGTCGTCAAGAACGGCCACGTCGATACGATCGACCGCAGCGACACGTTCGGCTTCGGCGTGCGCGTCGTCGCGGACGGCGCGTGGGGTTTCGCGGCGTCGCAGGTCGTCACCGCCGACGAGGCGGACCGCGTCGCGGCGCTCGCGGTCGAGATCGCGAAGGCGTCGGCGGTCTGCAAGACCGCTGAGGTGAGGCTCGCGCCCGTCGCGCCCGCGACCGGCGCGTTCCGCAGCCCCGTCGTTCAGGACCCCTTCGCGCTGGCCCTCGAGGACCGCGTCGGGCTCCTCGTCGCCGCGGATGCCGCGATGCGCAGCGTGAAGGGTCCGCGCACGACGCGCGCGAACTACGAGATCTGGCGCGAAGAGAAGCTCTTCCTCTCGAGCGAGGGCGCCGACTGCGAGCAGACGATCGTCGAGACGGGATGCGGCATCTCCGCCGAGGCCGTGGGCGACGGCGAGCTGCAGATCCGCTCCTACCCCGCGGCCGGAGGGCGCACGCAGAACCAGGCCGGCTGGGAGTTCGTCGAGAAGTGGGACCTGGTCGGGAACGCGCCGCGCATCGCCGAGGAGGCCGTCGCGCTCCTCACCGCGAAGCCGTGTCCGCAGGACGTGCGCACGACGGTCGTCATCGGCGACGCGCAGCTCATGCTCCAGGTCCACGAGAGCTGCGGCCACCCCATCGAGCTCGACCGCGCGCTCGGGTGGGAGGCGGCGTACGCGGGGACGTCGTTCCTCACGCCGGAGCGCCTCGGCACCTTCCGCTACGGCAGCGACACGGTCTCGATCCGCATCGACTCGACGACGCCCGGCGGGCTCGGCACGTTCGGATGGGACGACGAAGGTGTCCCCGCGAGCGAGGGCTGGGCGGTCAAGGACGGCGTCTTCGTCGGCTACCTCATGAGCCGCGAGACCGCGGCGGCGCTCGGGAAGCCGTCGAACGGGACGATGCGCGCCGACGGCTGGGCGCGGCTCCCGCTCATCCGCATGACGAACGTGTCGCTCATGCCCGGCGACGCCGGCAGTCTTGCCGACCTCATCGCCGACACCGACGACGGCATCTACATGGAGACGAACCGCTCCTGGTCGATCGACGACAAGCGGCTCAACTTCCAGTTCGGGACGCAGCTGGGGCGCGAGATCAGGAAGGGCACGCTGGGCGACCTGGTGCGCAACCCGACGTACACGGGGATCACGCCGGAGTTCTGGGGCTCGTGCGACGCGGTGTGCTCCGCGAGCGAGTGGCGGATGTGGGGGACGCCGAACTGCGGCAAGGGCCAGCCCGGGCAGATCGGCCACACCGGCCACGGCGCGGCACCCGCGCGCTTCCGCAACGTCCGCGTCGGAGTGGTGCGTTGACGCTCTGGACGGAGCCCGAGCTGCGGCGCATCTGCGAGGCCGCGCTCCACGCGACGAACGGCGACCAGGCGGAGGCCGTCGTCTCGGCCTTGACCTCCGGCCTCACGCGCTTCGCCAACAACACGATCCACCAGAACGTCGCGAGCCGCGAGGCATCGCTCCAGGTGCGCGTCGTCGTCGGCAAGCGTGTCGGCATGGTCCGGACGCACGACCTCGGCGCGGATGGCATCGCGCGCGCGGCGCGGAGCGCGAGCGAGATCGCGCTCCAGGCGCCCGAGAACCCCGTCTTCGCCGGGCTCCCGCCGGCGCGCCCCATCGCGCCCGCGCCGTCCGCGTTCGTCGAGCGCACCGCGGCGGCGACGCCGCTCGAGCGCGCGACGCGCGTCGCGTCGCTGCTCCGCCGCGCGCGCGAGCGCAGGCTGAGCGCCGCCGGCTACCTCTCGACGACGTCGCAGGAGCTCGCGGTCGCGAGCAGCGAGGGCGTGTGGGCCTACGCGCCGTCGACGATGGCCGCGGTCGAGACCGTCGTCACCGGGCCGGCGGGGACGGCGTGGGCCGAGCGGAACGCGATGGATCTCGGGCGTATCGACGTCGACGCCGTCGCCGAGGAGGCGACCGCGAAGTGCCTCGCGGCGCAGGGCCCGCGCGACCTCGCGCCGGGGACGTACGAGGTCGTCCTCGAGCCGTACGCGGTGAGCGACATCGCGCAGTTCATCGGGAGCTCGCTCACGGGCCAGTCGGTCGAGGAGGGGCGCTCGTTCGTCACGGGCAAGCTGGGGCGGAAGGTGACCGGGGACGTCACGATCGTCGACGACCCGTTCGACCCCGAGCTCGCGCCGCGCGCCTTCGACTACGAGGGCCAGCCGTCGCGGCGGGTCACCCTCGTCGAGCGCGGGATCGCGCGCGGGCTCGTGTACGACTTCCAGACGGCGTCGCGCGTCGGCGCCGAGAGCACGGGGCACGCCGTGCTCCCCACCCCCACGGCGACGTACGCCGCGCTGCCGCAACACCTCCGGATCGAGGCCGGGACACAGAGCCGCGACGAGCTCATCCGCGGCGTCGCGCGCGGCGTCCTGGTGACGCGCTTCCACTACACCCGCTGGGTCCACCAGCTGCGCTCGATCGTCACCGGGATGACGCGCGACGGCACGTTCCTCATCGAGAACGGCGAGATCGCGCACCCGGTGAAGAACTTCCGCTTCACGCAGTCGTACCACGACGCGCTGGGGACGACCCGTGGGGTCGGGAACGACCTGCACCTGTTCGCGGCGGGCGAGTTCATGGTCGGAGGCGCGTCGCGCCGCGTGCCCGCGCTCCGCCTCGGCACCTTCACCTTTACCGGGTCGACGCAGTACTGATGCACCCGACGATCGCGATCCTCGACTACGGCTCGCAGTACACGCAGGTCATCGCGCGCCGCGTGCGCGAGGCGCGCGTGTACTGCGAGATCCTCCCGCACGACGTGACGCCGGACGACCTCGCGGCGAAGAACGTGAAGGGCATCATCCTCTCGGGCGGCCCCTCGAGCGTGTACGACCCCGGCGCTC
>JAJYLV010000130.1 GCA_021787445.1 Chloroflexota bacterium | reverse complement strand
CCAGGAACAGCACGATGAGGACGGCCTCGAGCGCGGCGAAGTTGCGGTCGGCCATCTCGAGGCGAAGCGCCGTCCCGGTCTCGGCGTCGCGGCGCGGGCGCGCGAGCAGCAGCAGCAGCGCGGCCGATCCGGCCAGCGCGGAGGCGAGGAACATCCCGCCCAGCACCCAGCCCGCGTCGGACCAGACGTCCTGGTTGGACGCGGCGAGGAGCACGCCGGTGTAGCCCGCGACGAAGAGCGAAAGAGCCGTGCCGATGACGCTCCATACCCTGCCCGCCGCCCCCGCCGCGAAGCGTCCGAACGCGCCGAGCGATCCGCCGCCGCCCTCGCCCAGCGCGCCGAGGAAGGAGACGAACGAGAAGAGTCCGAACACGAGCAGCGCCCACGACCCGACGGACATCGGCGACCAGTACTTGAACGCCGGGCCGCCGGCGCTGGTGTCGACGAGCATGTGCCAGAAGCGGACCGGCTGGCCGAGGTCGATGCTCAGGAAGATCGGGCAGGGGATGAGCGCGATGAAGCTCACGATGTAGGCGATGCGCGAGGCACGCCGATCGACGGCAGCGCCGGCGAGGCGGATCACCGTTCCGATGGCGTAGGTGCCGCCGGCGATGCCGCCGAAGAAGAAGTACGCGAGGATCCACCACTCCCAGTGCGGGGCGACGGCGAAGTGCTCGGCTCCCGGCATCAGCGCTGCTCCCCTCCGCTCATCCGCGCGCTGCGGAACGCGAGCACGCCGGCGATGAGCCCGACGATCGCGGTCACGGCGCCCCCCAGGTATCCGGGCACGTTGTTGCGGCTCGGCAGCGTGGCGTTCGCCGCGTTCGGCAGCCCGTACGTCTCGGGCGTGTCCATCAGCAGGAAGAAGGCGTTGAGCCCGCCGTACACCGAGGCGTCGCGGCCGTAGAGCCGCGCCTGGGCGAAGCCGCCCTTCTGGAGGGTCGCGAGGCGCTCGTCGGCGGCCTTGTGCAGGTCGTCGAGATAGCCGAAGGAGATCGACCGGGTCGGGCAGGCCTTGGCGCAGGCCGGCTGGAGGCCGTTCTGCAAGCGGTCGTAGCACATCGTGCACTTGTGGGCCGTGCCGGTCGCCTCGTTGAAGCCGATCACGCCGTAGGGGCAGGCCGCGATGCAGTCCCGGCAGCCGTTGCAGACGTCCTGCTGGATGAAGACCGTGTCGAACTCGGTCCGCACGATGGCGTTCGTCGGGCAGACCTCGAGGCAGCTCGCCTGCTGACAGTGCTTGCAGACGTCGGACATCATCAGCCACGCCTGCCCGCCGGCGACCGGGGCCGAGATCTCGCCCTTGTTGTCGGGGATCTTCTCGATGAACTGGACGTGCCGCCAGTTCTGCGCGTCGAGCTGGCCGGTGTTGTCGAAGCTGTCCGCTCGGAACGTCGGCGCGTTGCCCGGGAGCTCGTTCCACTCTTTGCACGCCACCTCGCAGGCCTTGCAGCCGATGCAGATCGAGGTGTCGGTGAAGAAGCCGACCGGACGAGCGTCGATGGCGGCCACGCCTCTAGAAGCCCATCACGTTCGGCGTGATCTTCGCGTAGCCGCGCTCGGCGGCGATGAGATCCAGGGGCAGGCCGGCGACCTCGTCCACGATCGGAACGGCGCGCGGCTCGCGGCGCATGTCGATGGTCAAAAGGTAGCGGTGGCAGGCGTCGCACGCGTCGGCGCGGACGTGCGGCAGCCGCCCCGGATCCTGCAGGATGGGCATGTTCGCCCCGCCCGTCTCGCCGCACGACGCGCAGGTCATGCGCGCGTAGCGCCACTCGGTCATGCAGCGCGAGCACACCAGACGGCGCTCACCGGTCACGAGGGCCTCCCCCGTCTCCGTGAACACGGCGAGCTGCGGCAGCCCGCCGCAGACGGGGCAGTGGCGGTCGTCGCTCTCTCGCCCGCGCAGGCCGGCCGCCGCGTCCGGGAGCGCCTCGAGCACGGGAGCCGCCGCGGCGCGAGCGAGGTACGTGTCGGTGGGGGTCTGCTCGTCCCCGCGGAGCCACGCCGCGACGATCGCGTCGAGGTCGCCGTCGTGGAAGCGCAGGAGCGCCGCCTCGCGGAGCAGCTCCGTGCCCGCCGTCATGGTCGCCTCCATGACGCCCGGAAGCGCGACGCGGACGACGTACGCCGCGAGCTCGTCCGCCCGCGGCCGGTCCTCCCGCGCGCGCTCGAACGCCGCCGCCTGCGCGTCGAGCAGAGCGCCGTAGAGGGTGAGGGGCTCGGCGGCGTGCTCGTAACGCTCCGCGAGATCGCGCGCCCGACGTGCCCGCCGGGCGTAGTCGGTGGGGCGCTCGAGCGCGACGCTCACCCGATCTTCTCGATGTTCACGAGGAACGCCTTGAACTCCGGCGTCCTCGAGTTCGCGTCGCCGACGAAGGGCGTGAGGGCGTTCGCGAGCCAGTACTTGGAGAGCTCCGGCTGCGCCTCGGCGGCGATGCCGATGAAGCCCCAGTGGATGGGGATGCCGATCGTGTAGACCTTCTTGCCGGCGATCGTCATCGGACCGAAGCGCTTCGTGACGAGCGCAGCGGCCTCGACCTTGCCGCGCTTCGAGAACACCCGCACGCGGTCGCCGTTCCGGATGCCCTTCTCCTGCGCGAGCTCCTCCGGCATCTCGACGAAGGCCTGCGGCTGGAGCCCGACGAGGAGCGGTACCTGCTGGGTGACGTAGTGCTCGTGCTCCGTGAGCCGGTAGGTCGTGGCGACGTACGGGTAGTCCGCCACCGTCCCGAAGCGGTCCGGCCGGCCGGCGGCCTTGTCGTAGAGGAACGCGACCGGGTCCGTGGACTGCTGGGCGTGCAGCGGATTCGCCACCGGCGACTCGATCGGCTCGTAGTGCTCGGGGAAGGGGCCGTCGGCGAGGTCCTTGCTGAAGAGCCGCCCGGTGCCCTCGCCGGTCATGATGAACGGCAGCCAGGCCTTGGGGTCGTGGGGATCCATCGTCGGCGGATAGTCCGGCACGTCGCCGACCCAGGACTTGCCGTTCCACTGGATCCCGGGCCGCTTGGGGTCCCACGGCTTGCCGTCGAGGTCGGCCGAGGCGCGGTTGTAGAGGACGCGGCGGTTGACCGGCCAGCTCCAGGCCCACGTGGGATAGAAGCCCATGCCCGTCGGGTCGTTCTTCGCCGGATCCTGGACGCCGCCCCGGCGCTTGGCGAGGTTGCCGTCGGGCGTGTAGCTGCCGGTGTAGATCCAGTCGCCCGCCGTCGTCGTCCCGTCCGACGTGAGGAACGCGAACGAGGCCATCTGCTTGCCCGTCTTGAGGTCCTTGCCGTTGATCTCCTGCGCGATCTCGTCCGCTGTCGGCTTGAGCGGGTCCTTGTAGCCGAAGGTGAGGGCCATGATCGGGTCGGGGAACTTGCCGCCCTGCTGCTGGTACAGCGTCCGGATCCGGCTGTAGAGGTCGGCGAGGATCCAGTGGTCGTGCCGCGCGTCGCCCTGCGGCGGGAGGACCTGCTCCTTCCACTGCGACCAGCGCCCGCTGTTCGTGAACGAGCCGTCCTTCTCGATCCAGTGCGTCGTCGGCAGCATGAAGACCTCGGTCTGGATCTTCGACGCGTCCATGCCCGGCGCGCGCCAGAACTCCGAGCTGGTCGTGGGGAAGGCGTCCATGACGACGAGCCACTTGAGGTTCGATAGCGCCTGGAGCACCTGATTCGAATCGGGGCCGATGCTCGTAGCCGTCATCCCCGAGAGGATGACGCCCTCCATCTTCTTCCGTAGGGCTTGGTCGTAGATCGAGATCCACGACGAGTTCGCGGCGGGCTTGGGGATGTGGTCGAAGGCGAACTCGTTGTCCTTCGTCGCCTTGTCGCCGTACCAGGCCTTGAGCAGGCTGACCATGAAGTCGTGGTACTTCGTCCCGAAGAAGTTCCACGAGTTGGGGTCGCTCTTCTTCGGCGCGGAGGCCAGCACGTAGTCGTCCAGGTCCTTCTGCCCGGGGGCCGGGATCTTGAGGTAGCCCGGGAGGATCTCCCACGAGATCGCGTGGTCGGTGTTGCCCTGGATGTTGGCGTGGCCGCGCTCGGCGTTCATCCCGCCGCCCGGCCGGCCCATGTTGCCGAGGAGGAGCTGGAGGAGCGCGCCGGAGCGGATGAGCTGCACCCCGGTCGTGTGGTGCGTGAGGCCGACGGCGTAGACGATGGTCATGACCTTGTCGGGCTTGCCCATCTCGCCGACGGTGCGCGCGACGCCGAGGAAGTCGAGGATGGGGATCCCCGTGATGCTCGAGACGACGTCGGGCGTGTAGCGGCTGTAGTGCTTCTTGATGAGCTGGAACACGGAGCGCGGGTGCTGGAGGGTCATGTCGCGCTTCGCCTTCGCCTGGGTCGACCCGGCCGGACCGGGGAGCGGCTCCCCCTCCGTCTCGTACGCCCAGGTCGCGACGTCGTAGGCGCGGTTCTGGGCGTTGTAGCCGGAGAAGAGGCCGTCCGAGAAGTCGAAGCCCTCCTTCACGATCCACGAGGCATTCGTGTAGTTCTTGACGTATTCGTCGTGGTACAGCTTGTTCTGGATGACGTAGTTGATGAGCCCGCCGAAGTACGCGACGTCCGTGCCGGTGCGGATGCGGAGGTAGGTATCCGCCACCGCCGAGGTCCGCGAGAAGCGCGGGTCGGCGTGGATGATCTTCGCGCCGCCGCCGGAGCCCGGCCCCCGCGCGGGATCGAGCTTCGCCTTCATGAACCAGCGGAAGCCGACCGGGTGGGCCTCGGCCGGGTTCGCGCCGTTGATGAGGATGACGTCGGCGTTCTTGATGTCGCGCCAGTGGTTCGTCATCGCTCCTCGTCCGAAGGTGGCGGCCAAACTGACCACCGTGGGGCCGTGTCAGACCCGGGCTTGCTGCTCGATGTACACCACGCCCAAGCTACGCATGAGCTTGGTCGCGAAGTACCCCTCCTCGGACGAGAACGCCGCGCCGCCGGCGAAGGCCATGCCCTCCGTGCGGTTGACGACGTTCCCGCTCGCGTCCTGCGCCACGAAGGTGTTGTCGCGCG
>JAJYLV010000129.1 GCA_021787445.1 Chloroflexota bacterium | reverse complement strand
CGATCTCCCGGCGCGCCCGCGCTCTGTAGCGGTCGAGGACGGCGTAGACGATCACGAACCCGACGAGCACGAGGAAGGGAGCCGTGAGGTAGCCGAAGAACGTCCCGAGGAACAGCGCGATCCACCCGGTCGTGACGATCGCGACGCGCACGAACATGAGCGCGAGATCGAACGCGTAGAGCACGCCTCCGGTGCGTCCCGATCTGCGGCGGCGCGGTACGCCGTGCCGCACGGCCCTCTCCGACGGCACGACGAGGTCGCTCAGTCCGGCGTCGGGGCCGCGTCGCGGCGCACGACGACGCGCAGCTCGATCCGCGTGGGAGTGCTCGACGCGATCAGAGGCGAGAAGTCCGTGAGGGTAAGGAGAGCGGCAGCGAGGTCCGTCGTCACCGCGTGCCGGACGCGGAGGTGCACGAGCCCGCGCACGAACTGCCGGACGTCCACGCTCTGCACAACGCCGAGCTCGCGCAGCGCCTTGGTGAAGGCCGCGAGCTCCTGGAAGCGTTCGAACGGTCCGGCGACGACCTCGGTGCCGGCCGAGACCGCCCGGATGACGCTCTCGTCGCCGCGCGCGTCGTCGCTCGCCGCGGCGGGCGGCGCGGGTACGGCCGGCGCGACGGGCACCGGGCCCGGCGGTGGCGGTGGATCGACCGGCGACGGCGGGGTCACGCGCGGCGGCGCCGCGAGGGCCGCCGGCGGCGCGGGAAGCATCACGTGCTGGCCATCGCCGCGCATCGTCGGATAGCGCGAGCTCATCGAGGGGACGTGCGCCTGTCGACGCTGGGCGAGCTCCGCATCCGTCGACGTGCCGCTCGCCGTCGACGGCCGCCACGTCCCGTCGCTCGAGAGCTCGAGCGCGGGGACGTTCGCCGCCGGTCCACCGGAGATCGGCCGCACGTTCGACGGCGCCTCCGGCTCGGGCTCGGGGGCCGGCTCCTCGTCCCCACCGCGCGCCGCGACGCACGAGAGGAGGTCACGCGCGAGCAGACGAAGGACGTTCGCCGCGTGTCCGCTGGCCGGCAGCGGACGCGGTGCGAGCGCGCGACGCCAGGACCCGGCCAGCTCCTCCGGATGCCCCTCCTCTTGACAGCGGCGCAGCGCCGCGGCGAACGGGTCCGTCTCCGACGTCCGCTCGTGTTCGTCGAGCAGCGCGCCGACGACGTCCTCCGAGAGATCGGAGAGCACGCGGATCTGGTCGTTGTTCCGATCGACCGAGAGAGCCATCTCATCCACCCGCCGTGCGGACCGCCGCGTCCGCACGCGGCCCCCATGATGGCAAGATCGATCGGGCAGCGGGCGACCTTTCGCAGCGTCGATACCAGGACGAGACGCCGTTCACGGGCGGAACGCTGCTCGCATCGCGTCTCGGCGACATGCGAACGGTGGATGGATCGCGTGCGAGATCCGTCGTACGCGTCGCGGCCAGGGATCAGCCCCCGGTCGTGCCTCCGGCCCCTGACACGATGCGGCGCACGGCCTCGAGCCGCTCCGCGCGGTCGGCGTACGTGCGCGGCGACGGCGCGTCGACGCGGACGCTTCCGCGCGTCGCGACGCCCGCGGCGGCGAGATCCCGCGCGAGGGCCGCGATGTCGAGCCGGGCGGCGTCGCTGACGACGACGACGTGACCCGCGTTCGCGAGGAGCTGCGCGACCGGGTCCCACTCCCGTTGCGCGGTCCGTTGGTACGTGACGAGGCTCCGGGCCTCCCCTGCTTCGGCGTGCGGGACGTACACGAGAGCGAAGGATCCGCCCAGCGGGAGGGACACGGGCTCGACGAGGGAGGCCGGGTCGACGCGCCCTGAGAGCGACGACGTCACGCGAGCGATGGCGATCGCGCCGCGTGCGCGCATCACGACGTCGCCGGGCCGCGTCGCCTGCGAGAGCACGGCGACGACCGTCTCGCTGTCGGGCGCGACGCACTGCGCCCGGTGCACGCCCGGGAGGTCGGCGACGCCGTCGTCATCGTGCGACACGGTGAACGCGCGGCGCAGCATGACGCTGCCGTCCGCGTGACGCCGGTAGATGACACCGCGTCCGTCGCGCCGCCACACGGGATCCGTGTCCTCGAACGGGGTCGCGCCGAGACGCTCGACGCGTACGACGCTGCCGTCGCGCACCTGGGCGAAGGCGACCTCGGGGTGGCCGCGAACGTCGGTCGTGAACGCGATCGTCGTGCCATCCGGCGACCAGCGGCCCTCGCTCGACGCCCCGCTCTTCCCCTCGCGCGTGTCGAGCGCGCGCGCCGCGCCGCCGTGGGCGGGGACGACCCCGAGGTCGCCGGTGGCCGATCCGCGCGCCGTGAAGAGGATCGACGCGCCATCCGGCGACCATCGCGGCGCCGATCCGCTCGCGATCCGCTCGTCCTTTCCGCTCTCGGGGTCGAGGACGTGGATGTCCCCCGCTCCATCGACGACCGCGATGCGCGTACCGTCGGGAGACCACTCGTGGTCCCGGTATCCGGATGCGTCCGTCAGCCGGCGTTCGCGCTCGCCGTCGCGGTCGACGAGCCACAGCGCCGTGCCGCCGTCGCCCTCGGCGCGTAGGAACGCGAGCCAGCGGGCATCGGGTGACCAGCGCGGGGCCCGGCTCGCGGCGCCCGCACCGGTCAGCTGGATGATCCGATCGCCGGCGAGAGGCGCGCTGTAGATCTCGTACGCCCCCGAGCGGTCCCATGCGAAGGCGATCTCGGCCCCGTCGGACGATAGGTCCATCCCACCGCGGCCATCCACGTTCGCGACACCCGCGAGCTCCTCGATCTCGTACCGGCGGAAGCGTCCTCCGACCGAAGTCCGGGCGAATGCCGGCGTCTCGGCGCGGCCCGCGGCGCCGAGAGGGTTCGCGATCGTCGTGGGAGGACGAGGCGTCCCCGGTGCGCCCCAATCGTCAGCGAACGGCTTCGGTCGCTCCCGTCGCGGGTCGACACCCACGGTCATCGAACGGCGTCGCGTGTCGGACGGGGGGCCCGCTCCATCTTCTCGCGCGTCGCGTCCTGGGCGACGAGCGTCTCCGGTCCCATCCCCGCTTCGCGCGGGGTCGTCACCTCGCGCGGCACGATCGGATCGTTGTGATACATCTTGTCCTCGAGGCGCCCCTTGTAGCTGCGGTCCCAGGGGGCGTCGAGCAGGATGCCGAATCGCCGGCGCGGCTTCACGAGCTCCCGCTGCAGGACGCGCAGCGCGTCCTTCGCCGCGTCCCAGATCGGCGGCTGCTGCGCCGACAAAGTCGTCGAGAACTCGAGGTCCAGCAGCGACCGCGCCGGGGGTGAGGACAGGTCGAGGTCGCCGGTGACGACGACGCCGCCCGCCTTGCGCAGGAGCACGACGCTGCCGCCGGCCCCGTCGCCACGGACGCGCACGACGCGCGCGTCGGGGCGGACGAGCTCGTCGTCCGTGAGGACCACGTCGGCGCCGCCCTCCACCGCCGCGGCGTCCTCCTCATGCGCCGCGACCTGCACCCCGATCGCGTCGCGGAAGCGCGCCGCCTCGCGAGCCCGAGCCGCGTTCGTCACGAGGATGAGCGCGAGGCTGCCCGTGCCCCGCATGAGCCGGACGGCACGCTCGCTATAGCGGGGGACGTCGATGACGAGGTTGCCCCGGTCGGCGTCGAAGACGATGTACTGGCGGTCGTTCTCGAGCGGGTCGTAGAGCTCGAAGATCCACGAGCGGAGCTGCTGAATGTCCATTTATGCAGCGTCAGCGTACCGGCGGAGGACGACGATCGCTTCGCGGCCCGTCCCCCGGCGAACGGCCGAGCCCGCGGCCACGGCGTGGTCGAGGGCGCGCCGCAGCGGCTCCTCCCCCCAGTCGAAGAGTCGCGAGGCCTGCCGCTCGGTCAGCGCGCCGGCCAGCGCGAGGGCGCGGCCGAGCACGCTCGCCCGCGCGTCCGCCGACGCGATCGGCTCGGCGCTGCGTACGACCTCGGGATAGCGGCGCACGAAGAGGTCGTAGGTGTAGTTGTATTCCTCGCGGCCCTCGCCGACGGCCTTCACCCGGGCGACGTACATGAGGCGCTGCACCTCGTCGAGCGCGCGGTCGTACTGCGTCCGCCCGTCCTTGGACGTGATCCCGAGCTCGGCGCGCATGCGCCGCGTCTGCGACTCGCCCTTCCCCGTCACGTACTCGATGATCCGTCGACCGACGTCGGAGATGCGCCCCGCGCGCACGTCCTCGACGTGGTCGTCCGGCTCGCCCGCGCGCCCGAACGTCGCGTACAGGAGCGGGAGCAGCTTCATCGAAACGAAGGTCGGCTTCCTCGCGAGGATGGGCCCGTAGTAGAGGCGCTTCTTCTCCGCGAGCTCGTCCTTCCACCCCCACATCCAGCCCCACTTGCGGTCGGTGTCGCTCGTCGAGAGGTGGTCGAAGCATGCCGGGATCGCGAGCCTGTCGGCGGCGGTGAACGCGAAGCACATGCCGACGGCGTTGACCATCTTCACGAGCTGCTCGGCGTTGCGCACGCGGTGCTTCGCCGTGATCGCGGCGCGGTGCTTCTCGAGGAGCTCGTCGAGGGTTCTCGTCAACTGAAGAACATCGCGATGATGCCGAACAGCATCGCGAGCGAGAACGCGCGTGTCGACGCCGCGTGCAGGCGGCGGAACTCGCGGCGGCGGACGTCGCTCTCCGGCAGGTCGTCGAAGCCCGGCGTGTTCGTGCGGATCCCGCGCGCGACGGGGCTCGCCCACGCGCTCGCGTAGAGCGTCGCCGCGCCCATGAGCGCAAGCGCGATCCACCGCGCGAGGATGCGCCAGTCGTGCGGGTCCTCGTCCGCGAGGCGCGCGCGCAGGATCGCGGTCACGGCGACGAGAAGGAGGGCGAGGATGGCGACGCCGTCGAAGCGCTCGAGGATCGCGCCGAAGGCCGTCCCCGCTTCGGCGCGCGAGCGCAGGGTGCGGAACAGCGCCGGCGCGACAAGGGCGCCGAGCGCGAAGCCGCCGCCGACGATGATCGCCAGGCCCAGCTGGTAGGCGAGCTTGACGAGGTCGAAAGAGAAGGTGTCGATCCCTTCGATGGTATTTCCGATCCGAGCGATCGGTTTTA
>JAJYLV010000002.1 GCA_021787445.1 Chloroflexota bacterium | reverse complement strand
CGATCTGGCGCGCGGCGCGCTCGCCCCGGCCGGCGCGGCGGCCGGGGCAGCGGTCGGTCCGGCGCCGCCGAAGATCGCCGTCGACTCGTCGCCGCCGCCGAGACCGCCGCCATATCGCCCGAGGGCGGTGAGGAGGAAGGCAAAGAGGAACGCACCGGTCGCTATCGCGGAGAGCGCTCGGACGGGCCGCAGCCAGCTCCACCGCTGAGTGACGACGGGCACGAGCGAGCGCGACGGATGTGGCGCGGGGAGCGCGGCGACGAGGGCCGCCGTCGCGCGGAGCTCGCCGAGCCGGGCCCGGCAGCGCCCGCAGGAGCCGAGGTGAGCGTCGACGCGCGTCCTGTCGGCGGGCGCGAGCTCGCCGTCGAGATACGCGGACAGGTCGCTATCGACATGCACATCCCTCACCTCTCTTGTGACGCTCCGCACGGGCGCTCGGTTCCCGTCATCCCGCCGCCCCCTGCCAGCCACGCTGCACGAGGACGTTCCGTACCGCGACGCGTGCGCGGTGGATGCGCGACTTCACCGTACCGACCTCCACCGCCATGATCCGCGCGATCTCCTCGTAGGCGAACCCCTCGACGTCGCGCAACAGGAGCGCCGCCCGCTGCTCGGCGGGGATCGTCCCGAGCGCCTGCTCGACGATGCTGACGGCCTCGCTCTGGCCGGCCAGCTCCGCGAGGCCCGGGCCGGACGCCGCCGGCTCGGCCCATTCGACCTCGTCGTCCTCCGACGGCTCGAGGGGCAGCTCGCCGCGCCGCCTCCGCGCGCGGATGACGTCGATGGCGCGGTTCGTCGCGATGCGGAAGACCCAGGCGCGGAACGATCCGCCCTGGAACGCGCCGAGCGAGCGCCATACCGACACGAAGGCGTCCTGTACGACGTCCTCCGCGTCCGCGGAGTTCGCGACGATCCTCAGGACGTGTCCGTACAGGGCGCGCTCGCTCTGGCGCGCGAGCTGCTCGAAGGCGCGCGGGTCGCCGTCCCGCGCTCGGCGCAGGAGGTCGCCGGCCTCGGCGTCGCCCTGATGCACTATCGGCTTGGTGTCCGCCACAGCGCGCATGATGCCCGCCCGGCGCTGGCCGGACCTGGCCGACCTCGCCGCCTCGACCGCCCAGCTCGTGGGCGACGGGATCGACGTCGAGCGCATCGAGATCGTGAAGCGCAAGAAGGGGCGCGCGAACTTCGCGACGGCGGCCGACCACGCCGCTCAGGACGCGATCATCCGGCTGCTGCGCAAGCACGACCGCGGCGTCCCGGTCCTCGCCGAGGAGGGCGCGGCGGCGAAGACACGGCGCGGCCGGCGGTTCTGGGTGGTCGACCCCATCGACGGGACGCTCAACTTCAGCCGGGGCGTGCCCTTCTACTGCGTCTCCATCGCCTACGTGGAGGATGGCCGCGCCCGCGCCGGCGCGATCCACGCCCCGCGCACCGGAGAGACGTTCGTCGCATACGAGGGCGGCGGTGCGCGCCTCAACGGCGCGCCGATCCACGTGTCCCGCGTGCGCGAGGTCGCGCGCGCCTTCGTTCTGTGCAGCCTCGCGTTCCAGGCGGCATCGCGGCCGACGTCGCGCTTCGCGATGCTCAACGCGCACTGCGCGCGAATGCGGATGCTCGGGTCGGCCGCACTCGAGATCGCATACGTCGCCGCGGGCCGCTTCGACCTCTTCGTGCACGGCGCGCTCGGCCCCTGGGACGTCGCCGCGGGCGGTCTGATCGCGCGGGAGGCGGGCGCGGCGCTGACCTCGCTGACGACCGGAGCGGAGGCGACGTGGGACGAGCCTCAGGTCATCATCGGCCCGCCCGCGCTCGTCCGCGACGCGCTGCGTACGATGCCCGGGCTCGTGAGACCTTCGAGGAGGGGGACGTCGTGAGCCGCCAGGTGGTCGGGCTGCTGACAGACTTCGGGACGCGCGATCACTACGTGTCGTCGATGAAGGGCGTCCTCCTGAAGGCCGTGCCGGACGTCCAGCTCATCGACATCTCGCACGAGATCGCGCCCGGCGACATCACGGAAGCGGGGTGGGTCCTGAACGCCGCGTGGCGCGACCTCCCCGAAGGAAGCGTCGTCGTGTGCGTCGTCGACCCCGGCGTCGGGTCGGAGCGGAGAGGCATCGCGATCCAGGCGCACGGCCGCCGGGGCGTCGGTCCCGACAACGGGACCCTCGAGCTCGTAGCGCGCGGATCGACCGACGGCGAGGCGGTGGAGCTGACGGTCCGCGCGCTGTGGCGCCACCCCGTCAGTCCGACGTTCCACGGACGCGACATCTTCGCGCCGATCGCGGCGCGCCTCGCGACCGGCGCCGCACTGCGCGAGGTCGGCGACGCGATCGACTCGATCGTCCCCTACCCCATCCGTCCGCCGCAGCGCCGCCCTGACGGATCGGCGGCGGGTCACGTCGTGCACGTCGACCGCTTCGGCAACGTCGTCACCGACATCGGCAAGGAGCTCGTGCCGCGTGGCTCCGTGACCGTCGGGGTGGGCAGCGTCGTCGTCGGACGGCTCGTCTCTTTCTACGCCGAGGCCGACGCGGACGAGCTCGTCGCGGTCATCAACAGCTCGGGCCACCTCGAGCTCGCGATGCGTGGCGCGCGCGCGATCGACCGGCTGAACGTGAAGCGCGGCGCCGTCGTGGAGGTGCTACCGGCGCGCTGATCCTGTCACAATCGACGTCGCGCCGGAGTGTCGAAATCGGTAGCCGATCGGGTCCCAAACACCCGTGGGCGCAAGCCCGTGAGGGTTCGAGTCCCTCCTCCGGCACCCGCTAGCGCGGCAGGATCAACCGCGCCGTCGTCCCCTTGTCCTCGCCCTCGCTCTCGATCTCGACGCGACCGCCGTGGCGCTCGGCGACGAGCCGCGACAGGTACAGGCCGACACCGACGCCGGCGAACCCGTGCGCACGGCGCCCCCGGACGAAGGGCTCGCGGCCGACAAGAGCGATCTCGTCCTCCGCGAGGCCGATGCCGCCGTCGCGGACGGTGAAGACCACCTCGCCGGGTCGTTCTTCGAGACGGAGGTGCACGGCGCCGCCGTGTGGCGAGTACTTCACCGCGTTCCCGACGAGGTTCACGAGGATCTGGTCGACGCGCTGCCGGTCCGCCGTCACCTCGAGGCTCGGCGGCGCCTCGAGCTCGAGGCGGTGACGCCCCTCCTCCGCCGTGGCCTCGGTCCACCTCTGGACGACGTCGCGGACGAGCGAGGCGATGTCGACGCGTTCGAGGATCAGCTCGAGCCGGTCGCGCCCGATGCGCGAGACCTCGAGCAGGTCGGTGACGAGGCGGTCCATCCGGTCCACCTGGCGCTCGATCGTCGCGAGGTTCGTCTCCAGCGAATCGAGGTCCAGCTCGCGCTCGCCGCGACGTGCGCGCGCGAGCCGCAGGCGAAGGAGCTGAGCCACGCTCTTGAGCGGGGTGAGCGGCGTCTTCAGCTCGTGCGCGACGATGGAGAGGAACTCCTCCTTCTCCTCTTCGACGCGGCGGACCGCCTCGGCGAGGTCGGACTCGGGCGGCGAGGCCGCGGACCGCGACTGCATGCCGCGAGCATGACACCGCGCGCGCGGGAGGGGTACGCGGCGGGCGAGCTAGTCGGCCCCGACGACCACCTCGACGACGTCGCCCACCTCGCGCTCGATCGCGGCGGCCAGGTCCTCGCTCGCCTCCGCCCGGAACGAGGTGCGTACGCGCTGGGGCATCCCCTGAGCACGCGGAAGCTCGAGCGCGACGGGTGAGGCGCCTGGATGCTGGTCGAGGACGCCCTGGATGCGCTGGAACAGGGCGATCGAACGCTCGTAGTCGAGCGCGGCGCGGAAGCGCACGAGGATCGGGGGCGCCGCCGACGCCGGTGTCGGGAGGGGTGGTGACGGCGCCTCGGTCCGGCCGTTCCCATTGGCGTATCCGGCGTTCCCATTGCCATTCCCGCTGCCGTTCACGCGGTACGCGCCGCCGTTGCCCGACCACTTCTGCTTACGCGCGAGGAACACGCGACGCTCCTCCGTCTTCGCGCGGATCTCGGCGATCCCCGCCTCGTCGAAGCGGACCGCGTGCTCGCACAGCAGCTGCGCGGCGTCGTCGCGCTGCTCGACACGCGCGAGGACGAGGAGGATCTCGTCGGAAGCCCACACGCCGCTCGTCGCCTCGTAGGTGCGCGGGAAGACGGTCACCTCGGCGGACCCGGTGAGGTCCTCGACCTGGGCGAAGAGCATGAGCTGCTTGTTCTTCGTGACGTGCTTCCGCGCGCTCGTCACGACGCACGCGACGGTGACGAGGTCGTCGCCAGCCTCGCGGAGCTCGGCGAGGTAGGTGACGACGAGGTCAGGCGGAAGCCGCTGGCTGTACTCCTGGAGCGGGTGCTGCGAGAGGTAGATCCCGAGGAGCTCCTTCTCCCACCCCAGGAGCTCACGCCGCGGCGCCTCGGGGCCCTCGATCCTCCCGCCGTCGGGCACGGCCGCGAACAGGTCGAACAGGCCGACCTGGCCGCTCGCGCGGTCCTTCTGCTCGCGCTGGGCGGTCGAGAGGACGGCGTCGAGCTTGTCCATCTGGGCAAGGCGAGGACCGAACGCGTCGCACGCGCCGCACTTGATGAGCGACTCGAGCACCCGCTTGTTGACGCGCTGCAGGTCGACGCGCTGGCAGAGGCCGTCGAGCGAGCGGAACGGCGCGCCCGCGCGCCGCGCCTCGACGATCGTCTCGACCGCGCCCTGGCCGACGTTCTTCACCGCGCCGAGGCCGAAGCGGATCGTGTTCCCGTCCACCGCGAAACCGAGGTCGCTCGCGTTGATGTCCGGCGGGAGGACGTCGATCCCGAGGCGTCGGCACTCCGCGACGGCGATAGCGATCCGCTCCGGAGACCCCATCTCGGTCGAGAGCACCGCGGTCATGTACTCCGCCGTGTAGTTCGCCTTCAGGTACGCCGTGTGGTACGCGATCATCCCGTAGATGGCGGCGTGCGCCCGGTTGAACCCGTAGCGCGCGAAGGGCTCGAAGTTCGCCCACACCTTCTCGATGACGTCCATCGGCACGCCCTGCTTGTGCGCGCCGGCCATGAACTTCGTCTTCTGCGCGTCGAGCTTCTCGCGGATCTTCTTTCGGATCGTGTAGCAGAGGACGTCGGCCTCGGCCAGCGAGAACCCGGCGAGCGCCTGGGTCACCGCCATGACGTCCTCCTGGTAGACCATGACGCCGTACGTCCCCTTGAGGACGGGCTCGAGCGCGGGATGGTCGTACGTGATCGGCTCCTGACCGCGCTTGCGGCGGATGTACGTCGGGATCCACTCCATCGGGCCCGGGCGGAAGAGCGCGACCATCGCCATGACGTCCTCGACGCGGTCCGGCTTGAGGTCCTTGATGTGGCGCCGCATGCCCGCGGACTCGAGCTGGAACATCCCCGTCGTCTCGCCCGACGCGAGCAGCTCGAAGGTCTTCGCGTCGTCGAGGGGGATCTCCTCGCGCCTGATCGTCACGCCGCGCTTCTCATGGATGAGCTCGAGCGCGCGGTCGAGGATGGTGAGGTTCGCCAGCCCGAGGAAGTCGAACTTGAGGACACCCAGCTTCTCGAGCGCCTTGTCCTCGAACTGGGTCTGGATGGCGTCGGCCTTGCCCTTCGACCGCTCGAGCGGCACGAGCTCGGTGAGCGGATCGCGGGTGATGACGACGCCGGCGGCGTGCGTCCCGGTCGACCGCACGAGCCCCTCGACCTTCTCGGCGAGGTCGAGGAGGCGGACGACGTGCGGCTCCTCGGCGAGCTGCTTGAGCTCGCCGACCATCTCGCGCGCGTCGGCGAGGCTCGAGCCGAACGGGATCGTCTTCGCGACGCGGTCGGCCTCGCCGTACGGCATCCCGAGAACGCGTGCGACGTCGCGCACGGCCGCGCGCGCGAGCATCGTGTTGAACGTCCCGATCTGCGCGACGCGGTCGGCGCCGTACTTCTGGGACACGTACGCGATGACCTCGTCGCGGCGGTCGTCCTCGAAATCGACGTCGATGTCGGGCTGCGTGAAGCGCTCGAGGTTGAGGAAGCGATCGAAGATGAGCCCGTAGCGGATCGGGTCGATGTCGGTGAGGTCGATCGCGTACGTGACGAGCGAGCCGCCGGCGGAGCCGCGGACCGCGGTGAGGATCCCCTGCTCCTTCGCGAAGCGGATGAAGTCCTGGACGATGAGGATGTATCCCGAGTATCCGGTCTTCTGGATGATGTTGAGCTCGTGCTCGAGGCGTGAACGCAGCTCTGGCGTGACCGATCCGTACTTCCGCGCGACGCCCGCTTCGGCCATCGCCCGCAGCTGCTCGTCCGCGGTCCTCCCCTCGGAGAGCGGGAAGCGCGGCAGGCGGACCTGCCCCAGCGGGAGGTCGATGTCCACCATATCGGCGATGCGCAGCGTGTTCTCGATCGCCTCGCCGTCGTTCGGGAAGAGCGCCGCCATCTGATCGCCGCTCTTCATCCACAGCTCGGGGTGGTCGATCATCTTGAGACGGTCCTGCGTGTCGATCGTCTTCCCGCTCTGGATGCAGACCATGACGTCCTGTGCCTCGGCATCCTCGGCGTTGACGTAGTGGAGGTCGTTCGTGACGACGAGCGGGATCCCGGTGCGGCGCGACACCGCGCGGATCCCCTCGGAGACCTGCGCCTCCTCGGCGATGCCGTGGTCCATCAGCTCGAGGAAGTAGTTGCCCTCCCCGAACATCTCGCGGTGCTCCTTCGCGACGCCGACGGCAGCGTCGAGCCCCTCCTCCTGCAGCGCGCGCGCGACCTCGCCCTGAAGGCACGCCGAGAGCGCGACGAGGTGCCCCGCGTTCTGCCGGATGAGCTCTCTGTCGATCCGTGGCCGGTAGTAGTAGCCCTCGAGGTGCGCCGCCGTCACCAGCTGGACGAGCGCCTGGTAGCCGTCGAAGTCCTTGGCGAGGAGGACGAGGTGGAACGGCCGACCGTGGCCCTCGATCCGCGCGTCGCGGTCGAAGCGGCTGCCGCGCGCGACGTACGTCTCGACGCCGATGATGGGCTTGATCCCGGCGTCCTTCGCCGCGACGTACAGGTCGATGGCACCGTACAGCGCACCGTGATCGGTGAGCGCGAGCGCGGGCATCCCGAGCTCCTTCGCGCGCGCGACGAGGTCGTTGATCCGCGAGAGGCCATCCAGCAGCGAGAACTCGCTGTGGGTATGCAGGTGGACGAACTGCGGCGTAGCGCCCTCCCTCGTACCGCCGCGGAGGAAGCGCCGCGGTGAGCCCAGTGTATCGGCGCCGCCTCAGCGCAAAGAAGGAGCAGGCGGGCCAGGCCGGGGCCATCTCCCTGCTTGCCGTGGACCTCGAACGCCGTGCAGGAACGCTGGCCGCCGAGGACCGGCCCCTCGCCGACCTGGACGACGGCACGATCGTCACGCTCCATGGCGCGACCATCGACGAAGGGGGCCGCCGGAGCGGTCCTTCGCCGACTAGGGCGAGCGCGTGACGTTGATCACGACGGCGCGGTGATCCGACGCGGTCGACGCCACTGTGTGCGCTTGCGACCCCACGACGCCGATGCCCCACACGTAGTCGATCCGCTCCGTCGGATGGTCGGAGGGGAACGTCGGCTGGTCGGCGCCGTCGTCCTTCGCGAGGTCGCGGAAGCCTGCGTCGGCGAGGAGCTGGAGCTCTGCCGCGCCGGGCCGCGCGTTCAGGTCGCCGGCGACGATCGCCGGCCGCGTCCCATGCCAGGCCGCGAGGATCGTCGCGACCTGCCGCTGGCGGATCTCGGTCGCGCTGTCGAACTCGTCGAGGTGCGTGCCGATGAGGCGGACCCCGCCGACCGTCAGGAGGATCGCGCCCCGCGGCTGGTGCTTGATCTCGGGCTCGCGCGGGAAGTGGATCACCGTGACGTCGGTCATCGGCAGCCGCGACAGGATGGCGTCGCCGAAGGCATCCCCGATCTCCGGGCCGAACACGTAGGGCATCCCGAGACGCTCGGACAGGATCGTGAGGACGTCATGCTGGTCGTCGATCATCCAGCCGCGGACGACCTCCTCCAGGACGACGACGTCGGGATCCTCGGCGGCGATGACGTCGGCGAGCCTCTCCACGGAGGGCGTGTTCCCGAGGTCGAACCCCTGATGGACGTTGTACGTCATCAGGCGGAACGCCGAGCGCGGCTCGGCGCGGGAGACGCTCGGCGGCGTGAGGAGGGCAACGCTGGGGACGGCGATCCCGAGAAGCCCGACGATGACGATGCCCGGGATCCCGAAGCGCGGCGTCGGAAGCGGGACGGCCGCAAGGAGACCGACGACCACGATGGCGACGGCCACGAACGATACGGCGCCCGGCGCGTAGTACGCGTAGTAGACGAACGCGATCGCGACGAAGGCGACCCACCCGAGAGCGAGCGCGACCGCGCCGACGGCCGGGCCGCGGGCGGGCCGCGCCGCGGTGTCCGCGAGGATCGACGCCCCGGCGAACGTGCCGACCGCGACGATCGCCGCCCCGATCGTCGCGGCGACCGGCAGATGTGACCAGAGCAGCAATGACCCCGCGAAGACGAGGATGAGCGCGCTGAAGCGCGGCGGTGGCCGGCGCCGGGCGAGGAGGAGCGCGCCCGTCGTCATGCCGAGACCGAGCAGGGCGGCGACGACGTACCACGTGCCCGCGGGCTGCGGCCCGCGGTCGAGACCACCCGCGCCCGCCGCTTCGCCCGGGTCCGCGCCGACGAGCTCCGACAGGAGCAGGAGCGCCGGGATCGCGAACAGCGCGATCGCTCCGCGCCCTCCCGGCGACGTCCACTGCCGCTCGCCGCTCGCCCAGGCCAGGCCGGCCGCGAGGAATACGAGCGTCGCGACGGCGGCGAGGAGGAGCGCGACGGCCGGCGTGAGCTCGACGACCATCTCCGTCCGGAAGGCGGCGCGCAGCGCGAGATCGAGGACGAGGGCGAGCGGAAGGGCGATCACGAACGGCGACGTGCCCGATGGCCCGCGTGCGCTCTGCACCAGCGCGACCCACCACGTCCCGCCGATGACCGCGACCGCGGCGAGGACGATCACCGCGCGGTCGGAGTGCGACGCCGTCGCCAGCAGCGTCCCGCCGGCGAGGAGCGTGCCCGAGAGCGCGACCGAACCGCGCGGACCGAGGCGCCACGCCGCGACGACGGCGAGGATCGACGCGGCGAAGACGCCCAGCGCGATCGCGCCGACCGTGTCGTTCGGAACGGCGCCGAAGAGCGACTGATAGAGCGTGGACGTGAACACGCGTATCGCCGTCAACAGGAAGAGGAGACCGACCGCTGCGAACGTCGTCCCGCCGAGGAGCGCGCCGCTCATCGGGCCGCGACCTTGCGCCATGCGGAACCGGTGCGTTCCGGCGTCATTCGCTTTGTAGGATACGGATCACCCATGGCCACTACCGCGATCGACGTCCGCGGCGCGCGCGTGACCGACGCCGACCGCGTCCTCACGGAGGACGCGCTCGCGTTCGTCGAGCGGCTGCAGCGGGAATTCGGGACGCGCCGGAATGAGCTCCTCGCCGCACGGCAGCAGCGCTGGAAGGCGCTCAAGGCGGGCGGAACGCTCGACTTCCTGCCCGAGACCGCGAAGGTGCGCTCGAGCGAGTGGTCCGTGGCGCCGGTCCCGAAGGACCTCGAGGTCCGCAAGGTCGAGATCACCGGGCCGACGGACCGGAAGATGGTCATCAACGCGCTCAACTCCGGTGCGTCGGTGTACATGGCGGACTTCGAGGACGCCAACACGCCGACGTGGGAGAACATGGTCTCCGGCCAGGGCAACCTCATCGACGCGATCGAGCGGACGATCACGTTCGAGGACAAGGGCAAGAGGTACGCCCTCGACACGGAGACGGCGACCCTCGTCGTGCGGCCGCGCGGGTGGCATCTTCCCGAGAAGCACCTCCTCGTCGACGGCAAGCCGATCGCGGGCGCCTTCATGGACTTCGGCCTGTACTTCTTCCACAACGCGCGGCGCCTCCTCGACCGCGGCACCGCCCCGTACTTCTACCTCGCGAAGACGGAGAGCCATCTCGAGGCGCGCCTGTGGAACGACGTCTTCAGCTTCGCGCAGGACGCGCTCGGCGTCCCGCGCGGCACGATCAAGGCGACGGTGCTCATCGAGGTCGTGACGGCGGCGCTCGAGATGGACGAGATCCTCTACGAGCTCCGCGACCACTCCGGTGGCCTCAACGCCGGCCGCTGGGACTACATCTTCAGCGTCATCAAGAAGTTCGATCAGCGCTCCGACTGTCTCCTCCCCGACCGCATCCAGGTGACGATGACCGTCCCCTTCATGCGCGCGTACACCGAGCTCCTCGTGAAGACGTGCCACCGCCGGGGCGCTCTCGCCCTCGGCGGCATGGCGGCGTACATCCCGTCGCGCCGCGACCCGGTCGTGAACGAGCAGGCGCTCGCGAAGGTGCGCGAGGACAAGGTGCGCGAGGCGACCGACGGCTTCGACGGGACGTGGGTCGCGCACCCCGACCTCGTCGCGACGGCGATGGCCGAGTTCGACCGCGTCCTCGGGACGAAGCGCAACCAGCTCGACAAGCAGCGGCCGGACGTCCACGTCTCCGCCGCGCAGCTCGGCGACATCCGCGTTCCCGGCGGCACGATCACCGACCAGGGCGTGCGCAACAACGTGAGCGTCGGGATCCAGTACATCGCGTCGTGGCTGCGCGGGACCGGCGCGGCGGCGATCAACAACCTCATGGAGGACGCCGCGACGAGCGAGATCGCGCGCTCGCAGGTCTGGCAGTGGGTGCACAACGGCGCGAGCATCACGGGCGGACCCGCCATCACACCGGAGCTCGTCAAGAAGGTCGAGGCGGAGGAGCTGGAGAAGATCCGCGCCGCCGTCGGCGACCAGCTCTACCGCACCGGCCGGTACGACGAGGCGGCGAGGCTCTTCGAGCACGTCGCCCTCTCGAAGGACTTCGTCGAGTTCCTTACCCTCCCCGGCTACGAGCTCATCGACTGAGGCGTCGGCGCGGACCTGGCGTCAGCGCCTTCCCGTGTCCCACCTGCGCCGGCGTGACGCGGTACTGCGCGGGGTCATCGACAGCGTCGGACCGCTCGGCGTCGGGCAGTGGACGCGCGGGCGGCCGAAGGAAGCGTTCGGGTCGCTCCTGCGCTCTATCGTCGGCCAGCAGCTCTCGGTACACGCCGCGCGCGCGATCTTCGGGCGCGTCGTCGATGCCAACGGGGGCTCGTCGCCGACGCCGCAGGAGCTGCTGCGGATGCGGGAGACGACCCTGCGGAGGTGCGGCCTGTCGGGGACGAAGATCGCGTACACGCGCGATCTGGCGCGGCGCTTCCGGGACGGGACGCTCGATGCGCGCCGGATCCGGCGGCTCGACGACGAGGGCGTGCGCGACGCGATCACCGAGGTGAAGGGGCTCGGCCGCTGGACGGCCGACATGTTCCTCATGTTCCACCTGCGCCGCCCCGACGTCCTCCCGGTCGGCGATCTGGGCCTGCGCCGCGCGGTGGAGCGCGCCTATCGCATCCCGCTCCCGGATGCGGCGAAGCTCGAGTCGCTGGCGGAGCCGTGGCGACCCTATCGCACGATCGCGTCGCTCTACCTCTGGGAGTCGCTGGGGATCCCGCCGACGATCCCCTGATCAGCCGTCCCTGTTGACGCCACCCATGCGCGCGGCATGCCGTCGCGGATCGTCGGCTACAACGTGCCGTGGTGGCGGGAGCGCGCGGTCGTCATCGACCTGTCGCAGACGTTCGACGCGGTGACGCACCCCGCCGCGCTCGACCTGCTCCGCCGCGACGTCGCGTCGCTGGCCGCGTACTTCAGTCGTCACGGGGTGACAGCCGACGTGGACCGCGCGCTGACCGACCTCGACGCGAGCGGGCGGAAGTTCGCGCGCCAGTGGTCGCGCTAGCCGAGCTTCTCCGTGAGCAGCCGGCGCACGACGCGCGGGTCGGCCTTCCCCTTCGTGCGCCCCATGACCGCGCCGAAGAGCGCCTCGAGCGCGCGCTTGTTGCCGCCGCGGTAGTCGGTCGCCGCCTTCGCCTGCGCCGCGAGCACCTGGTCGACGACGGCTCCGAGCGCGCCCTCGTCGGACACCTGACGCAGCCCCTTCTCCTCGACGATGGCCGCGGGGTCCGTGCGGCTCGCCCACATCTCGGCGAAGACGTCCTTCGCGATCGTCGCGCTGATCTCGCGCGTCGTGATGAGCCCGACGAGCTGGGCGAGCTGCGCGGCGGTGAAGGGGATCTCCGCCGCGCGCACCGAGCGCTCGCGGAGGAGGCGGAGGGTCTCGCCGCCGATCCAGTTGGCCGTCACCTTCGGATCGGCCCCCAGGCCCACCGCGTCCTCGAAGAGAGCCGCGAGCGCGGGATCGGAGACGAGGATGCGCGCGTCGTAGTCGGAGAGGCCGTGCTGCGACGCTAGCCGCGCCCGGCGCTCGCTCGGCATCTCCGGCAGCGACGATCGGATCGTGGCGACCGTCTCCCGCGACGGCGCGAGCGCGACGAGGTCCGGCTCGGGGAAGTAGCGGTAGTCCTCGGCCTCCTCCTTGCGCCGCTGCAGGAACGTGCGCCCGGTCTCGGGGCTCCACCCGACGGTGATCTTCGCCCTGCGCGAGCGGATCTCGCCCCCCGCGTGCCAGTCGTCCCAGAGGCGCTGCGCCTCGAAGGTCGCCGCCTGCTCGACGGCGCGCAGGCTGTTGAGGTTCTTGATCTCGCTCTGCGGCGGCCAGCGCACCTCGCCGCCCTCACGGAAGCGGATCGAGACGTTGGTGTCGAAGCGCGCGGCCCCCTCCTCGAGCCGGAACTCGGACACGCCGGCATGGATGACGATCTCGCGCAGCGCCTCGGCGTAGGCGAGCGCCTCGGTCACCGAGCTCATGTCGGGCGCGCTCACGATCTCGAGCAGGGGGACGCCGGAGCGGTTGAAGTCGACGAGCGAGTAGCCCTGCCCGTGGAGAAGCTTTCCGGTGTCCTCCTCGAGGTGGGCGCGGATGATCCCGACCCGCTTCGTGCCGCCGCCGTCCGCGGGGATCTCCAGCCAGCCCTTCACGTTGAGCGGCAGGTCGTACTGCGAGATCTGGTAGCCCTTGGGGAGGTCCGGGTACATGTAGTTCTTGCGGTCGAACTTCGTGTGCTCGGGAACCTCGCAGTGGAGCGCGAGGCCCGCCGTCATCGCGAGCTCGATCGCGCGCCGGTTCGGGACGGGCAGGGCGCCGGGGAGGCCCAGGCACACCGGGCACACAAGCGTGTTCGGCGGCATGCCGAACCAGCGCGCCGAGCACCCGCAGAACATCTTCGACAGCGTCCCCAGCTCGACGTGCGTCTCGATCCCGATGACGATCTCGTAGGCGCGCCCCATCGCGACGCTCACGGCGTCCCCCTCGGCGACGCGCTCGGCGCCGGCGTCCACACGGAGCTGGGTATCTCGTCGCTGATGTTCACGATGACGCGGTCCGTCGTCACGGACACAAGATATCGAGCCAGCGAGCGTGGAGCGTGGATCGGCTCGCCGCTGGGGCCGAAGAGCCAGCCCTGCGCCGGGCAGGCCCGGAAGAACGGCCGGCGGTCGATGGGCGCGCTGGTGTCGGCGATCCCGCTCGGGAACGCGGCCACCGCGCACTCGGGAGCGCCGGCGCTCGGAGCCCAGCGCGCGCGGACCGCTAGGACGGTGCCTGCCGTCGGCTGCACGAGCCACAGCGCGTGCGCGTCGTCGAGGAGCGGCGCCCCCACGTAGTGGGGATACCCCGCGACGGGCGGGATCCAGTCGCGCGGGAGGACAGCACGGCCGCCCGGCACGACGGCCGGCGGCGCGGCGACCGTCGGCATCACCGCGGGCACCGACACGACCGCGATGACGACGAGCGCGACCACGAGCAGGACGCCGATGACGATGTACTGCTTCCACACCGGCGTCGGGTCGAGCGAGACGGGGGGCGCCCAGTGCTCCGGTGGCTGATCGTGGAAGTGCGTTCCCATCAGAGCTCCGCCGGCCGTGCCGCGGCGAGAGCGCGGACGAGGCGCTGCTGCGCTCGCTTCACCGCGGGGTCGGTCTCCGTCCGGAGGCGCTCCGCCGCGCGCTCGCAGTCCGCGCGATGTGTCCGCACGAGCGGCAGCAGGATGGTGACCGCAAGCTCCTTGTCCACCCGGCGCGGGTGCGCGAGGAGCCGGGTGGCCCAGTCGCGGCGCACGATGGGCGCCGGAGCGACCGCGTCGAGGATCCGCGCCGCGCGCTCATGCTCCGCCTTCCGGACCCAGCCCTCCTTCCCCCTTTTGCGCAGGACGTCGGAGGCGCCGAGCACATCCCCTCCGCGCAGCTTCCGCTCGAACTCGCTCTCCCAGCTCTCGTCGATCAGCGGATCCTCTTCACGAAGCGCTCGATGCGGTCGCACGCCTCGTCGATCCTCTCCATCGACGTCGCGTAGCAGGCGCGGACGTGGCCTGTGCCCCGCTCGCCGAAAGCCGATCCGGGAACGACGACCACCTTCTCCTCCCGGAAGAGACGCGCGGCGAACTCCTCGTCGCCCAGACCGGTCGACGTGATGTTCGGGAAGCAATAGAAAGCGCCACGCGGCTCGAAGGCCGGCAGGCCCATTCCGTTGAAGCGCTCCCACATCCGCTTGCGCCGGCGGTCGTACTCCGCGACCATGCGCTGGACCTCGGGCTCGCCGCTGCGGAGCGCTTCGATCGCCGCGTACTGAGCCGCCGTCGGAACGCACATGACGGCGTACTGATGGATCTTCATCATCTGCTCGATGACCTCGGCCGGCGCGCAGGCGTAGCCGACGCGCCACCCGGTCATGGCGTACGACTTCGAGAAGCCCGCGAGGTAGACGCTCCTCTCCTTCATCCCGGGCTCCGCGACGATCGAACGGTGCTCCGTCCCGTACACGAGCCGGTCGTAGATCTCGTCGGAATAGACGAGCAGGTCGTGGTCACGCGCAACCGTCGCGATGCCGGCGACGTCGGCGGCGGTGAGGACCCCGCCCGTCGGGTTGTTCGGGAAGCCGAGGAGGATAGCGCGCGTCCGGGGCGTGATGGCCCGCTCCACGTCGCGCGGGAGGAGGCGGAACTCGTTCGCTTCGTCCGTCGCGACCGGAACGGGCACGCCGCCCGCGAGGACGATCCC
Source organism: Chloroflexota bacterium (assembly GCA_021787445.1). Lineage (GTDB taxonomy): Bacteria > Chloroflexota > Limnocylindria > P2-11E > P2-11E > JACPOT01. Next base: position 86,855 of record JAJYLV010000002.1, on the reverse strand, counting down.
CGGCACGTACGCGACGTAGGAGGGATCGGCGATGATGACCTCGTCGCCCTCGTTGAGCGTGGCGCGGAGCGCGAGGTCGACCGCCTCGGACACGCCGACCGTGACGAGGATCTCGGTCGCCGCGTCGTAGCGCAGGCCCCGCAGCCGCTCCGTGTGCCGCGCGATCGCGTCGCGCAGCTCGCGGATGCCGTAGTTGGACGTGTAGTGCGTGTGTCCCTCGTCGATCGAGCGGATCGCCGCCTGGCGGAAGCGGTCCGGCGTCACGAAGTCGGGCTCGCCGACGCCGAGGGAGATCGAGCCCTCGACCCCCGACACCATGTCGAAGAAGCGGCGGATCCCGCTCGCCGGGATCTTCCTGACGCGTTCGTTCGTCAGCGACCTATTCGCGATGGTCATCTCGTACCTCCCGAGCCATATCGGAGGGATGAGGGGTCTTCGCTTCGAAGCTCCACGGTCGCGCCTAGGACTTCCGGAGCGTACTTGGTCGCAGCGTGTGGTGGTCCGTCGCCCGCTCGTAGGCGGCGGCGACGCGGAACAGCGTCGCCTCCTGGAAGTAGCCGGCGATCACCTGCAGGCCGACCGGCAGCCCCTCGCTGAGCCCGCACGGGATCGAGATCCCCGGCAGCCCCGCGATGTTCACCGGCAGGGTGAACACGTCGTTGAGGTACATCTGCAGCGGGTCGTTCACCTTCGCGCCGATGCCGAACGCGATGCTCGGAGACGTCGGCGTCACGAGAGCGTCGACCTTCGCGAAGACGCGCTCGAACTCCTCCTTGATGAGCGTCCGGACCTTCTGGGCCTTCACGTAGTACGCGTCGTAGTAGCCGGTCGACAGCGCGTACGTCCCCAGGATCATGCGCCGCTTCACCTCGGCCCCGAAACCTGCGCCCCGCGTCCGCTTGTACGTCTCCACCAGGTCGGGTCCCTCGACGCGCAGACCGAACCGCACGCCGTCGTAGCGCGCGAGGTTCGCCGAAGCCTCCGCCGGTTGGATGATGTAGTAGACGCCGAGGGCGCTGTCCGTCGAGGGCAGCGAGACCTCCTCGATGGACGCCCCCTGCGACTCGAGGTCGCGGATCGCGGCGCGCACCGCCCGCTCGACCCCCGGCTCGATGCCTCGGATGAAGTACTCCTTCGGGACCCCGAGGCGCATGCCCTTGACGCCGCGCTCGAGGTCCCGGCGCAGATCCTCGGCCGGGAGCGGCATCGTCGTCGCGTCGGAGGGATCCAGGCCGAAGAGGGCCTGGCACACGATCGCCGCGTCCTCGACCGCCCGCGCGAAGGGACCGACCTGATCGAGCGAGGAGGCGAATGCGACGACTCCGTAGCGCGAGACGCGCCCGTACGTCGGCTTCATCCCCACGATCCCGGTGAGGGCGCCCGGCTGGCGGATCGAGCCGCCCGTGTCGGTGCCGAGCGCGAACGTCACCTCGCCTGCCGCGACCGACACCGCGCTGCCCCCCGACGACCCGCCGGGGACACGCGCGGGATCCCACGGGTTGTGGGCCGGCCCGAAAGCGGAGTTCTCGTTCGACGAGCCCATCGCGAACTCATCGAGGTTCGTCTTGCCGATCATGACCGCGCCCTCGCGGTCGAGCCTCTCGACGACCGTCGCGGAGTACGGCGGCACGTAGCCATCGAGGATGCGCGACCCCGCGGTCGTCTCGACGTCCTTGGTCCCGATGATGTCCTTGCACGCCCACGGGATGCCGCACAGTAGCGCCGGGTCGCCCGCGGCGATGCGCTCGTCCGCGGCCTGCGCCAGCGCGAGGGCGTGCTCCTCGGCGACGAGGAGCCATGCGTTGTACGGGTCCGCCTTCGCGCGCGCGATCGCGTCGCGGGCGAGCTCGACGGCGCTCGTCGAGCGCGCGCGCAGCGCGCTCGCGAGCTCGCGGACGGTCCCGGCCTCAGCCACTCGGCGGCCGCTCCTCGATGACGGTCTGCACCCGGAAGAGGTCGCCGTCGCGCGAGGGAGCGTTGCGCATCGCCTGCTCGACGGTCAGGCCCTCGCGGACCTCGTCCTCGCGAAGGACGTTCTGCAGCGGGAGGACCGACGCGGTCGGCGGGACGCGCTCGGTGTCGACCTCGCGCAGCTTCCCGACCGCGTCGAGGACGACGCTCAGCTGCGCGGTGAAGCGGTCGACCTCCTCGTCGGTCAGCGCGATCCGCGCGAGATCCGCGACGTAGCGGACGACCCCACGATCGATCTCACTCACGCCGCGAGTGTATTTCTCTGACCACGCGGAACACGGGAGTGGTCGAGGCGACACCTTCGCACTCCGCGAGCGTCGCGTTCGCGCCCAGACCGAGGTGCGGCCGCCCCCCCGGCGCGCGGCGGAGGAATTCCTGGATGACCGGCGCCCGCTCGGCGACGGGCACCTCCTGGAGGCTCACCTTGCGCCGCCGGCCGCTGACGATGAACGCCTCACATCCGGCGGCACGCACGTTCTTGACCCATTCGCCCTCGCCGAGCATCGACACCAGATGCTCCTGTCCCTGGTATCTCGCGACGACGAGCGCGAGGCGGTGCGGGCGACCCGTCCTTCTCCCCTTCACTTCGAGCTGCACCTGCCGATACGGCGGCAGGCCGAGCGATGCCCATGCGGCCCAGAAGCGAGACAGACCTCTCCCCAGGCTCGTGGCCCTCCGCTCCCGGTAGAACCATCCCACGGGAAGGATGCCGAACGTCCGATGCGGACCCACCGCCGATCCCCTCCGATCCTCACACTAACGCTGCCTGAAGCGCCTTCGTTCCGAGCCGCCGGAGCGTCGAAGCGAAGACTCCTCGGGCGCCACTCAGGGTATCCAAACGCCGCGACGCTCAGTCGCAGTACCGTCCGGGTCGATGTGAGCGCACGAAGCGGCATCCCGGGGGCGGTGATCGCGATCGCCGGCCTCATGTTCGCCGGACTGCTCGCGGTCTCCGGCGCGTACGGATTCCACGGAGACGAGATGTACTACGTCGTCGCGGGTCGACACCCGGCATTCGGTTACGTCGACCAGCCGCCGCTGACCCCGCTGCTCTCCGCGGCGTCGGTAGCGCTGCTCGGCGTCTCGCCGACGGCGGTGCGCATCCTGCCGGCGCTCGAGATGGCGCTCGTCGTGGTCCTGGTCGCGCTCATCGCGGCGGCCCTCGGCGGCTCGCGGCGGGCGCAGGTCCTCGCCGCGGTCACCGCCGGCGTCTCGGGATATCTCGGCGCCGGTCACCTCGACACGACGACCGACCTCGATCTCCTCGCCTGGGCGCTCATCCTCTGGCTGCTGGTCACGATCCTCGCCGGCGGAGATCGACGTCTGTGGTCGGCGGTGGGCGTCACCGCCGGCATCGGGCTCGAGAACAAGGACACGCTCCTCTTCCTCGGTGCCGGGCTCGCCATCGGGCTCGTGCTCGCTCGGCGATGGGATGTGGTCCGCTCGCCCTGGCCGTGGTCGGCGATGGGGATCGCGCTTCTGATCTGGGCACCGAACCTCGTCTGGCAGGCGACGAATGGCTGGCCTCAGCTCGCGATGGCGCACGCGATCGCCTCGTACGCGGGAACGGACCGCGCGCAGGTCGTCCCGTTGCTTTGGCTCTTCAGTGGACCGCTCCTCTTCCCGGTCAGCGTCGCTGGACTGATCTGGATCCTGCTCGCTGCGGAAGCGAGGCCGTGGCGCGCGATCGGGGTCGCGGGCCTCGCCGCGCTCGGTCTCGTCCTCGTCAGCGGCGGGAAGGCCTACTACGCCATCGGCAGCGCGCCCGTGTTCATGGCTGCGGGAGCGCTGCTCGTCGACCGCTGGTCGGCCCGCGGCCACCTCCGCCTGAAGGCGAGCGCCTTCGCCGCGGCGGCGCTGATGTCCGGCGCGCTCATCGCGTACCTGACCCTGCCGATCTTGCCCCTGGCAACGTACGCGAAGACGTCGCTCCCATCGGCGGTGCCCGACACGGCCAACGAGATCGGCTGGCCACAGCTCGTCGCCACGGTCGATGGAGTGGTCGGATCGCTTCCCCCGGCCGAGCTCGCGCATGCCGTGATCCTCACGAACAGCTACAGCGAGGCGAGCGCGCTGATCCTGCTCGGCACGGAGCTGCCGCCGGTGTACTCGGGCCACAACTCCTTCTGGTACTGGGGGCCGCCGTCCGCCGACCGCACGCTGGTCGTTCACGTCGGCGACTGGCGCCCGGTCGACTGGAGTCCGTACTTCGTCGGCTGTCGCGAGGTCGCGACGATCGATAACGGCCTCGGCATCCGGAACGGCGAGCAGGGGAAGAACGTGTCCGTCTGTACGGGCCTCCGTGCTCCGTGGCCCGTGATGTGGCCGGCGCTCCGGACCATCAGCTGATCTCCCGCGGTCGGTCGACCGCCGGGCGTCACCCCTCGGTCTCCTCGGCCCCTTGCCGAAGGGTGTGAGCGGCGGGACGTCGCGGGCGTAGCGCACGCGGCCGCCACCGAAGGAGGAGAGCTCCTCGGCTTCGATCTGAGGCTGACCAAGATCTGACGGCTGGCGGTAACGCGTAAGATCCAGCGTCCGGAACGGTCAGGGAGGCAGGACGGTGGCGAAGCAGGAGCGCGTCGGTACGCGATCGGTCGCGAAGGCAGCGCTGGTCGCCGGCGGGGTCATCGTCGCCCTTGTCTCCGTCCTCTTCTGGCTCGGCTCTGTGGCCGCGCGCCTCCTTGGCGCACCGACGACCCTCGCTCTGCCGCCGGCCGTGAGGCTGCTCGGGTGGATCGCGCTCGCCGCGGGAGCGGCGCTCGGCCTGTGGCTATTCCGATACCGCAGCCCGGCCACGATGATCGTGTCGACGTACGTCACGTTCGTGAAGATGCTCAGCCGTGCTCAGATCGCGAGCCTCGAAGGGCGGACCGAGCCGCTGATCGTGAACGGGCCCCAGAAGTATGTCCGGCATCCGCTCTATCTGGCGGCCACGCTCATCTTCCTGGGATGCGCGCTCGTCACGAACAGCACGTCCTCGCTGTTCGGGGTCGGGTGCGTCGTGCTCTGGTTCGTGCTAGTGCAGATCCCGTTCGAGGAGACCGAGCTGCGAGCGATCTTCGGCGACCCATACGTACGGTACTGCCGTGAGGTCCCGATGCTCATCCCTTTCATGAAGCGACCGAGAACGTGAACGAACGTCCATCGACCCTCATCGCTGGCAGCGGGGGATCGAGACCGTCTTCGGGTGGGTCGCCGGGGTCGATCGGATCACGCCGATCGAGATCATGGGCCGCGCGGTCATCCCGGTGGCAGCGGAGCTCGCTCCGCGACCGTGAGCGAGGGAGCGCGCGGCTAGTACCGCCGCGCGCCGGCCGCGATCTCGGCGAGGCGCGCCATCACGATCCGCTTGAGCAGGTCTTCGGGAAGCGGTCTATCCGGCGTGAACCGGATCGATCCGCGGCCGACAGCGAAGCCACGGCGCTTCGCCTCCGCGAGATGTGCCGCGCCGATCATATGGACCGCGCAGTGTCGGCTCGCCGCACTGAGATAGATGAGCCTCTTGCCATCCTGCCTGAAGGTGGGGATCCCGTAGCTGATGCTCTCGGTCACCTTCGGCGCGGCCGAGCGGACCGTCCTGCGGACCCGCTGGAGCAGCTGCCGGAACGCGGGATCGACGCTCCTGAGGTACTCGTCGACGGTCTCCGCCGCGGGGGAGCGAGCACGGCCACGTGCCGCGGTCACGGCGTCTAGGTCAGGGCGCGTCTGCACCGATCGGAGAGCGCCGCTACAGTGCCCCGCGGTGAACGACGACACGAAGGCCATCGTTCGACGCTGCTTCGAGGACGTCATGGTCCGCGGCGACCTGGGCGCCGCGGACGAGATCCTCGACCATGACGTCGTGTTCCACACCGCGATCGGGACGACGCTCAACGGGCGTCGGGAGTTCCAGCACTTCGCGCAGCAGACCCGCGAAGCGTTCCCGGACCTCCACTTCGACATCGAGGAGGAGGTCCGCGAGGGCGAGGTCGTCTGCACGCGCTACACGATGAGCGGCACCTTCCAAAGCACGCTCATGGGCCTGCTGCCGAACGGTGAGGCCTTCAAGGTGCGCGGCCTGGACACCTTCCGTGTGCGGAACGGGAAGATCGTCGAGATCTACGCCTCGTACGACACGCTCGGCCAGATGCAGCAGCTCGGGATCGTCCCGAAGCTGTAGGACGCCCCAGTCCGACGACGAGGGCGTCGCGGATATCTCCGCGAAGGCGGCCGAGCGACAGCCCCGCGCCGCCTTCACGCGCCGAGCAGGGCCGGCACGAGCCCCGTCGGGAAGTTGACGCCGAGCAGGAGCGCGACCACGCCGTAGGCGAGCGCGCCGATCGCCGCGGCCGAGACGACGGCCATCGCCCAGCCCTGGCGGTGGACGAACAGGAAGTACAGCAGCATGAACGCGGGCAGGGCGATGAAGTACCCGAAGAGATAGATGCCCGCGTACAGAGCGAGCGCGATGGCCACCGCGACCCACTGCTCGTGCTGATCGCTCGCCTCCCCGAGCGTGCGGGCCGCGGCCGCCGGGACCTGCGCCGGGATGTCCTCCGCCATCGCGGCCTGGATCGGCGCCTCTTCGCCCAGCGGCACCTGCACCGGCGCGAACATCATTCGGCCCGAGCCATGGGTGACGCGGCGTAGTGACGGCACGAAGCCGCCGATCAGCTGGACGACCGCGATGACCAGCGCGGCGCCGCCGATGAGGGTCGGCCCGACGTTCGACGGCGGCGGATAGCCGACCGCCAGCGCGACATAACCGGCGGCGAGCGCGACCCAGATGACGTCCACGACGAGCTCGCCGCGCCCGATCGGCGCGTTCTCGTCCTTCTCGGCCGTTCTGGACGTGCCGCGGCGCGCGCGGCGCGAGCTGACCACGCCGCTGATGACGATGCCGAGGATGGCGAGGATGAGGATGTCGGTGACCGGGCGCTCGAGGAAGCTCCAGCCGAACAGCCGCTGCGTCAAGATCACGTTGTTCTCGGCCGTCGAGCCGAGCACCAGGCCGACGATGGCGGCGGGAAGCGAGTACCCGTAGCGCTTCATCGTCAGGCCGATCACGCCGAAGGCGACCAGCGCCAGCACTTGGACCATGTCGGTCGTGCTCGCGTACGCGCCGATCATGGTGAGGACGAAGATGAATGGAACGAGCACGCGCCCCGGGATCGTGCTGATCTTCGCCAGCACGGGCGCGAGCGCCAAGCCCATGACGCTCGCGAGCAGGCTCGAGATGGCCAGCACCCAGACCAGCGAGAACACCAAGGTCAGGTGGGTGGTCAGCATCGTGGGGCCCGGCTCGATCCCGAGGATCGCGAAGGCGCTGAGGAGCACCGCCATGGCCGGGCCGTTCGGCACGCCCAGGGCCACGGTGGGGATCAGAGCACCCGCCTCCTTCGAGATCGACGAGCCCTCGGGAGCGATGATGCCTTCGGGCGTTCCGGTGCCGAAAAGCTCCGGGTGCTTCGAGGTGCGGATGGCCTGCCCGTAGCTGATGAAGTTCGCGGCGGTCGACCCGATGCCCGGGATCACGCCGCAGAGCACGCCGATGGCGGCCGAGCGGACGACGAGCCAGCGGTTCACCGCGACGTCCTGGATGCCCTGGAGCACTTGATCCCAGTTCCGGTACGAGACCGTGCCGGCCTTGACGCTCGAGAGGTGCCGCTCGCTGCCGAAGAGGATGAACATCTGACTGACGGCGAAGAGGCCGATGGCGACCACGGCGATGGAGAAGCCGTCGTAGAGCGAGAGATTTCCGAAGGTGAAGCGGGTCGTGCCCGTGCTGGGCGCGTCGCCGACGAAGGAGATCATGAACCCGAAGGCTCCGGACAGGATGCCCTTCGTGACCGAGCCCGATTGCAGCTGGCCGATGAGCACGACCGCGAGGATCACGAGGAAGAAGTACTCCGGCGGGTGGAAGAGGGTGACGAAGAACAGCATCAGCGGGATCGCGGCGACGAGGACGATCGCTCCGAACCATCCGCCGAAGGTGGTCGCCGCGGCGGAGATGCCGAGGGCACGCGCCGCCTGTCCCTTGCGGGTCATCGCGTAGCCGTCGATGCAGGTGGCCGCGGACTCCGCCGCGCCCGGAGTGTTGAGGAGGATGGCGGTCGTGGAGGCGGCGTAGTAGATGGCCGAGTGCGCGCCGAGCAGCAGCGTGAGGCCGAGGAGCGGCGACATGTTGTAGATGAACGGCAGCAGCACCACGAGCAGGACGATCCCGCCGAGTCCGGGGACGACCCCGAACACGATCCCGACGACGCTGCCGAGGAGGAGAAGGGCCACGGCGGGGGGGCTGGCGAGCGCCGCCAGCCCCCCGACCAGTCCCCCCAAGAGCGCGGTCATGGACGCGCGATGGACGCGATGGAACGGTCGAGAATGGTGCTCACGACGCCTCGCCCTTGCTGAGCGGAACGTACTTCCGCATGATCGTCACCGTCTTCGGGTCGAGGGCCGTGTTGATCGCCTTGAGCTCCGCGCTGGAGTCCAGATAGAAGGGCGAGAGGTGGCTCTTGGTCGCCTGCGCCTGGAATGCCTGCTCCTTGAAGGCGGCGGCGATCGCGCTCGAGAGCGCGTCCGCCACGTCCTTGGGCAGGCCCGCGGGCGCGAACACGCCCGCTCCCGCGTCCAGGGCGGCCGCGTCCGCCTCCATCGCCGTCTGCGCCTCGGCCGGGATGGGGTGCGCCTTCATGAAGGCCCCGATCGTCGGCACCTTGCTGTCCACGGACCAGCTGTCGCGCATGCTGAAGTCGAGCAGCACATGGAGCTTGCCGGAGGTGACCAGCGAGCTCCAGCCGGGGTAGAACTTCACGTCGAGCTGGCCGTCACCGCGGAGCATGCCGACCTTCTGGGCGGACGCGTCCGCGTACGACGTCAGATCGCGGTAGGGCACCTTGTAGACCTTGAAGAACAGCGGACCGGAGACGTCCCCGACGGCGCCCAGCTCGGTCACCTTCGTCTGAGTCTTGATGAGGTCGCCGGCGGTGTCGAACGGCGGCTTCGTCGTGTTCGCGAACAGCACCTTGGCGGTCTGGCCGCGGTTGCCGGCGTAGCCGCCCAGCCAGCTCAGCTTCGTCGCGTCGAAGTTCTGGCCCGGGACCTTCTCCCAGACGTTCGCGATCATGCCCTGGATGTAGCCGATGCCGATGTTCAGACCATCCGGCTTGTCGTGCGCGACGGCGTTCCAGCCCTTGAGGCCACCGCCGCCGGGGAGGTTGACGACGTCGATCGTCGCTCCGAGCTGCTTTGCCAGGTAGGGCGCCAGCGCGCGGCCTTCGAGGTCGAACGTGCCGCCGACCCCACCGGCGATCGTCAGATGGATGGTCTTCCCTTTGAGCGGAGCCGAGGCGCTCGACGATGGCGCTCCACACGCGGCAAGGACAGTCGCCGCAACGAGCGCGGCCGCCAGCACACCCCTCGTGCTTCGAGGCGCGAGTCTCGTACGCATCTTCCGTCCCCCTATCAACTCAGCTGTGCTGCTGTTCCGGTTCCGTGGGGGAGCGTCGCGGGCCGGCCCCCGGGCATCAGGACGGGAGGGCCTCGCTTGCCGGTCACGCCCCCCGACCGCTTCACCTCCCCCCTTCTCCGGCCGGTCTCCCAGCGGGAAAGCCCGGCGCGCGCCGTAGGTGTATCAGGAGGTACCCGTTTTGGGAGTGAGAACGTTCACTCTGCACGGCCGTCCGGGGCACCGGCCGCGGTCCGTCCGCCGGTAGTTCTTTAGAGAGACGAGGGGCCATGGGCGGACGGCGCGGCGCTGGTCAGTACGGGTGTGACGCCGGCCCCGTTGCGCGCTAGCGGGGACCCGCTCCGAAGTGCGTCGCCGGGATGTAGCCCATCTTGCCCGCCTGATAGTCCGCCAGCGCCTGCAGGATCTCCTCGCGCGTGTTCATGACGAACGGGCCGTACTGCACTACCGGCTCGCCGATGGGACGGCCACCGAGGAGGAGCACGTCGAACGTCGGCGTACGGCTGTCCTGCTCCGCGCTCCCCTCGACCCGGAGCGCGTCGCCCGGGCCGAGGACCGCGAGCTGCCCCGAGCCAAGCGGCATCGACTCGACGCCGACGGAGCCGGATCCGCCGAGGGCGTAGACCAGAGCGTTGAAGTCAGGCCGCCACGGCACGTCGAGACGCGAGCCCGGGAGCAGCGTCGCGTGCGCGTACGTGATCGGCGTGTACGTGACGCCGGGGCCGCCGTGCCCGCCGAGGTCGCCGGCGATGACGCGCACGAGCGCGCCGCCGTCGGCCGAGCGGAGGAGGGCGACGGCGGACGCGCGGATGTCCTGATACCGGGGCTTCTCCCACTTCCGCGCCGCGGGCAGGTTCACCCATAGCTGGACCCCGTGGAAGAGGCCACCGGCGCGGATGAGCTTCTCGGGGGGCATCTCCGAGTGCACGATCCCCGCGCCCGCCGTCATCCACTGCGTGTCACCGTTCGCGATCACCCCGCCGCCGCCGTTCGAGTCGCGGTGCACGAACTCGCCGTCGATCATGTACGTGACGGTCTCGAACCCGCGGTGCGGGTGGTCGGGAGCGCCCTTGGCCTCACCCGGCGCGTACTGCACCTCCCCCATCTCGTCGAGGAGGACGAACGGGTCGGCGACGGCCCTCTCGAGGCCGGGGAACGGGCGTCGGACGGGGAAGCCTTCCCCCTCGAACGTCTTGACCGCCTCGATGACGCGCTCGACCTTCCGGTAGCGCGCCGGCGATCCCTCGGCGACCTGGACGGAAGGCAGCGCGAGCGGCGTCTCGACGGTGATGGCGGGCATGTCCTGTTCCCCTCTGTTCCCGCGCGCGGAAGTTGCGCGCGCAACCATCGTAACAAGGCCGGCGAGGGCCCCATTCCCCACTCAGACCGTGGCGGTGGCGCTCCTGCGGCGCGACCCGGTCGCACGCCGCGTCGACCGCGAGACGTTCGTGCTCCTCGGCGGGACGGCGGCTCTCCTCATGCAGCTGCCCGGGGCCGCGTACTGGCCGAACGACGCGCTCGCCGCCGCGCTCCTGCCGCCGTCGCTGCGCGCGGCCCTTCGGGCTGCGTTACGGAGCGGCGGAGCGCGTCTTTTACCATCCGAAGATGATCCCGACCACCGTTCGCCCGGAGGTGCTCTTCCCTCCGCTGGGCCCCGACTACGAGCGCGCGAGCACCCTGCTCAGCCTCGGCCTCGAAGCGGGATGGCGGCGTCGCCTGGCGCGGCGTGCCGCCCCGCGCGCAGCTGATCTGTACCTCGATGTCGCGACCGGGACGGGCCTCGTCGCGCGCGAGCTGCGTCGCAGCGGCTGCCGCGTCGTCGGGATCGACCTCGTTCCGAGCATGATCGACGCGGCCCGCCGCTCGGACGGGATCGCTTTCGTCCTTGGCCGCGCCGAGCGGCTCCCGTTCCCCGACGCGGCCTTCGACGGCCTCACCGTCACGTACCTTCTCCGCTACGTCGACGATCCGGTGGCGACGCTGCGCGAGCTCGCGCGCGTCGTGCGACCCGGCGGACGCCTCACCATGCTCGAATTCGATCGGCCGCACGCGCTCCCCGTGCGCGCCGGCTGGTGGCTGTACACGCGCCTCGGACTCCCGCTGGTCGGCGCGCTCGTTTCGCCGACGTGGCACGACGTCGGCGCATTCCTCGGTCGCTCCATCGATGGCTTCTGCGACCGCTACGCGATGGAGGAGGTCTGGCGCGCCGCGGGGATCGTCGACGTGCGGACCGACACGCTCTTTCTCGGCACGGCCGCCGTGACCTGGGGGCACGTCGCGGCGCGGCCGTCGGGCGCGACGTGAGCGAGCACGAGGCGCGGCCGCGGATGGATCCCGAGCGGCTCCGGCGCGCGCGCTCGTACCGGAAGTTCAGCCTCGTGCTCGATCTCGCCGGGACGACGCTCGGCATAGCCGTCATGGTCGGCCTCTACCTCGCGGGAACGAGCGTCGACCTGCGCGACACGGTCGCCGGCGCGACGGCGAGCCACGCCGTCGTCATCTACGTCGTCGTCGCCGCCTTCACGCTGGTCGAATGGTCCGTCGGGCTCCCGACCAGCTACCTCTCGTGGAGGCGCGGCCGCCGTGAGGGCCTCGTCGTCCAGAGCTGGGGCGGCGCCTTCGTCGACCAGCTCAAGAGGATCGTCATCACGCTCGCCCTTGTCGACGTTCCCGTGACGGCGTGGTACCTCATCCTCCTCCGCCCCGAGTGGGCGCTGTGGACGATCGCCGGCGCCTTCGCCGTCTCCGCCCTGGGGACGCTCCTCGGCCCCGCGCTGGCCTCCCTCTTCTTCCGCTTCGAGCCGCTCGCCGACGCGACCGTCGCCGAGCGCGTTCGCGCCGTCGCCGAGCGCGCGGGCGCCCGCGTGTCAGGCGTCTACCGCTGGGGCATGGGCGCGAAGACGACCGCTGCGAACGCGGCGGTCATCGGCGTCGGACCGACGAAGCGGATCGCGCTCGGCGATACGCTCCTCGAGCACTTCCCCATCGACGAGGTCGAGTCGGTCGTCGCCCACGAGGTCGGCCACGACGTGACCGGCGATCCGCTCCGCTACGTCCTCGCGTTCGGCGCCGCCGGCGCCGCCGCGCTCATCGTGATACGGCTCATCGTCGACCGCCTCGCCGCGCCGGTCGGCGGCACCGCCGACCCGGCCTCCTACCCGCTCGTGGCGGCCACGCTCTCCGTCCTCGTTGTGGTCGGCCGCCCGGCGGTCATGGCTTTCACGCGCTGGCGCGAGAGCGCCGCCGACGCCTTCGGCGCGCGTCACACCTCACGCGATGCGATGGCGCGCGCACTCGTCCGTCTCGCCGACCAGAACCTCGCCGATCCGGAGCCGCCGCGCTGGGAAGAGATCTGGTCCTACAGCCACCCCGCGATCGCGAACCGCGTGCGGAAGCTCGGGCTGCGCTGGCAGGACGTCGCCTAGCCGCGCGCCTCCGCGACCGCCGAGCCGAGCCGCGCGAGGCGCTGCTCGCGCTCGCGCACGAAGCGCTCGATACCCGCGAGGAGGTGGTGCGGAGCGAGGTGTGCCTCCTCGATGACCTCGTCGACGGTGCCGCCGGTGCGCCAGCGGTCGTCCTGGTCCGACGTCAGCGAGTACTCGGCGACGATAGGGGTCGCGATCCAGTCCCCCATGACCCGGCGCGCGCGGTTCGAGATGACCATCGCGTCCACCCGGTCGGCCAGGCTCGCGACCGCGTCCCGGTACGCCACGTCCTGCAGCGCGAGGAGCTGCGGGCTGATCGCCGCGACGATCTTCACGTTGAGGCCGCGCGCGTCGAGCTCGGGGAGGATCTTCACGAGGTTCGCCGTGGTCGACGTGCCCTGGACGAAGACGGTGCCGCCCTTCGGCCGGTCCCCGCGGTAGGGGCGCATGACGTACGCGCCGCGCGCGGCCGCGAAGTGCGACGGCATGCCGAGCGCGGCGCGGTCGGGGATGGCGATCGGCGGGCGCGTCAGGTGGAGCGCGACGATGGGCGCCTTCTGGCGCAGCGCCGCGCCGAGCACGACCGGGACCTCGTTGTACTCCCAGGGGTGCACGTCGATGACCGCGCCGTCCGGGAAGAGCTGCGTGACACCCGTCTCGAAGACGCCGAAGTGCGTCCGGGAGTCGTCCGCCGTCTCGGGGCCCGAGTGGCCGGCGACCCAGATGACCTTCCCCACCTTCAGCTCGCAGTCCTGCGCGAGCTGGCTGAAGAGCCGCATCTCGCCGTACTTGAGGTACGAGAACGCGCCGTAGGTCGAGCACGCGCCCCAGAAGCCGTCGAAGTCGTGGAACGGATCCTCCGCGAGGTCGACCGAGGCGATGCCGCAGGCGATCCCCGCGTTCGTGAACTCGGTGATCTGCTGGGGCAGGAGCGTTCCGGTGGGGTTCGTGTCGCGCTGGTACCAGCCCCAGCCCTCGACGCCGCCGAAGCCCTTCGCGAACCCCGCGATGTTCGTCGACTCCGCGAGGTCAGCGGACATGGCGATGACGAGCGGGCGCCCGTACTCCGCGCGGGCGAACGAGTTCACCCACGCGCCCCACGCCGCGAGGGCGGCCCGGTTCGGCTTGGACTCCCCCGGCTTGGCCCACATCTCCGCCGGGTAGCGCTCGAAGTCCGTGACGCGCTCGTCGGTGTGGATCCGCGACCGCGCGCCGCCGAGGCGGAACGACGCGATCTCCTGGGGGACGCTCGCCGCGCGCTCGCGGAGGCGCTCGCAGATCGCCGCCACGGCCTCCGGGCGGCGGCGGAGCGCCGATACCGCGACCTCGAGGTTGTGCCGCGCCTGGTCGCGCAGCGCGCTCGCGTCCGTCGGCGCCGGCGCGTCCACGCCCGCGTACTCGACCCCGTACCTGGCCATGAAGTCCTTCCGCAGACGCCAGAAGGGCGGGCTGTTCAGAGGGTGCGGCGTGCCGTGGGACGCGAAGTCGTACTTCAGGTAGCCACGCCCTTTCCGCGTCCGGAACCAGGCCATCGTCGGGACATTGCCGGGGTTGTCGCCGCGCGCGGCCTCGAGCACGACGCGCGTCACGTCCGGCCACTCGCTGCCGTGCTCCGTTCCGAGCACGCGCCAGCCGTACGACGTGAACCACTCCGCGGGCGTGCCGTGCACGACGCCCGAGATGGGGTTCTCATCGATCCCGAAGTCGTTCCAGTCGACGAGGAAGACGAGGTTGCGGAGGCCGAGGCCCCAGGCCGAGTTGCGCGCCTCGTGGCTCGCGCCCGGGGTCAGGCCGCCCTCGCCCTCGATGGCGAAGACCTTCACCTCGTCGAGGCCCGCGGCGCGGAGGGCGACGGCCTCGCCGACCGACGGCGGGAGGCCGTGGCCGGAGGGGCCGGTGTTCCACTTGAGGAGGAGCGTCTTGCCGGCCATCTCGGCATGCCCGGGCAGTCCCTTGTTGTGGCGCAGGCCGAGCAGATCCTCCCACACCAGCACGAAGCGCCCGTCGAAGGGGAACGCGAGGCGCTCGTCGCCGCGCCGCTCGCGCTCGATGCGCACGACCTCGTTCAGCGTCGCGAGCGTCGCGTACACGAGGGGCACGGTGTGCCCCGCGGCGAGGATGAGCCGGTCACCGAACCGGCGCCACGGGCGCCAGAGGTCCCAGCGCATCGCGCCGGTGAGGAGCAGCGACAGGAGGATGTGGGCCTTCGAGCGCGAGCCGCCGGGGTGCCCGCTCTGGCGGTAGTTCAGCGAGAGGTCGATGAGCTCGTCGACGACGTCCTTGACGACCTCGAGGTGCGCGATGTCCGTATCGGTCGGGAGCGCCGGCCGGAGCTCAGATGTGACCGCCACCTCGCGAAAGTATCAACTCCGGTCGATCCGAGCCGGTAGTGCCGGACGTAGCGCGGTCAGAGCGTCGCAATCGCGCGATCGAAGGCCTCGCCCGTCGCCGCGCACGATGGTCGAGTGTCCGACCCGGACGCCGGGCACGTCGGTGATGGCGTTGCGGGGGCCCGGTCGCAGGACGCCGAGGGCGAACCCGAGGTCGCGGAACCGCGGACGCGTCATCGCACGGATCCTATCCGGCGCCGATCAGCCCGCGGGGACACCGTCCGAGTTGAGCGACACGAAGTAGCTCTCGCAGGCCATATCGACGAGGTCGGGTTCGAGCGCGGGCGTGCGCTGGAGGAACCGTGCCGTGTCGATGATCTGGTCGAGGACGTCGCGCGGGTGGCACGAGCGCAGCTCGATCTTCTTCTTCCGGTAGTACGCGAGGATCTGCGAGAGCGCCTCGGCCCTGTACTCGATCTGCTTGCGCGCGCACAGGCGGCGGAGGATCTCCTCGTACTGCTCGACCGTCGGCGAGCCGATGCCGATCTTGTACCGGATGCGGCGCAGGAAGGCCTCGTCGACGAGATCCGCGGGGTCGAGGTTCGTCGAGAAGACGATGAGCATGTCGAAGGGGATCTCGATCTTCTTGCCGGTGTGGAGCGTGAGGTAGTCGACGCGCTTCTCGAGCGGCACGATCCAGCGGTTGAGGAGGTCGCGCGGCGAGACGCGCTGCCGGCCGAAGTCGTCGACCATGAAGATCCCGCCGTTCGCCTTCATCTGGAACGGCGCCTCGTACATCTTCGAGGTCTCGTCCCAGATGAGGTCCAGCGTCTCGAGGGTGAGCTCGCCGCCGGTCATGACGATCGGCCGCCGCGAGATGACCCAGCGGTGGTCGAAGCGGATGCGCTCCTGCGCCGCCAGGTCGAGCGCGGGCCGGTGGTAGACCTGGTCGAAGACCTTGATGACCTGACCGTCGACCTCGACCGCGTAGGGCAGGACGACCTCGCCGCGCAGGAGCCCGATCATGACCTCGGCGATCGTCGTCTTCCCGTTCCCCGGAGGCCCGAAGAGGAAGATCGACCTCCCGGAGTTGATCGCGGGCCCGAGCTGCGTCAGCGTCTCGCGCGGGATGACGAGGTGCGCGAAGGCTCGGACGATGTCCTCCTGGTTCACGCGGACGTTCGCGATGCTTTGACGCTGA
Organism: Chloroflexota bacterium; assembly: GCA_021787445.1. Classification (GTDB taxonomy): domain Bacteria; phylum Chloroflexota; class Limnocylindria; order P2-11E; family P2-11E; genus JACPOT01. The sequence goes on along the minus strand of JAJYLV010000002.1, from coordinate 70,481 downwards.
ACGGCCGCCACGTACACCGCGAGCGGGACGGGGGCGCGGCCGATGTACTGGCTGCGCGCGAGCGCCTCCTGGGCCTTCTCCGCGCCCTTCTCGGTGATGACGAACTGATAGGTCGCCGCGGAGAGCGACGCCCCGCCGCGGATCTCGACGAGACGCTCGGTCTTGAGGAAATCCATGATCTTGTCGCCGACGTTCGCGACGGGAAGCCCGAGCGAGATCGCGATCTCGCCCAGCGTCATCTGCCCGCGGAGGTAGAGGGTCTTGAGCGCGAGGTCGGTGAGGAGCCCCATCGAGAGCCCTGTCTGCTCGATCGACTGCGGCTCCGCCGGCATCGGGATCCGCGGGATCTCGACCGTCGCCGGTGGAGGCGCGCCGACGCCGGGCGGGCGGGTGAGCGTCATCGGACGGCAGTATGAACGGACGCCAGCCTCTCGAACGTCTCTTCGTCCACGACCTTGATACCGAGCTGCTCGGCCTTCTCCAGCTTCGAGCCCGCGCCCGGACCGGCGACGACGAGGTCGGTCTTCTTGCTCACGGAGCCCGATGTCTTCCCGCCGAGGCGATGCACGATGTCCTCGGCCTCGTCACGGGATCGCCGCTCGAGCGTTCCCGTGAAGACCACCGTCTTGCCCGCGAACGGGCTCTCCTCCGGCGCTATGCGCGGCTCGGGCATGACCGGCTCGATCCCCGCCTCGACGAGCTTGTCGAGGAACGCGCGCTCCTCCTCGTCGGCGAAGTAGCTGACGATCGAGCGCGCGACGACCGGCCCGACGCCTTCGATCTCCTGCAGCTCTTCCTCGCTGGCCGAGCGCAGCCGCTCGAAGATGGCGCCGAGCGTCGCCGTCGGCCCGAGCCGATCCGCGAGCCAGCGCGCGAGATCCTCCGAGGTCGTCTCCCCCACCTGCGGGATGCCGAGGGCGTAGAGGAGCCGCCCGAGGGGACGTCCCGTCCGCGCCGCCTGGATCCGGTCGTAGAGGTTCTGCGCGCTCTTGTCGGCGAACCTCTCGAGCGCGACGATCTCGTCGAGCTTCAGCGAGAAGAGGTCCGCCGGGTCGCTGACGAGCCCCTTCTCCTGGACCTGCGTGAGGAATGCCGGACCGGCGCCTTCGATGTCCATCGCGCCGCGCGATACGAAGTGACCGATGCGCTGTCCCTGCTTCGCGGGGCACGTCGGGTTCGCGCAGCGGTACGCCACCTCGCCCTCGCGGTGCTCGACCGGCCCGCCGCACTCCGGGCACGTCGCGGGCATCCGCCACTCCGGAAGATCGCGCTCCCGCAGCTCGTGTTCCGCGCGCACGACCTCCGGGATGACGTCGCCGGCACGCTGGATGACGACGCGGTCCCCGACGCGGACGTCGAGCCGGCGGACCTCGTCGAGGTTGTGCAGCGTCGCGCGCCGCACCGTCGTGCCGCCCACCTGCACCGGCGCGAGCCACGCGACGGGCGTGAGGACGCCCGTCCGCCCGACGTACGCCTTGATGTCGTCGACGCTCGTCGTCGCCTGCTCCGCCGGGAACTTGTACGCGACCGCCCAGCGCGGGCTGCGCGCGACGTAGCCGAGCCGCTCCTGGTCGGCGACGGCGTCGACCTTCACGACGACGCCGTCGGTCCCGTACCCCAGCGCGTGGCGTTTCTCGTGCAAGCGCTCGATCTGCGCGAGCACCTCGTCCGCGCCGCACACGAGCCTCCAGTCGCCGTTCACGCGGAAGCCGAGGTCGCGCAGCCGCGCCAGGAGCTCGTGCTGGCTCGCGACGTCGAGCCCGGCGGCGCTGTACATGAAGACGGAGAGGTCGCGCGCCGCCGTCTTGCGCGGATCGGCCTGGCGTACCGCTCCGGCGGCGGCGTTGCGCGGGTTGGCGAACGGCGCCTCGCCCCGCGCCGCGCGCTCCGCGTTCGTCGCCTCGAAGGAGCGCAGCGGCAGGTACACCTCGCCGCGCACGTCGATCCGCCCGCGGACCTTCTCGCGGAGGGTGAGCGGGATCGCGCGGATCGTCCTCAGGTTGGCGGTGATGTCCTCGCCGGTGATCCCGTCGCCTCTCGTCGCGCCCTCGCCGAAGCGGCCGTCGACGTACGTGAGGTTCACCGCGAGGCCGTCGATCTTCAGCTCGCACACGTAGTCGACGGCATCGCGCCCGAGGGCCTTGCGCACGCGCTGGTCGAAGGCACGCAGCTCCTCCTCGCCGAACGCGTTCGCGAGCGAGAGCATCGGGGCCGCGTGGCGAACGGGGCGGAAGCGCTCGGAGGGCGCGGCGCCGACGCGCTGTGTCGAGGAGTCGGGCGTGACGAGCTCGGGATGCTGCGCCTCGAGCTCGGTCAGCTCGCGCAAGAGCGCGTCGTACTGCTCGTCGGCGATCGTCGGTGCGTCGAGCACGTAGTACTGGTAGTTCGCCTTCTCGATCGCCGACCGGAGCTCCGCCGCGCGCCGCCGGACCTCGCGGGTGGCCACATCGCGATGCTAGTGATCCCCGCCGTGCAGCGGGCCCGGCGCGCTCGCGTCGGGCCGCCGCTCGCCCTAGGCTCCCCGGCGTGACGGATAGGCCGGGCATCGTGTCCCATCGCGGGGTGTTCTACCCGCGCGACCTCGACATCATGGGACACGTCAACGTCGTCTCGTACCTCACGCACTTCGACGCCGCGACGTGGAGCTTCTTCGCGGACGTCGGGATCACGCCCGACTGGATCCGCGGTGCCGGCTTCGCGCTCTCCGCGGTGCGCTACGACATGCAGTTCAAGAAGGAGCTGCTCGCGGGGGACGTCGTGACCATACGCTCGCACTTCACGCGGATCGGCCGCTCGAGCCTCTCGTACGTCCACGAGATGTCGAACGGCGCGACGGGCGAGGTCGTCGCGACGGCGGAGGTGACCGGCGTCCTCATCGACCGTCAGGCGCGTCGATCCGTAGCGTTCTCGCCCGACCTTGCCGACCGTATCCGCGCGATGATCGAGGACGGGACGACCTAGCGCTCGAAGAGCGCGTTCACCTTCGCGTGCGTCATCGTCGGCTGCTCCATCGCGCCGTAGGTCCCGCCGTCGCTCAGCTCCGCGGCAATGCGCTCGACGAGCGCGAGAGAGGCACGCGACGCACTCGAGGCGATGCTCACGCGCCGCACTCCGAGCCTCTCGAGCTCGGGTATCGGGAGGGCGCCGGGGCCGCCGACGACGTTGACCGGGCCGTCGATCGCGCGGACGAGCCTCTCGATCGTCGGACCGTCGCGAACGCCGATGAGGAACAGGCAGTCGGCGCCGGCGCGGCGGTACGCGTTCGCGCGCCGCACCGCTTCGTCGAAGCGCTCGGCCGCCTCACCCGCCCCGCGGAGGTAGACGTCCGTCCGCGCGTTGATGACGATCGGCACGCCCTCGGCGTCGGCGACGCGCCGCGCCTCCTGGAGCAGCTCGACCTGGCGAGCGAGATCGGTGAGCGCCCGCGCGCCGTCGTGGGCACCGTCCTCCAGGTTGATCCCGACGGCGCCGGCGGCGATCGTCGCACGGACCGTCCCGCCCACGTCGCCGAAGCCGGCCTCCATGTCGGCGGTGACGGGGACGCGCACGACGCGCGTCATCGCCTCGACGAGACGGAGGACGTCCTCGCGCGGCACGCGCTCGCCGTCCGCGTACCCGAACACCGCCGCGGTCCCGCCGCTCGTCGTCGCGACGGCCGGAAAGCCCGCCTCCTCGAAGACGCGCGCGCTGCCCGCGTCCCACGCGTTCGGCAGGACGAGGACGCGCGGTCCGGCGTGGAGCGCGCGGAACGCCTCCGCCTTCGCACGCTGCTCGCGCTTCTCCACCGACCCCTCCTTCGTCCGCTACACGGGTCGCAGGCCGGCGAACGCCGCCATCAGCTTCTTCACGCCCTTGCCCGGGAACGCGACGGTGACCTCCTCATCGCCGGCGCGCGCCGCGCTCGAGACGACGATCCCCTCGCCGAACGAGCGGTGGCGCACCTTCTGTCCGGCGCGGAAGCGCATCGTCACGCGCGTCGACGCGGCCTCGGACGCGTGGCCGCCGTTCGCCGCGCGCGCGCCGCTCCACGCGGACGGGAGCCCCGCGAACGCACCCTCGCGGCGCGCGGCGCGCCGCGCCGCGTAGCGCTCGCGCGCCGCCTCGTCGTCGAGCTCGGCCCACACGTCGCGCTCCTCGGCCTCGCTGCCCGGACGCCACTCCACGCCATCGCGCGGCAGCTCGCGCAGGAAGCGGGACGGCGGGTTCGAGCGGGTCTGCCCGAAGAGCGTGCGCTGCCGGGCCCACGAGAGGTAGCAGCGGTCCCTCGCGCGGGTGACGCCGACGTAGCAGAGGCGGCGCTCCTCCTCGAGCTCGGCCTCCTCGTCGAGCGACCGCGCGTGCGGGAAAACGCCCTCCTCCATGCCGGTGAGGAACACGACGGGGAACTCGAGCCCCTTGACGGCGTGCAGCGTGATGAGCGTCACGGCGGGGACGCCCTCCTGGTACTGATCCTGGTCGGAGACGAGCGCGACGTCCTCGAGGAACGCCGGGAGCTGTTCCTCGCGCGGAAGGCGCACGAAGTCCTCGGCGATGCTCCGTAGCTCGAGCACGTTGGCCAGGCGCTCCTCGCCCTCTTCGGTCCCGTCCTTCAGGTACGGCCCGTAGCCCGTCCGCGACAGGACCAGATCGATGAGCTGCGGCAGGTCGTGCTGCTCGAGGCCCGCGCGCAGCTCCGCGAGCGTGCGGCCGAACGACGCGAGCGCCTGGCGCTGGCGCTGCGCGACCGCGACAAGGGCCTCGACGTCGCTTAGGGCGGCGATGACGCTCCCGCTGTCCCGCGCGGCGGACAGCAGCGCCGCCTGCGTCTTCGCGCCGACGCCGCGAGGCGGCACGTTGATGACGCGTGCGAGCGCGACCGTGTCCTGCGGATTCCGGAGGATCCTCAGGAACGCGAGCACGTCCTTGACCTCGCGGCGCTCGTAGAAAGAGACGCCGCCGACGACCTGGTACGCGAGCCCGAGCTCGCGGAAGACGTCCTCGATCGCGCGCGACTGCGCGTTCGTCCGGTAGAGGATCGCGACGCCGCGCGGCTCGTTCGCCTCCCCCTCGCGGCGCAGGCGCTCGATCTCGCGCGCGATGAGCTCGGCCTCGTGGTGCTCGTCGTGCGCCTCGACGACGACGACGTCCTCGCCGCCGGCACGGTCGGTCCAGAGCTTCTTCTCTTTGCGCGCGGCGTTGTTGCGCACGATCGCGTGCGCGGCGTCGAGGATGCGCTGCGTGCTCCGGTAGTTCTGCTCGAGCTTCACCACCGTCGTCTTCGGGAAGTCGCGCTCGAAGTCGAGGATGTTGCGCAGGTCCGCGCCGCGCCACGAGAAGACCGACTGGTCATCGTCGCCGACCACGGCAAGGTCCTGCTTCCAGCCCGTCAGGTAGCGGAGGAGCGTGTACTGCGCGTGGTTCGTGTCCTGGTACTCGTCGACGAGGATGTGCTCGTAGCGGTCCTGGAAGTGCTCGAGCGCGGCGTCGCTCGTTTCGAAGAGCCGAACGGCGAAGAGAAGCAGGTCGTCGAAGTCGACGGCGTTGTTCTCCCGCAGCAGCGCTTCGTAGCGCGGCCACACCAGAGCCGCGGCGCGCTCGATCTGTCCGTGAGCCGACGCCGTGAGGTCGGCCGGACCCCGGAGCTCGTTCTTGGCGTTCGAGATCGCGGACGCGATCGCCCCCGGCGGCACGAGCCGCTCCCCCAGCCCGGCGTCCTCCATCGCCCGCCGCAGCAGCGAGCGCTGGTCGGCCTCGTCGTAGATGACGAAGCCCGGGTCGATGCCCGCGGCGCGCGCCCAGCGGCGGAGCACGCGGGCGCAGAAGGCGTGGAACGTCCCGACGGTCAGCTCGCCGAGCGCCGACGCGGGGAGGAGGCGCTCGAGCCGCTCCTTCATCTCGCGCGCGGCCTTGTTGGTGAAGGTGACGGCCAGGATGGCGCTCGGTGGGACGTTCAGCTCGCGGATGAGGTAGGCGATGCGGTGGGTGAGCACGCGGGTCTTGCCGGAGCCCGCTCCGGCGAGGATGAGCAGCGGTCCGGCGCCGTGGGTGACGGCTGCGCGCTGCTCCTTATTGAGTGGGTCGAGGATCGGATCGGCCACTGACCGATGGTAGGTTCGGCATCCTCCGCTCCGCTTGTGGTGGATAAGTCGGCCATATCTGTGGATAGGTCGGAGGGCCGATCGTGGACGGCGAGGCGGCGGCGGCCGCGGTCGGGAGTACAGTTCCGCCCCGTCCCGAGAGGGGACCGCCCGGGGGAACGCTACCGCGATCGCATCAAGGTGCGAGATCCGTCGGACGGCCGTCGCTCGGGACGATCTCTATGCTGCCCACCCGATCTCCACGTCCCTGTTCGTTAGCGGTGGATAAGTGCACGGATCGGTGGATACGATCGCATCGGGGCGACGCGAGATCGTGGACAACCCGCTTGCTCGGCATCTCTCGCGGGCCGTATGTTGCCCCGCGTCCCGAGGGGTCTGCCAAAGGGGTCAGGGCCGGAGATCCGATCAAGGGCCCGGGCCTCGGGAGCGCAACCGGAGATAGCATCAAAGGCGGTCCGCGATGGTATCAAGGACCGGCTCCACGACCCGGTCCGCCGTCTTCGAAGCGGGGGCCGGAAGCGGAGGCAGGTCGCTCGGGACGCTTCTTGTTCTCCCCCTTCCAGCCCTCCGGCGCTTCCCGCGGGGCGGGAGCATGCTTGATGGGCAGGGCGCCTGAGGCGGCGGAACGGCCTCGGGGCCCATGGAACAAAGGGAGGAACACCAGTGCGGATAGCGGTGGTGGCAGGAGTCGCGGTCGTGCTGCTCGCGTCGTGCGCGAGCGGGGCCAGTAGCCCGTCGGCGAGCGCGGCGGCGTCGGCGAGCGCGGCGGGGGCGACGGTCAAGACGGCGAAGAACGCGAACCTCGGCACGATCCTCGTTGCCGCGAACGGGATGACGCTCTACGTCTTCGACAAGGACGCCAAGGACACCTCGAACTGCAGCGGAGCGTGCGCGACGACGTGGCCGCCTCTCACCGCGAGCGGCACGCCGACGGGTAACGGGATCAGCGGTACGCTCGGAACGATCACGCGCTCCGACGGCGGTAAGCAAGTGACCCTCAACGGCAAGCCTCTCTACTACTACAAGAACGACCAGAAGCCGGGCGACGCCATCGGCAACGGCATCAACGGGATCTGGCACGTCGTGACCAACCCGTAGCGCGGGAGGCTCATCCCAGGCGGTAAAGGCGCGCGGCCGTCGCGCCTCGCACGTCCGTGCGTGCGGACGACGCGAGGCGCGCGACCGCACGCTCGAGGAGGTCGCGCATCTCGCGGTAGGAGCGCCCACCGCTCGCGGGATGGTTCGACCCCCACATGAGGCGCCGGCTGCCGAAGTGCTCCGCGAGCCACGCGCCGAGGGGCGCGGGGTCGTCGAGAGCGTCCGCCACATCGAGAACGGCGGTCGTGACCTTGAGCAGCACGTGCTCGAGCGGGACGAACGCCAGGAGAGCGGTCGCCGCGACGCTGTCGTCATCCCGCCGGAAGGTCGCTCCGCCACAGTGGTCGAGGGCGACGGGGACGTCGGGGTGACGGCTGACGACGGCCGCGAGCTCGGCGAGGGCGTCCTCCGTGACCCACAGGACCAGCGAGAGCCGCAGGTCCGCGGCCGCGCGCCAGACGCGGTCGGCGCGGGCATCGGAGAGCCAGTCGGACCGGCGTGCGGTGCCCGCGGGGAGCCGGACCGCGCGCACGTAGGGATGCTTGGCGAGCCGCGCCATCGTCGCCGGGGCCGCCGGGTCCGTCGGATCGACCGCGACGACGGCCGCGAGCCGGGCGAGGTCCTGCGGCACAGCATCGAGGAGGTAGCGGTTGTCGAACGCGTACGGCCCGAGCCCCTGAACGACGACGGCCTTGGCGACGCCGGCCTCGTCCATGTCGCGCAGAAGACCGTTCACGTCGAGCGGCCGGTCGACGAACCACGTCGCTCCCGGCGCCGGCTCGGTGCGGGGATACCGCCTCGTGTCGGCGCTCGTGACGTGAACGTGCGTGTCGACGACGGCGTCGCCGCGGAGGGCGCTCATGCGCGCGCCGTTCCTCCGTCGCGAGCCGTCCGCGCCGCGTGGACCGCGACGAGGCCGGTCGCCGCGAGGGCGATCGCCGCGAAGAGCAGCGGGACGGGCAGCGCGATCCCCAGCGCGGCGTCCAGCGAGAACCTCCCGGGGCCGGATAGACCGAGCGCGAGCGCCGTGAGCAGATAGAGGTAGGCGTGCTCGTTGCCGCCCCGGTGCGCGAAGAAGCCCCTATGCCGGCCGAGAGTGACGACCGCGAGCATCGTCGCGACGATGCAGAGCGGACCGATCGGATCGAGGAACCCCAGCAGTGTCGCCGCGGCACCGCCCGTCATGGCGAGCGCGGCGGCCGTGCCCCACAGCCACTCCGGGCGCACGCCTCGCTTCCCGAGCATCTCCATCGCACCGGAGACGCCTTTGCCGCCGAACCAGCCGAAGAGCTTCTGCGATCCATGGACGAACATGAACGACCCCACCGTGAGGCGCAGGAGCAAGAGCGCGAGATCGGTCATTCCCGCCCACTGTGATCGAAGACGTTTCGCATCATCGTCCGCGCTCGTCCCGCGACGACGAGGCGCCACCAGGGCCATGAGAAGACCGGACAAATGGCCAACATGCACAAGGTCTGGTGCAATGGTCATAACATCAGTCCGATCTGCGGCGAGCACGGGCCGACCACGGGCGCGCGCTCGAGGGTCGGCACCAGAGGAAGTAGGGGGGACGCATGGCTCGACTGATCGCGTCGACACTCGTGGGCCTCGTCTTGGCGGCGGCATGCGGCGGATCGACTCCGGCGGCGACCTCGGGCTCGAGCGCTCCGGCAGCGACCACGGCCGCCAGTGCGGCGCCTTCGACGGCCGGATATTCGGCGACGACGCTCCACTTCAAGTCCGACGGCACACCCGACCTCACCGGGCTGACGGTCCATCTCGGGAACGCGGCGGGCGACGCGACGATCGGGGACACGGTCGTCTACATCACCGTCCAGGAGCTGAAGAAGTGGGGCGCGAACGCCGACCTTCAGCTCGGTAGCAGCAACACGACACAGCTCGCGGTCGTGAGCGGCCAGCTCCAGGCGACGGCAGGACCGCTCCCGACGGACCTCGACGCCGGCCTGAACATCTTCGGCAACAACCAGGTCCATGTGGACTACCTCATGGTGTCCAGCAAGCTGTCGTCGCTCTCTGAGCTCAAGGGGAAGACGGTCGCGATCGCGACGACCGTTTCGCCGGACAACTACCTGCTCGACGGCGCTCTCGCGAAGGCGGGTCTGACACGGAGCGACGTCAAGGTCCAGCTGACGGGCTCGAACGGGAACTCCGTCAACCAGATGGTCCAGCACCAGGTCGACGTCGCATTCGTGCACGCGGACGCGCTCGGAAAGCTCCAGAAGAGCGGGACGGTCAGCGTCCTGGCGAACGGTGCGACGCTCGAGCCGTGGGACGCCGACAGCTACATGACCGCAACGGCGGATTGGCTCAAGGCGAACCCCGCGACGGCGGAGGCGATCGACCTCGCCTGGCTCCACGCCGCCTGGGTATTCGACAAGGACAAGGCGCAGTGGGTCCAGAACGCGGTCGCGTACACGAAGAAAGCGATCACCTCGGCCGAGGCGTCGAGCGGCTATGACGCTCTCGCCAAGGCGCAGCCGTGGCCGTTCGACGGCAGCGGCATGGATACCGCCACGCTCCAGAAGAACTTCGACTCCGCCAAGAAGTCGGGTCAGATCAAGGGACAGGGCGACCGGCCCATCTCGCAGTGGGCGGTGACCAAGCCGTGGACGGACGCGGTCGCGTACTTCAAGGCGCACGCCGCCGCGTTCGAGAAGTAGCACCTCTGGTCTGATGCGCCAGGCCGGTGCGGTCGAGCTGCCCATTGCCGCGGTGCGACCGCGGCGGGGTGCGCGCGCACCGGCCTGGCGGGGCGAGATCCTGCGCGTCGCCGCCATCGGCGTCGTGCTCGGCCTGTGGCAGCTCTCCGGCGCGTTCATGAACCCGATATTCATCGCGACGCCGGCCTCGGTCCTTAGCGCGTTCGTCAAGATCGTCGCCGATGGCACGCTGCCCAGCGCCTTCCTCTCGAGCCTGTGGGAGATGGTCGTCGGTCTCGGGATCGCCATGGTCGTGGGCTTCGGTCTGGGGACGGCGATGGGCCGTGTCCGTCTGGTCGAACGAACGATCGACCCGTTCGTCAACTTCTTCAACGCGACGCCGACGATCGCGCTCTTGCCTCTCATGGAGATCTGGTTCGGCACCGACGTCCGTTCCCGCATCGCCTTCATCACGGTCATCTGCCTGTGGACCCTCGTCATCAACACGCTCGCGGGCATCCGGAACGTCGGCCGTGGCTACGCCGAGGTCGGGCGTGCGTTCGGCCTGAGCGGCATCGCGCTCACGTGGAAGGTGTTCCTTCCCGCGGCGGCGCCGTACATGATCGCCGGGCTGCGCGTCGCCCTCGCGCAGGCGACGGTCGGCATGATCCTCGGGGGCCAGGAGGTCGGCGAGAGCGGCCTCGGGGGCCTCACGGAGAACTACGGCTCGTTCTTCCAGACCGACTACCTGATCGCGGCGATCATCACGAGCACGGGCCTCGCGATGATGCTCTTCGGGCTGCTCAAGGCGTTCCAGTACCGGTACTTCCCGTGGGTCGCGGCGTCCGCCGCGCCGAGGCGATGAAAGGAGCGACCGTGCTCGAGATCGAGCATGTGAGCCATGTCTACGAGACGCCGCAGCGGCGCGTCGAGGCGCTGCGCGACGTGAGCCTGGGCATCCGAGAGGGCGAGTTCATGAGCTTCGTGGGGCCGAGCGGCTGCGGGAAGACGACCCTGTTGCGGATCCTCGACGGCCTCGCGGAGCCGAGCGACGGCCGGATCGTCTTCAACGGCCGGGAGCTGACGGGCGTCAGCCGGGACATCGGGTTCGTGTTCCAGGACATCAATCTGCTGCCGTGGCGGAACGTCCGGGAGAACGTGGAGATCGGCCTCGAGGCGCGCGGCACGCCCGCCGCCGACAGGCGACGGATCGCCCTGGAGGCGCTGCGCATGGTCGGGCTCGAGGACGTGGCGAACGTGCCGCCCTACACGCTCTCCGGCGGGATGCAGCAGCGTGTCGGCGTCGCGCGAGCGCTCGCCCTGCACCCCAAGGTGCTGCTCATGGACGAGCCCTTCGGCCATCTCGACAACTTCACGCGTGAGACGCTCCAGATCGAGATCTCGAAGCTCTGGTCGAAGCTCGGCACGACCGTCGTCTTCGTCACGCACGACGTCGATGAGGCGATCTTCCTGAGCGATCGCATCGCGCTCTTCCAGGGCAAGCCCGGCCGGGTGACCGACGTCCTCGACGTCGGACTGCCGCACCCGCGCTGGGAGTTCAACGTGCGGGGCGACACGCGCGCGATCGAGATGCGCGAGTCGATCATCCAGCATCTCGGCGTGCGCGACGAGGTCCTCGTGTGAGCGGGATCGTGGTCGCCCAGCGCCGCCGCGCGAGGCCGAGCCGCAAGCTCGAGCCGCTCCTGCCGGCGGCCGCGGTGGCGGCGGTGCTCGCCGTCTGGCAATGGTCGGGACTCTTCCTGAACCCGATCCTCATCTCGACCCCCGCGGCGATCGCCGGCGACCTCGTTCAGCTCGTCACGCGAGGCGTCATCTTCGACCCGCTGGCGGAGTCGCTCGAGGAGCTGGTGATCGGCGGCTCGATCGGAATAGCCGCCGGGATCGGCCTCGGACTGCTCATGGGGCGCTACGAGCTGGTCGACAAGGTGCTCAGCCCGTTCGTCAACTTCCTGAACGCGACGCCGCTCGTCGTCATCATCCCGCTCGTCATCATCTGGGTCGGCATCAGTCAGAACGCCCGGCTGCTCTTCATCTTCCTCATCACGCTCTGGCCCGTGCTCCTCAACACCGTCGCCGGCATGCGCAACGTCAACCGTGGGTACGTCGATGTCGGAGCGGCCTTCGGCCTGTCGGAGACCGACATGCTCCGGAAGATCACGCTCCCGGCCGCCGTCCCGTACATCCTCGCCGGCGTGCGCGTGTCCGCCGGGCTCGCGATCATCGGCATGATCGTCAGCGAGATGGAGGTCAGCCTGACGGGCCTCGGCTACCTCCTGATCACCTACGGGAACTCGTTCCTGACGGGACGCCTCCTCGCGGTCGTGTTCATCTCGTCGATGTTCGGGGTCGCGAACGTCATGCTCGTGAAGTGGGTCCAAGCGACGTTCTTCCCGTGGATCGCCGGAGCCGCGGCCGAGCAGCGCTGAGGCCCCGGGTCGGCTCCGTCTCTGGGGTCACCTCCGAGCGCGGCGGTGGACGACATGCCGGAGAAGAAGAAAGGCACGAGCCCGGCCGTACGGCCGGGCTCGTGCGTCGCGCGAGGAGGTAGTAGGGGCCCTAGTAGTCCATCCCGCCACCCGGAGGCATGGCCGGAGCCTTCTCCTTCTCCGGGATGTCGGTGATGAGGGCTTCCGTCGTGAGGATCATCCCCGCGATGGAGCCGGCGTTCTCGAGCGCGGACCGGGCGACCTTCACCGGGTCGATGATCCCGGACGCGAACATGTCGACGAACTTGTCGCTGATGATGTCGTAGCCCCACGTCGCGGACTTGTGCTCGACCTGGGCGCGACGGACGCCGTCGATGATCACGGAGCCGTCGAGGCCGGCGTTCGCGGTCAGCTGACGGATCGGCTCCTCCATCGCCCGGCGCAGCATCCGCACGCCGGTCTTCTCGTCGCCCGCCGTCTCGCCCTCGAGCTTGTCGAGGGCCTTGACGGCGTTGAGGTAGACGACCTCGCCGCCGGGAACGACACCCTCTTCGACCGCGGCGCGCGCGGCGGAGAGGGCGTCCTCGACGCGGTGCTTCTTCTCCTTGAGCTCGACCTCGGTGCCGGCACCGACCTTGATGACCGCGACGCCACCGGCAAGCTTGGCGAGACGCTCGTTCAGCTTCTCCTTGTCGAAGTCGCTGGTCGTCTCCTCGATCTGAGCCTTGATCTGCTTGACTCGGGCCATGATCGCTTCCTGCGAGCCGTGGCCCTCGACGAACGTGGTCTCGTCCTTGTTCGCCGTGACGCGGCGGGTCCGGCCGAGGTCCTGGACGGTGGTGGAGTCGAGCTTGCGGCCCGTCTCCTCGCTGATGACCTTGCCGCCGGTGAGGATCGCGATGTCCTCGAGCATCGCCTTGCGACGGTCACCGAAGCCCGGCGCCTTGACGGCGAGGACGTTCAGCGTGCCGCGGAGCTTGTTCACGACGAGCGTGGCGAGCGCCTCGCCGTCGACGTCCTCCGCGACGATCACCAGGTTCTTGCTCACCTGCACGAGCTTCTCGAGCAGGGGCAGGACATCGGTGATCGCGGAGATCTTCTTGTCGGTGATGAGGAGGTAGGGGTCCTCGATGACCGCCTCCATCTTGTCCGCGTTGGTGACGAAGTAGGCCGAGATGTAGCCGCGGTCGATCTGCATGCCCTCGACGAACTCGGTCTCGAACTGGAGTGTCTTCGACTCCTCGACGGTGATGACGCCGTCGCGGCCGACCTTGTCCATGACCTCCGCGATGAGCTTGCCGATCTCGGGGTCGGCGGCGGAGTTCGAGGCGATCTCGGAGATCTGCTGCTTGCCCTTGACCTCGACGGCCTGCTTCTTCAGCTCGTCGACGAGAGCGTCGACGCCCTTCTCGAGGCCACGCTTGAGGAGCATCGCGTTCGCGCCCGCGGCGATCTGCCGCATGCCCTCGTGGACGATCCCCTGCGCGAGGACGACCGACGTCGTGGTGCCGTCGCCGGCGATGTCGTTCGTCTTGGTCGCGGCCTCCTTGAGGAGCTGCGCGCCCATGTTCTCGTACGGGTCCTGGAGCTCGACCTCGCGCGCGACGGTGACGCCGTCGTGCGTGACGGTCGGCGCGCCGAACTTCTTGTCGAGCGCGACGTTGCGGCCCTTCGGGCCGAGAGTGGTCTTCACGGCGTTGGCCATGACGTCGACGCCGGCCTTGAGCGACTTGCGGGCGTCGTCGGTGAACGTGAGCTGCTTCGGCATTCTCTCCCTCTCCCTACTGCTCGACGATCGCGAGGACGTCCTTCTCGCTGAGGATCAGGAGCTCCTCGTCGTCGATCTTGAACTCGGTGCCGGCGTACTTCTGGTAAAGGACCTTGTCCCCGACCTTGAGCTCGACCGGGATGCGCTTGCCGTCCTCGTCGCGCTCGCCGGGACCGACCGCGAGGACCTTGCCCTCCTGGGGCTTCTCCTTCGCCGTGTCGGGAAGGACGATCCCGCTCTTGGTCATCTCCTCGCGCTCGAGAGGCTTGATGACCACGCGGGAACCCAGGGGCTTGAGCTTCTTTTGGCCCGCTGCTGCTGGCTTTTCCGCCGTCGCTGTCGCCATGGTCTGCTCCCTCCGTCTGTGTGCATCCGATATCGGTCACGGGGCGCGCTGACCCACAGTTCGGACGCCCAAAGGGGTCTTTAGCACTCGCCCCGCGAGACTGCTAAGACCATAGGCCGCAGGTCCAAGGGCTGTCAAGCGGGGGTGCTGGCGGCTCAGGGCCTCCGAGCCCGCCCTCGCTAGGCTACCCCTCCGGTGCGCATCGCCAAGCTCGAGACCTACGTCCTGGAGGCCCGCCTCGAGAAGCCCATCCTGTTCGGGATCGGGCCCTACGCGGCCTTCACGGCGACGCTCGTCGAGCTGACGACCGACGACGGCATCACCGGCGTCGGCGAGTGCATCGCCCGCCGGGCCCCGAGGGTGACCGACACGGTGCTCCGCGACCTCCTCTGGCCGGTCGTCCAAGGCCGCGACCCGCGCGACGCGGGCGGCATCTGGGACGACGAGATGCGCCTCCTGCGCGGCTGGGGCCACTACCGCGGCTTCGTCCAGGAAGCGATGAGCGGCGTCGACCAGGCGCTCTGGGACATCGTCGCGCAGGCACAGGGGGTCCCCTTGTACAAGGCGCTCGGCGGCGCGGGGCGTGACCGTGTCCCGGTGTACGGGTCGTCCGTATACATCGCGGATCTGGACACGATGCAGAGCGAGACGCGCGAGCAGGTCGAGAAGGGGCACGTCGCGCTCAAGATGAAGTGTGGACGGAGCGCCGACCTGGGCGGCTTTCGGATGGACATCGAGAGCGTGCGCGCCGTTCGCGAGGCGGCGGGGCCGGGCGTCGAGATCGGGATCGACGTGAACGGTGCCTATGACGCGGCGACGGCGATCCGCTTCTGCGACGCGATCGAGCGCCACGACATCACGTTCCTCGAGGAGCCCGTCTACCCCGACGACATCGACGGCTACGAGCAGATCCGGCGGCACACGACGATCGGCCTCGCCTGCGGCGAGTCTGAGTTCGGCGTGTTCGGTTTCCGCGAGCTCCTGCGCCGGCGCGCCGTCGACATCATCCAGCCGGACGTCGCGCGCGTCGGCGGATTCACGGCCGGCATGCGCGTGAGCGCACTGGTCCATGCCCACAACGTCCGGTACGCGCCCCACACAGGCTTCTCCTGCGGCGTTGCCCAGCTCGCGTCCCTGCACCTGGCTGCGGCCGTCAGCGGACTCTGGAAGGCGGAATGGATGTGGATCGACAATCCATTGGCCGAGCTGTTCACCGAGCCGCTGCCGAAGGCGACGAAGGGCGTCGTCGCGGTCCCGCGGCGGCCCGGCCTGGGGCTCGAGCTCGACAAGAAGAAGATCGCGAAGTATCGGCTGACGTAGCGACGTCCCGCCGCTGCGCGGCTCGAGAGCGGAGGCAGCGAGTGTCGGATCACGACGACCACGACGAGAAGCACGAGGACAAGCACCATCGCCACCAGGGCGAGATCGTCGAGCTCGACGCGTCAAAGCGTTCGGGCGATGTCATGGAGCCACGAGGGGTCATGGGCCTGATGGAGCGCGCCAAGGACGTCATGACGGTCCGCCGCGTGTACGGCGAGCCGATCGAGAAGGACGGCGTGACGGTCATCCCCGCCGCGAACGTGCGCGGCGGTGGCGGCGGCGGAAGTGGTGAGGGGCCGCAAGGCCAGGGACGCGGTTGGGGCGGAGGCGTTGCCATGTCCGCGAGCCCCGTAGGCGCGTTCGTCATCAAGGACGGCGCCGTGACGTGGCGGCCGGCCATCGACGTGAACAGGACGATCGTCGGCGGTCAGATCGCGACGATCGTCTTCTTGCTCGTCGTGCGCTCGGTCGCGAAGGCTTTCGCGAAGCGCCGCTAGGAATGGAGGGATCGATCGTGCGCTGGATCACACGCGAGCACCCGCGCGTCGACCGCGTCGCTTGCCCCTGGCTCATCGAGCGGTTCGTCGACAAGACGCCGGAGTTCGTTTACGTCCCCGGAGCGGAGGTCGAGAGCGAAGCCCAGAAGCGGGGAGCGACGCCCTTCGATGTGAAGGGCGTCGAGCTGGGGCATCACGGCGCGAAGTGCAGCTTCGACGCGTTCGTCGACACGTACGGCCTCGACACGGATCCCGCGCTCGTGTACATGGCACAGGTCATCCGCGGCGCGGACACGGCGGACAAGACGGTCACGCCGGAGTCGCAGGGCGTCGAGGCGATCCTCGACGGCCTGCGGCACCTCCACTATCCGGACGACCAGAGGCAGCGTGAGGCGTCGCGGCCCGTCCTCGACGCCCTCTACGCCTACTGCCGAAGGAAGGTCGGGGCCGAGCCGACCTGACGCCGGGACGGCCTCGAGCCGCTAGGGGTGCAAGCGGGCGCCCTCGCCGCTCGCGCCGCCGCCGTCGACGTCCATGACCCAGCGCACCGAGCGCGCGCACGGGCAGGAGCCACCGACGCGCGCGAGGCGGGGCATGCTCTTGATCGCGTCCTTCAACGACACCTCGCCGGCGTGCACCTTCCGGAGCATGTTCGACCAGTGCCGCACGTCCACCGACGCGCGGTACGCCTCGGGCAGGTGCGCCGCGACGTCCGCGATGCACTTCTCGGGGTCGTCGAACGTCTGGCCGTCGAACCCGTACATCTGGAACGCGCCCTCGCCGCGCCGCCGGAAGAAGCGCCGGTCGGGAAGGCGCAGGAGGTCCTCGTACGCGATGCCGTCGGCGCTCCCCTTCTCGCGCTTCAGCTTGGCGTACAGGGCGTCCGCCTCGTCGCGTGAGAGGTCGGGCCGCTTCGCGCGAACGTAACGCTCGTTCAGGTCGTCGAGGACCTTCTGGACCTCGGCGATGTACGAGTCCTGCGCCTGACGGTTGTTCATGTCCTTGAGCCCCATGCGGACGGCGTCATCGCCACCGTGGCCGCCCGGCCGGTCGTCGCCGAACATCTCGAGACCGCGAACGAACCACTTCACGACGCTCTTCTGGATCACCTCCATCGTCACCAGCGCGTCGCCCTTCGCGGCACGCTCGACCCAGCGCCGGAGCGGCACGACCCCGGCGGCGAGGTGGAACGCCTCCTCCTTGAGCATCGGCGGCATGCTCGCGGCGTACGGCTCGTACGCCGAGACCTTCTGCATCGAGAGCTGGTACTTCCCCACCCGGTCGATGAGGGCGGCGAAGACGACGTTGTCGGTGAAGCTGTCGAACTCGAGGTTGAAGGCCGCGAGAACGTGCGAGCCCGTGTTCATGTTGAGGATCTCCTCGACCATGTCCGCGGGCTTCTGCTCGGTCACCGAGGACCAGTCCTGGCTCGTCAGCAGGTGGACCATCTGGTAGCCGTGGCGGAGCTCCTCCGCCATGACGCGGAGGACCCATGCTTGGTCCTGAGGGTCCGCCGCGCGCGCGAGCGTCCCCTCGTGCTGCTGGATCGACCCGAACTCCGTCGAGGCCTGCGCGCGGATCTGGCCGAGGAGGAGGTGCGCCGCGTCCTGGGGCAGCTCCTTCGGGCTGAGCGCCTTCGGCTGACCCTTGCGGTCTCCGAGCTGGATCTCCGGGTCGACGTCGTCGGCGAGCTTCGCGCAGAGGCAGAAGGGCTCATCTCGCGGGAAGTAGCGGTCCCAGAGCTGGACGAGCTTCGGGTAGTCGGGGAAGTTGTGCTTCTGCCAGTGGACGACCGCCTCGTGGTACTCACGCGGCATGTCGCGCTTGATCTCCGCCATCTCGCACCTCTGTCCGATCGGCCCGATCTAACTAACTAGTTAGTAAAGAGCATACGCCGCCCGGCGGGCGGGGAACAGGCCTTAGCGGCCCGCCCGCTGGGCAAGATACCCCCGGGCCGCGAGGTCCTGGAAGGTCCGAACGACCTCGTCCACGGATAGGCGTCCTCCGGGGCGGTACCACTGATACACCCAGAAGCACAGCCCGAGCACGCCGAACGTCGCGGCGACGGGGTCGAGCGGTCGGAACGATCGGTCGGCGGCGCCGCGCCGGTAGATGCGGCGTACGGCGTCGACGATCCGGCGCTCCTGGCGCGTGACCGCCCGCAGGTGCTCGCGCCCGAGGTGGCCCTTCTCCTGGAAGTAAACGGTGAAGAACTGCGGCCGCTCGGCCACCAGCCGGACGAACGTCTCGACGACGTCGGCCATCTTCTTCGCCGGAGGCGCCTCCGACCGCTCGACGGCGGCGATCCGCTCGAGCGCGAGCGTCAGCGTCTGGTCGAGGATCTGGTAGAGGAGCTCCTCTTTGTTGCTGACGTAGTAGTAGAGGGCCGCTTTCGTCAGCTCGAGCTGCTGGGCGACCTCCTCGATCGTCGTGCCGACGAACCCGCGCTGTCCCATGAGGAGGGCCGCGGCGTCGAATATCTCCTGCCGGCGCGGCAGCTTCGCGCCCGCCGCGGTCGCGGACCGCTTCCGCCGCAGGGTCCGCCCGTCGGGCCGCTTCGGCGCGATCCTCGGCGGCGCCAACGCTACAGGCGCTTCTCGAGGGAGGAGATCGGCGCGGGCGCGAAGCCGATGGAGCGCACGAACCCGAGGATCTGCTCGTCCTCGTTGCGCACCATCGTGCGCGCGACGTGCGCGCCGCACGACCGGAAGTGCGCGAGGAGCGCCTCGGCGAGGCGCGCGCCGACACCTTTGCCGCGCGTGCCGGGGTCGACGCCCATGAAGTCGAGCCACCCGGTGGCTTCCTCGAGCCCGAACTCGCCGCCGCGCACCTCGCCGAGCATGAAGCCGACGACCGCGCCGTCGGCCTCCGCCACCTGCGAGGCCTCCGCGTCGCGCCGGATGTAGTAGGTGACGCGCTCCTCCCAGACCTCGGGCCGGTACCTCCCCGTGATGCGCTCGTCGATGCGCGTGATGCCGTCGATGTCCAGCTCGGTGAGGGGGTGGATCCGGATCTCCGCCATCACGCCACCGCCGGCGGCGCGGGCGGTACGGACCACCCGTTCGCCTCGAGGTGGCGCTCGACCGCGCCCTTCCCGCCCTCGGGGAACACCGGGAGGCAGATGGGGTCGAGGAACTGGAACAGCTGCGCCGCCGCCGTCCGCGGCAGGCGCCGCGGGCCGAGGTAGGTGTGGACCGCGATCATGTGCGCGACCTCCTTCGGAAAGCCGACCGTGAGGGCGATCTTCGCACCCTCCGCCGCGTGGTCGAAGCCGGGCGTCGCGACGAGCTCGCCGTCCTTCCCGACGAACTCGATGACCTTCGCCGAGTCGTGCACGAGCGCGCACGCGAGGAAGTGGTCGAGGTCGAGCTCGACCTTCCACTCGCGCTTCGCGAACGGCACGAGCACCTTCGAGATCTCCATCTGCCCTCGGACGTGCGAGGCGAGCGCGCCGTAGCGCGCGACCGGCAGCGAGGGGTGGATGGGGAGCTTCTCGATGTCCGTGTGCGAGGGGTCGCCGTGCGCGCTCACGTAGCGCCACTGCGCGTGGCAGAGCTCGCGGATGTTCGGGTCGCGGATGGCCGAGATGTCCGGGAAGGACCGCTCCAACTGCCGGTCGAGCACGTCCGCAGTGTGACATGCGGGAACGGCCGCGGCTGGGCCACGGCCGTTCCCGAACGGGAGAGGATGCCTAGGCGGAGGGGAGGACGCGCCCGCGCATCCGCCCGAGGAGGAGCGCCAGGCCGAAGAGGACGAGCGGGATCCACCCGAAGACGACCGCCCAGATCACAGCGTCGAGGAAGGTGCGCATGATCGACACGAAGGCCGCCGTCGCGTGCTCGAGAGTCCGCGAGGGGTCGTATGCGAGCGGCTTCGGCGTCGGCGCCACCACGGCGGAGGACGAGACCTGCACCGTGATCGTCGAGTAGTCCGTGCGCGCCTTGATCGAGTCGATCTGCCCCGTCAGCTGCTCGATCTGTGTCCGCACCTGCGACAGGACCGAGTCGATGCGGAGGATGTCGTCGACCGTGGTGGCACGCGCGAGGAGCGCCAGGTAGCGCTGCTCCTCGTCCTGCTTCGCCTTGAGGCGCGCCTGTAGGTCGACGAACTGGTCCGTGACGTCCTGGCCGTTCACGCTCGACGAGAGCACGTCGACGTCGGAGATGCCGCGGATCTGCCGCAGCGCCTCGTTGAAGCTCGCCTGAGGGACGCGGATGGTGAGCGTCGCGCTCTTCTGGTCCTTCGCGCCCGACTGCGACAGCGACAGGACATCGCCCCCGAGGCCCGTCGCGATCGCCTGGACGCGGTCGGCGATGCCCCACGGGTCGTCGGCGCGGAGCGCGACGTTCGCGGTGAGGACGATGGCCTTCTCGCCGTCGAACGCCTGCGGGACCGGGATCGGGAGGGGCGCACCCTGCGCGCTCTGGCCTCCCGCGACGGCCGGCGCGGGGACGGAGAGGGCGGGCGCGCCGACGGCGGGAGCGCCGGCGAGCGTCCGTGAGGCGTCCTTCGGCGCGGCCGCGCCGACCGTCGCGTGGGTGGCGACGCCGCCCTGTCCGGTGCTGGCCGCGGGCGTCGACCGCGACGCGCACGCGGCGAGGAGGAGCGCGGGGAGAACGAGGAGCGCGACCAGAGCACGCGCGGGCTTCGCCTTCATCTCCGTCACCTCACGGGGCTTCTTTCTCAGAGGGACGAACGAAGCTGGCTTACGGTTCCCGGCCGGTCACCAGCACGGCCCGAAGAGCGACGCCGCATTGCGCGAGACGAGCTCCGCGACGCTCGGGACGTCGCGGCCCCGGAGCCGCGCGACCGTCTCGTACGTCTCGCCGATCGCCGCGGGCTCGTTGCGCCGACCGCGGCGGCGCTGAGGCGCGAGCGCCGGCGCGTCGGTCTCGACGAGAAGGCGCTCGTCGGGGACTACCGCGGCGGCGGCCCGCAGCACGTCGGCGCGGGGGTAGGTCACCGTGCCGGCGAACGACACGAAGAACCCACGCTCGATCCAGCCGTCCACCTCGTTCGCGGTCTCGCTGTAGCAGTGGATGTAGCCCGTGCCGTGCGTGACGCCGTCGAGGACCGCGCGGACCTCGGGCCCCGCGTCACGTACGTGGAGGCAGACAGGGAGCCCGAGCTCGGCGGCGAGCGCGAGCTGCGCGACGAGCGCGGCCTCCTGCGACGGGCGCGGCGCGGAGCGCCCCGACAGGTCCAGCCCGATCTCGCCGATCGCGACGACGCGTTCGTCGCGCGCGAGCTCGCGGAGGCGCGCGAGCGCCGCCGCGTCGCACGTCGCGGCACGGTGGGGGTGGATGCCGACAGCGGCGCGGACGAGCCGATCGCGCCGCGCGATCTCGATCGTCCTCTCGCTCGAGGCGACGTCCTCGCCGCACGCGAGGATCCGCGCGACGCCCGCGTCACGCGCGTGGACAAGCACGTCGTCGAGGTCGGCGGCGAAGCGGTCGTCCGCGAGGTGCGCGTGCGCGTCGATCACCGAAGGCCGGGGCCGGAGCCCCCCGCCGACCCCCCGGGCGGTCCGATCACGCGACCTTGTTCGACTCCAGCCGAGGGAAGAGCGGCGGGCGCTGACGCACTTCGCTCCCGGGGCTCAGCAGGCCCCACCGCGCGACGTCGCTCCACGCCGCGTCCGCGGGGGACGCGACGGAGAGCTGCTCCGCGATCGTGACCGCCGTCTGCGGCATGTACGGCCAGAGCAGGTACGCGATGAGCCGCAGCGACTCGCACCCGACGTAGAGGGCCGCGGCGAGGTCGTCGCGGCGCGCGGGATCCCGCGCGAGGATCCACGGCTGCGTGACCGTGTAGTGCTTGTTCGCCGCGTCGACCAAGGCGAAGACGGCATCGAGCGCCTCGGAGAAATGCAGCTGCGCCGCCGCGGCGTCGTGATCGCGCAGGCTCCGCTCGGCGGTCTCGCGCACCGCGGCCTCCGACGCGCCGCCGCCGCGGGCCTCGGGAACGCGACCGGCGAAGTAGCGCTCGACCATCGCCGCGGTGCGCGAGAGGAGATTGCCGAGCCCGTTCGCGAGGTCGGCGTCGAAGCGCGCGTTGAACGACCCGGGCGAGATGGGGGTGTCCTTCTGGAACGGCGCGCTGCGCAGCAGCAGGTAGCGCGCGGCATCGCTCCCCCACTCGTTCGCGGCGGCGATGGGGTCGATCATGTTGCCGCTCGAGCGCGAGAGGCGGCCTTGGCCCGCGTACTCGAGGAAGCCGTGCGCGTACACCTGGCGCGGAAGCTCGACGCCGGCGGCCATGAGCATCGCCGGCCAGTAGATGCAGTGGAATCGGGTGATGTCCTTGCCGATGATGTGAACGTCGGCCGGCCACCACTCGGCGAAGAGCTTCTCGTTCGTCCCGAACCCCACGCCGGTCACGTAGTTGATGAGCGCGTCGAACCATACGTACACGACGTGATCCGGGTGGTCGGGGAACGGGATCCCCCAGCTGAGTCCGCGCCGCGAGACGCTGATGTCGCGCAGCCCCCGCTCGAGCCAGCCGAGCACCTCGTTGCGCCGGATGGCCGGGACGCAGGCCTCCGGTCGCTCGCGATAGAGCTTCGTCAGCGGCTCGGTATAGCGGCTGAGCCGGAAGAAGAAGTTCTCCTCCCGCAGGCGCTCGATCTGCCGGGTCGGGTGGATGGGGCACTTCCCGTCGACGAGGTCGGACTCCTCGTAGAACGCCTCGCAGCCGACGCAGTAGAGGCCCTCGTACGTCGCCAGATAGACGTCGTCGTTCTCGATCCAGCGCCGCACGAGCTCCTGCACCCCGGCGCGGTGGTCGGGATCCACGGACGTCCGGATGAAGCGGTCGTACGAGATCTGGAACGCGTCGCACATCCGCCGGAACTCGGAAGCATTGCGGTCGACGAGCTCCTGGGTCGGGATCCCGAGCTCCTTCGCCGCACGGTCGTTGCGCGTCGCGTTCTCGTCGGTGCCGGTCAGGAAGAAGACGTGGTCGCCGCGCTGGCGGTGGAAGCGCGCGAGGGCGTCCGCGCCCGTCTTCTCGTAGGCGTGGTGCAGCCCGGGTCGGTCGTTGACGTAGTCGATCGCCGTCGTGACGTAGAACTTCCGGTCGGGCATCGGTCCAGTCTAGGGACGCTCGGGGGGCGCGATCACCACCGTGATCTCGCCCTTCACGGCCGTCCCCGCGTACCGCGCGGCGAGGTCGGACGCCGTACCGCGCTCGATCTCCTCGTGCAGCTTCGTGAGCTCGCGTGCGATGGCGACGCGCGCCGCCGGGTCCACCGCCGCGAGGTCTCCGAGCAGGTCGGCGACGCGGTACGGGCTCTCGTACAGGACGATCGTTCGCCGCGCGGCGAGGAGCTCGCGGAGCAGACGCTGGCGCTGCCCGCTCTTCTTCGGGACGAAGCCGACGAACGTGAACTCGCGGGTCGGGAGCCCGGACGCGACGAGGGCCGCGACGGAGGCCGAGGGGCCGGGGATGGGGACGACCTCGTGACCCGCGGCGATCGCCGCGGCGACGAGGGCCTCGCCCGGATCGGACAGCGCCGGGGTCCCCGCGTCGGACACGAGCGCGATGTCCCAGGCGCGGTCGAGCTGGCCGATCAGCTCGCCCACCTTGCGGCGGTGGTTGAACTCGTTGTACGAGGTCAGGTGCTTCGCTCGGATGCCGTGCTTCCGGAGGAGGATCTGAGTGTGGCGAGTGTCCTCGCAGGCGACCATGTGGGCCTCCTGGAGGATGCGCAGCGCCCGCGGCGACACGTCCTCGAGGTTCCCGATGGGCGTCGCGACGAGATACAGCTTCCCCACGCGGCGCGATCCTAGTGGGCCCGTGCGGCGCGCGATCCGCTGGCTCGCGTAGCCGCTAGACGCCGCCGGCGCGTACTCGTACGGTCTGCACCAGGGCGATCGCGAAGAGGACGAGGACCCCGCCGACGATCTGCGCCGGCTGGAGGATCTCGCCGAGCAGCGCGGCGCCCGCGACGGCGCCGACGACGGGCTCGAACGTCGACGTGAGGCCGACGCGGGGGGCCGGCAGGAGCGACACCGCGCCGAGCGAGAGGACGTACGGGAAGAGGGTCGCGACGAACACGATCCCGACGATGAGCGGCCACTCGAGCGCCACGACGTTCCACGGGAGCTGGGTCGGGACGCGGTAGAGGCTCCAGGCGACGCTCGCGAAGAGGAGACCCCACAGGAGCAGCGTCCACGGCGCGTAGCGCCGGACGACGCGCTCGGCGATGAGGAAGTACGCCGCGAACGTGAGCATCGCAACGAGCGCCCACGCCGTCCCCGGCGCGTTCATCTGCCGCAGCGAGGCGTCGTACGCGCCGACGACGAAGTAGCAGCCGACGAGGGTCAGGGCACCGGCGATCCACAGCCGTCGTCCGACGCTGCGGCCGAGGACGCGCGCGATGACGAGGAGCAGGAGCGGCGCCGTGTACTGGATGACGAGCGCCACGCCGAGCGGCAGGCGCTGGATCGTCTCGTAGTACGACCCGTTCACCGCGGCGATGCCGAGCGCGCCGAAGAGGGCGAGGATCGGAAGGTCCGCGCGCCGGACGGTCAGATGCCGACGGCCGAACAGCGCGAGGACCACGAACAGCACGAGGAACGAGAACAGCGCGCGCAGCTCGGCGAGCTCGCTGGGCTCGATCCCCGCCTTGAACGCGTCCTTCGCCATGACGCCGCCGAGGCCGTAGAGCGCCGCGCTCGCGAGCGCGAGCGCGTAGCCGAGGGCGAGCCGGACCGGCGGCTCGACCGGGACCGGAGCCGGTGGGACCGGCTCTATCTCGACCGCGAGCTCATTCATGCCACGCGGTCTCGGATCTTGGCCTCCGCCTCAGAGCAGTGACGGTCGGCGCTGCGCGTCCAGAGCGTCCCGGTCATCGATCGGCCTCCCAGTCGCGGGGATAGAGGAAGTCGTGGCCGATCGTGCGCAGGCTCACCTTCGCGATGAGCGGGGTCACCCGCTTGAAGTGGCTCTTCCGCACCATCTCACGGATGCGGCCGACGAGCACGGCGCCGAAGCCGGCGGCGAGCAGCTCCTCCGGCCGCGCGCGGCGATCGACGAGGAAGTACAGGATCAGGTCGGCCTGGGCGTACGTGAAGCCGAGCTCCTCCTCGTCGGTCTGGCCGAGCCACAGCTCCGCCGTCGGCGGCTTCTTCACGACCCGCTCCGGGATCCCCAGCAGCACCGCGAGCTCGCGCAGCTGCGTCTTGTAGAGGTCGCCGACGGGGTTGAGCGACGAGGCCATGTCGCCGAACCAGGTGCCGTATCCCAGGAGCAGCTCCGTCTTGTTGCTCGTCCCGATGACGGCGCCGTCCGGCCACGCGAGGTCGAACTCGATGGACTTGCGCTCGCGCGCCATCTTGTTCCCGAGACGGACGCGCTGCATCTCCTCGCCGACCAGCTCGCGGTACGCGTCGATCTGCGCGGTGATCGGCATGACGCGCAGCTCCACGCCGCAGCGGTCGGCGACGGCGCGCGCGTCCTCGAGCGAGGCCGGACTGCTGGTGCGGTAGGGGGTGTGGACCGCGAGCACGCGCTCCGGGCCGAACGCTTCGGCGGCGAGCGCGAGAGCGACGGCGCTGTCGACGCCGCCGGACAGCCCGACCACCGCCCGGCGCAGCCCGACCTTCGCCGTCTCGGCGCGGAGGAACGCGACGAGCATCCGCCGGACGAGCGCCTCGTCGATGCGGAGCGGCGACAGGTCGCCGGGGTCGGGCCGGATCGCGCCGACGCGCTGCTCGCGCCGCGGGTGAACGGTCAGTCCAGCACCTCTTTGAGACCGCGCGGCATCCCGACCCGCTCGGCGAGGTGGCGGAGCACGAGGTCGTGCCGCTCGTCGCGCAGGAGAGGGTTCCGCGCGCGCTCGCGAGCGGCGAGGAGAGGATCGATCTCGGCGACGAGGAGATCCTCCTCGAACTCCTTCGCGCGCGCGACGACGGTGCCGTCGGGCGCGACGACCTCGGAGCCGCCCCAGAACGCGATCCCATCCTCGTGCCCGACGCGGTTCACGAAGACGACGTACATCGTCAGGTACTGGGCGTAGAAGGCGTCCATGAGGCGGCACGACTCGGCGGTGCCGAGGTCGCCGCCCTCCGAGACGCCGCGTCCGGGGCTCGCGGCGACGTAGAGGAGGACGTGCGCGCCGCGCACGGCGTAGAGGTACGGAGTGGACATGTGCCACGCGTCCTCACAGATCGCGATCCCCGCCGGTCCGAGCGCGCTGGGGAACACGTCGAACCGCTCGCCGCGCGCGAAGTAGCGAGCATCGTCGAAGATCCCGTACGTCGGCGGGTACACCTTGCGGTGAACGTGGCGGACCGCCCCGCCCGACCAGTAGCCGCTCGCGATGTGGATCCGCGCGTCGGGCGAGCGCTCGACGAAGCCGGCGACGACGTCGATGCCGTTCGCCGCCTTGGCGAGCGGCGCGAGCGCGGCGTCGTCCGGCGCGCACGCGAGGTCGGTCGCGAGATCCTTCACGTAGTAGCCCGTGAGGGACAGCTCGGGGAACACGACCACCTGCGCGCCGGCCTCCCGTGCCCGCTCGATCGTGGCGAGATGCAGGTCGAGGTTCCTCTTGAATGCTCCGAGCGCCGGGGCGCACTGCGCGACGGCGATGCGTACGCTCACAGCCGCGCCAGGGCAGCCAGCGGCAGCGTGCTGGCGCTGACGCACGAGCCATGGATGTCCGTGCGAAGCACTTACGACGCCATCCGCAGCGATCCGACGCGCTCCGCGTACTCATGGGCGAGCGCCCATGCGCGTCCCTCGTCGTGCGCTTCGGCCCACACGTTGAACAGCGGCTGGTCCGCGTCCGGCAGGACGAGGACCCACTCGCCGTCGTACACGTGCTTCACGCCGTCGACCTGCTTGGTCCGCTCCGTCGCCGGCTCCTGCGCGAGCATCCGCATGACGCGGCCCTTCTCCTCCCACGGACAGGCGACCTTCAGCCGCGCCATCCGCGGTGTCGGCGTCCGATCGATGAGCTCGGCGAGGCTCGTCCGCGTGACGGCGAGCAGCTCGATCAGCTTCACGACCGCGAAGAGCCCATCGAAGGACGGGTGGAAGTGCGAGAAGATGAAGCCACCCAGGCCGTCCGCGACGATGAGCGGATCCTCACGCGCGGCGAAGCGCATCTGCGCCTCCGCCGAGTTCCGGACCCGGAGCACGCGGCCGCCGGCCTCCGCCACGATCGTCTCGATGGCCGAGGGCGCGAAGACGGGCACCGCGACGACGCCCGGAGAGACGCGCGCGGCGAGCCCGACGAACGCGGTGAGGAAGTGGCGGTCTTCCGCGATCCGGCCGCGGTCGTCGGCGAAGAAGACCTTCTCGGCGCCGGCGTCGATCGTGACCCCGAAGCTCGCGCGCAGCGTCGAGGTGATCGCGGCGAGCTCGCGCATCTCCTGCTGGAAGGCCTCGAGCGAGCGCGCTCCGACGCTCTCCGACACGACCGCGTTGATGGCGACGACCTCGACGCCGAGCGAGCTGAGGAGCTGCGGCAGGAACTGAGCGCCCATGCCGTGCGAGTAGTTGACGACGATCTTGAAGTGAGCCTCGGCGATCGCGCGCTTGTTCGCGACCTCTCCGAGGAACGCCTCGCTGTACGCCTCGCCGATCCGCGGGAGGTCATAGATCTGTCCGACGTCGTCGTACGTCACTCGCCGGACATCCTCGCGGAAATACACGTTCTCGACCTTGCGCTCCTGCGCGCGGCCCATGTCGAGCGCCTGCTGGTCGAAGAACTTGATGTCGCACACGCGGTCGTCGAAGGGCGAGATGCGCACGTGCGCTCCGCCGGCGGCGCCGATCCGCCGCGTCTCGTAACGGTCGATGGGGAGCGGGACCTGCCCAAGGTCGGCGACGTGGATGCCGCTCCCGACGACGCCGCTCATGATCGCGCGCTTGAGCATGCGGCTCGTGCGGTGCTGGTCGCGGTTCATCGTCACCGTGGTGCCGGGCGCGAGGGTCGACGCGTACGCCGCACCGAGGCCGGCCGCGAGCTCCGGCGTGAGGTCGACGTTGACGATCCCGGTGACGCCGAATCGGCCGAACAGCGCGCGGCGCCCCTGCGCGCCCCAGATGAGGCTCGACCCGACGACGGCGCCGCTCTCGATCTGCTTGTCGGGCCACACCTTCACCTGCGCCCGGACGCGCGCGCCCTCGCCCACGATCGAGTGGTCGGCGACGACGCTGCCCTCCTCGAGGACGACGCGCGCCTTCAGCGCGCACTGCCGTCCGACGATCGAGCCGTGGACCTCGGAGCGCTCGCCGATGTAGCTGTTGCGCCACACGATGGAGCGGTCGATGACCGCGCCCGGCTCGACGACCACGTAGTCGCGCAGCACGGTCGGTCCGATGACCTGCGCCTGGGGTCCGACCTTCGTACCCTCGCCGAGGAAGACCGGACCGCGGACGTCCGCGCTGTCGTCGATCTCGACCTCGCCGTCCGCCCACACGCCTGGACGCACCTCGCGCCCCAGCGGCGCGACCCGCACCTGTCCGTGAAGGACGTCCGCGTTCGCGCGCGTGTACTCGGCGATGCTCCCGATGTCGGTCCAGTATCCCTCCGCGGCGTATCCGTAGAGGGCCTCGCCGTCGGCGAGGAGCTGCGGGAAGAGGTCCCTGCTGAAGTCGAACGGCGTCCCCACCGCGAACCGTTCGAGCACGCGCGGGTCGATGACGTAGATGCCGGTGTTGATCGTGTCCGAGAAGACCTCGCCCCACGACGGCTTCTCGAGGAAGTTCGTGATGCGGCCGTCGGCGTTCGTGATGACCACTCCGTATTCGAGAGGGTCGGGCACGTGCTTGAGGCACAGCGTCACGGCCGCGCCCCTCTCGTGATGGAAGGCCATGATCTTCCCGAGGTCGATGTCCGTGAGGGCGTCGCCCGAGATGACGAGGAACGGGAGCTCGCCGAGGGCGTCGCCGATCTGGCGGACAGATCCACCGGTCCCGAGCGGCGTCTCCTCGACGCTGTAACGGAGCCGCATGCCGACCGATCCGCCGTCGCCGTAGGCGTCCTGGATGACGCTCGCCAGGTACTGGAGCGTGACGAACGCGTCCGTGATCCCGTGCCGCTTGAGCAGATCGAAGATGTGCCCGAGACACGGCTTGTTCACGATCGACACCATCGGCTTCGGACGGTTGATCGTGAGCGGACGAAGGCGGCTCCCCTCGCCGCCGGCCATCACGACGGCGCGCACGTGGGTCAGTCTAGGTAGAGCGCGGAGTGCTAGGTAGAGGCGTCGCCGCCGATGGCGAACACGGACTCGAGGTCGTGCCGCGAGTACATGCGGAAGGCCACGTGGGTGTGCGTCCGCGCTACGCCCGGCACCTGCGCGATCTTCTTCGTCACGATGTCGGCGAGCTCCTCGTGCCCGCGCGCGCGGACCATCGCGATGAGGTCGATCTCGCCCGTGACCGAGTACACCTCCGACACGCCGTCGACGGCCGCGAGGCGCTCGCCGAGATCGCCGAGCGCCTGCTTTTCCGCGTTGACGAGGACGATGGCCGTGATCATCAGAGCGACTTCACGTCGATGTCGTGCAGCGCGGCCTTCACCAGGTGCGCCGCCTCCTGGAAAGCGATGGCCTTGCCCCGATCCAGCGCGGCCTCGTAGGAGTCGTTGACGTCGGCGGACGAACGGTCGTCGTAGGTGTGGAAGAGCTCCTCGAGCTGGTCGATGGAGCGCTTCACACGGTCGCGTGCGTTGCTGCTGATCACGGATACCCTCCCGGTCGGTCGCTGGAGCCGATGTTATGTCGCCCGGCATCCGGGGATGCGACCGGTGGCGCGGCCGACCTGTTCCGCAGATACGCCGGGCCGGACCGGCGCCAGGCACTGCTCCTCGCCGCCTGCTCGTCACTCAGCGCGTGGCGCCGGCGGCTCCGTAACGCGTTCAGCGTTCGCGTTCGACCTCGACCACGCCGACCGCGCCGTCGACGGTGACGGTCTGACCGTCGTGGAGGCGCCGCGTCGCGTCGCCGGTCGCGACCACCGCCGGGATCCCGAACTCGCGCGCGACGAGCGAAGCGTGGGCGGCGAGCGTCCCGCCGTCGGTCACGACCGCGACGGCGCGCGAGAAGAGTGGCGTCCACGCTGGTGCCGTCGCTCGCGCGACCAGCACCTCGCCCGCCTCGAATCGCGCGAACTCCTCCGGACCCGTCACGATGCGGACCCGGCCGGTCGCGCGGCCGGGACTGGCCGGCTGCCCCACGAGCACGCCTTCGCTCGGCGGTGCCTTCGACCGCGCCGTCTCGATGGTCCCGATCATCTGGCTGCGCGCGAGCGCCGGAGGCGAGCCGATCTCGAGCGGCGCGGCCAGCCGGCGCTGTGCGTCCCAGAGCCGGCGCCGCTCGCGCGTCGTTCCGTGCAGGGTGGTCGTTCCGTCGGCCGCGAGCGCGGCTGAGACCTCGTCTCGTTCGAGGAAGAAGACGTCCTCGGCGCTCGCGATCGCCCCGCGCTCGCACAGCATGGTCCCGAGGCGCAGTGCGCACTGGCGCAGGAGCGGCCAGCCCAGCGTGAACGAGCGGGTCTGCTGCTCGCGAATGACGGCGTAGCGCTGGGCCATTTCGAGCAGGCGGTCGAACCGAGCGAGGCGCGCGGAGTCCGGCGCGAGTGCGGCGCGACAGGCGGCTTCCATCTCTTCACGCTCGGCACGCAGGCGCTCCTGGACCCGCGCATCGGGCGGCGGTGTCACCGCCGTCGGCCAGTGCCAGTCGATGCTGTGGACCGCGTGCGAGACGGATCCCGGCGCGGCGCCGGGAAGGCCGATGAGCAACCGCTGGTAAGGCGCGTCGATGTGGCGGGAGAGGTGCGCCTGGAAGAAGCGGGCGAACGCGCCTTCGACCTTCCAGGCCGATCCCGCGACGCTCGCGATCGACCAGGCGATCCTTCCCGCCAGCTCGCCGACCTCATCGATCGCCGCGACGAGCTCGCTCGGGCCCGCCGACGCGGCCTCGCTCTCGCGGGCACGCACGGCGTCGCCGTATGCCGGCAGGCGCTCTTCCCGCCAGCGCGTCGCGAGCGTGGTGAGGAGCCCATCGGCGCGTTCCGGCGCGCGCCCCGCGAGCAGGAGCAGCGTGATCATCCGGGCGAGTGCGCGGGGTCGACGCACGAGCTCGAAGAGCGCGTCGCGGAGCGGTCCGCGTCCCTGCGGGGTCGTGTAGTACCAGCCGTTGATGATCGCCGTCGCCGGCTCGATGGCGATGCCGATGTCCTCCTCGGTCGCGGCCGCGTAGCCGAGGTCGAGCCGCGGAAGGAGCCAGGTCGCGAAGAGCGGCGTCACCGGGTCCGGCAGCCACTCTCCGAGCCGGAGGTTGCGCAGCCACCACCCCGGGTACGGCGGGATCCACTCGACCGCAGCCGGCAGGGCCGTCATCGGCCGCGCCTGAAGGAGGTAGAGCACGCCGTCGGAAACGGCCCACTCGATGTCCTGCGGCACGCCGAAGTGACGCGCGACCCGGCGCGTCAGCTCCGTGACCTCGCGGGCGGTCCGCTCGTCGATCGCCTCTTCGTCACCCGAGCGACGCTCGACGCTGCTGCCGCGGCCGACCCACTGCTCCCCCACGGCCTCGCCGGACACGAGCCGCTCTCCCAGCCCACGAACGGCCGTGATCACGACCTCATCGCGTGCTCCAGTGAGCGGGTTCGCGGAGAAGCTCACGCCTGCCGCGTCGGCATCCACCATGACCTGGATCAGCACGGCCATCGCCTCGCCGGACGGCTCCCGATCGTTCCGCGCGGCCCGGTAGGACGACACGCGTCCGCTGGCGGCCGAGTCGAGGACGTGCCGCACGGCGTCGGGAACATCCGCCGCGGCGACTCCGAGCAGCGTCTCGTACTGCCCGGCGAAAGATGCGCCCTCGAGGTCTTCCGCGACGCCGGAGGAGCGGACCGCGAACGGGCCCGCCCCGAGCCGGCCGACGGCATCGGCGACACGCGACCGGGCGTCATCCCAGCTCTCGCGGGCCGCGGACGTCACGACCACGCCGCGAGGCACGGTGAGCCCGGCCGCCGCGAGACGCGCGAGATTCGCGGCCTTGCCGCCGAGGAGCGATCGGGCCAGACCGGCGGCCTCGTCGAGCCTGACGATGAGCGGCTCCGCTTCGGTCGCCGTCACGACGCGACCGCGGCGAGGAAGAGTCGAACCAGCTCGTCGACCACGGCGCGCGACGGCGGCTTGGGCAGCCGGCTGAACGCGCCATCGCTCACGACCCAGGTGAGAAGCGCGCCGGCCAGCATCCGCGCGGCGACCTCGACGTTCACGTCGGCACGCAGCAGCTTCCACCGGCGTGCGTCCACCAGGAGCGCTCGAAGCGTCTTCGCGCCGGCGAGCTCCTGTCGCAGGAGCGTCGCGAGCTGGGGCCGTCGCCCGCTCTCCCCGATCGCGAGACGCAGGAGATCGACGTATTCCGGATCCATGGTCCGTGCGATCGCGAGACGTACGAAGTCCCTCAGGACGCGCTCGAGCGTCGCGCGAGTCGCGTTCGGAAGCAGCGACAGCTCGGGGGCCGATGACAGCCGGCCGACCGTCATGTCGCGCATGACGGCGGCGAGGAGCTCGTCTTTGGTCGGGTAGCAGTGGTAGAGCGTCCGCTTCGACACCCCCGCGGTCTGCGCGATCGCGTCGGTGGAGGTGTTGTCGAAGCCGCGCTGCAGGAAGAGAGGTCGGGCGGCGCGCGTGATCCGCAGGTACGGATCGCCGCGGGAGGTCTTTACCATCGGTACGGTACTGTACCGTACCGGTAGGCGCTTCACATGAGGATCTCCAGCGTGCGCTCGTACGATACGCAGTAGGCGCAGCGCTGCGTCGCCGCCAGGGTGATGCCCGTGAGAGCGAGCATGGCGACGTAGCTCCGTGAGCCTACGCGGCTCACCTTTGAGCGATGCTTTCGACCTTCAACAACTGGATCTGCTGGGAGAGGGCGTACGCGGTGGATAGGTCGGCGTCGCTTTCCACGAGCACCCGTGCGATCAGGAGCACCCCGTTGTTCGGCGAGGTGATCCTCTTCACGCCGTCCGGTACGGCTTCGTTCCAGCCGGGGCCGGTGATGAGATAGTCGCCAGCCTGCGTGCCCGTGGTGCGTTTGCCGACGTAGGCGAATACGGTGTTCTTCGACGGATCCGTGAACTGCACGCTGTAGTAACGACCGGCCATGTCGGGTACGTGCAAGACGAGCGGCCCTTTCCTGAGGTCCAGCCAGCCGGCCGTGAGCAGCGTGTCGCGGTTCACGCCAGTGGTCGCCAGACTTGAGGCCGAGGCGGGCGGGTGAAGTGGATCCGCGAAGAGCGCTTGGGACTCCGTCTGGAGCGTGTTGACCGGGATGGGGCCGCCGCCGAACCCTTTGGCGAGGAGCGCCCTCTTGTACACGGAGAGCAGCAGGCGCGGCCACAAGTAGATGACCAGGGACCACGCCGCGACCATGACCGAACCGAACACGAGTAGGTGCCCGTACTCGATATTCGTCGTCACTTCACTTCGACGACCGGCGGCACCGTGTAGTCGCCGCGGAGAATGGCCTCGCCTGGTATGTACACGCGCAGCCAGAGGATGAACTTGCCGGTGGGCGCGGGCAGCCAGTTGGACTCGCGCCCCGCCGGAGCGGCGTTCTGGATGCGGATATCGACCGAGCCGTCGGGGTCCCGCGCGAGACCGGAACGATCGCTGAGGCTGTACCGGTCGATCGGATTCGCCACGAAGTGGTTACTCGCATCACCCATCGTGATCGACCAGAACGCCTCGTTCGGGGGAAGACCGCCTGCCGGAAAGTGCATGACGTAGTCGTGCGCTCCGGAAAGCGCGTGGCCCGCGCCATCGGTGTTCGTCCACCAGTACATCGCCTCTTGCGGGACGTTCACGGGGCCGGGGAACAGCTGAGCATGCGCGGCTCGCAGCAGCATCCCGTTGCCGGGGTCACCGAGGCCGAACATGGTGATCCAGCCGTTGACCTTCGTGGCCTTGATCCTGGCGTAGATCTGCGCCGTGACGAACGCCAGCCCTCCGCCGATAAGGAAGCCTTGCACCACGTCGCTCCGCAGGTTCCGGGGATGGGGGAAGAGGATCGAATTGATGAGGATCGAGTTGATGATGAACCACGCGCAGACGATCCCGACGAGGATCGCAAGATACGTGGTCGTCCTACTCATCTCGCCGCCCTGGAGCCAAGACGGACTTCCCGCTCCTGAGCCCGATGTAGCTCAGCCGCCGATCTCGAGCTCGTGCGTCCGGACGTCGACCTTCACCTCGACGCGGCCGTCGACGATGCGGACGGGGTACGCGTTCACGGGATAGACCGCCGGAAGGGCGAGCACCTTTCCGGTCTTGAGGTCGAAGCGCGCGCCGTGCCGCGGGCACTCGACAGCGCACTCGTCGAGCTCGCCCTCGCCGAGGATCCCGCCGTCGTGGGTGCAGACGTTGTCGATCGCGCCCCACGTGCCGTCCTCGCAGTGACCGAGGCACAGGCTCTTGCCGCCCGCGTCGACGACGGCGACGTCGCCGGGACGGATCTCGTCCTCGCGCGCGACCGCGACGTATCCGGACGTGTCGACGGATCCCTGGCTCACGCCGCCTTCGCCTCGATCTCGGCGACGCGTCCGATGCGCGGGACGAGCGCCTCGAGGACGCGCGCGCGCGTCTCGGCGTCGGGGATCCGGTCGACGACCCGGGAGAAGTGGCCCCGGACGAGGAGCTGCTCGCCGAGGGCGCGCTGGATCCCTCTCGACATGACGTAGAACAGCTCCTCCTCGTCGAGACGCCCCGCCGTCGCGCCGTGCCCGCACCGCGCGACGTCGTTGGTCAGGATCTCGAGGACGGGGATGGGATTCGCGCCGGCCTTGTCGGACAGCAGCAGGTTGCGGCACTCCTGGTAGGAGCCGGTCGCCTTGCTCGTCGGCTCGACGCGCACGACCCCGTAGAAGGTCGCCTTGGCCGCTCCGTACAGCGCCGAGAGGTAGAGCAGGTCGGACTGCGAAGCGCGGCCGTCGAGACGCTGCAAGGAGTTCACGTCGAAACGCTGCTCGTCGCCCGCCGCGATGAGCCCGTACAGCTTCACCTCGGCCGCGTTGCCGAGGATGTCGGAGACGATGCCGATCTTCGACCGGCCGCTGCCCAGGAGCACGTTGTAGCTCGCGAGCCGACTGTCGGCCGCGGAGCCGTACCACTGCGCGCCGAGGTCCCAGACGTCGCCCGCGAACTGCTGCAGGTGAACGTAGCGGACGTCGGCGCCGCGGCCGAGGTGGACATCGAGGTGAGGGATCGCGACGCGCGCATCGCCTCCGCCCTCGGAGCGCAGCTGCTCGACGAACGTGATGCTGCTCTCCTCCTCGGCGACGACGATGGTGCGCGAGAGGCAGGCCGCATCGCCGGCCGCCCAGGTGCGCTCCGACGTGATCGGCACACGCGCCGCGACGCCGCGGGAGACGTGCACGAACGTCCCGGCGGTCCAGAGCGCATCCGCGACCGCGGAGATCGCGCCGTGTGTCGGGACCTTCCCGCCGCCGTCGATCCAGCGCTCGACGAGGTCGGGGCGCTCGCGCACGGCGACGTCGAGATCGGCGACGTAGACGCCCTCCGGGAGCGCATCGCGGCCGCGCGCGACCGTCGAGCGGGCTCCCACCAGCGGCGACGCGGGGACGGACGCCGGAGGGAAGCGCCGCCATTCCTCTTCGTGCCCCGTCGGCCAGGGAAGCTCGTTCACGCGCTCGGCGGCCGCGCGGCGCGAGCGCCGAAGCCACTCCGGCTCGCCGCGCTCCACAGAGAACCGCTCGACCACGTCCGGGTCGAGCGGCTGGTGCAACGTGGGGAGGGTCGCGGTCGCGGTCACCCGATGGCGCCGGCCATCTGGAGCTGGATGAGACGGTTCATCTCGATGGCGTAGTCCATCGGGAGCGTCTTCACGATCGGCTCGATGAAGCCGTTCACGACCATGGCCGTGGCATCGCTCTCGGAGAGGCCGCGGCTCATCAGGTAGAAGAGCTGCTCCTCGCCGACCTTCGACACGCTGGCCTCGTGGCCGATGGTGACGTCGTCCTCCTCGATCTCCATGACCGGGAACGTCTGACTCTGCGCGGTCTCGTCGAGCATGAGCGCGTCGCAGCGGACGGTGCTCTTGGCGCCGTGGCAGCCGGGGTAGATCT
Source organism: Chloroflexota bacterium (assembly GCA_021787445.1). Lineage (GTDB taxonomy): Bacteria > Chloroflexota > Limnocylindria > P2-11E > P2-11E > JACPOT01. The sequence goes on along the minus strand of JAJYLV010000002.1, from coordinate 34,156 downwards.
TCACCAGGCCGCGGTAGTTCTGCTTGCCGGTGCCCTTGCTGATGCCCTTGCTCGTGATGATGCTCGTCGTGTTCGGCGCGGCGTGGACCATCTTGGCGCCGGCGTCCTGCGTCTGCGCGTCACCGGCGAAGGCGACGGAGAGGACCTCGCCGTGCGCGCGCTCGCCCATGAGATACACGGAGGGGTACTTCATCGTGACCTTGCTGCCGAGGTTCGCGTCGATCCACGTCATCCGCCCGTCCTTCTGGACCATCGCGCGCTTCGTGACGAGGTTGTAGACGTTGTGGCTCCAGTTCTGGATCGTCGTGTAGCGGACGTCGGCGCCTTCCTTGACGATGATCTCGACGACGGCGCTGTGAAGCGTCGCGGTCGAGAAGACGGGCGCGGTGCAGCCCTCGACGTAGTGAACGCTCGAGCCGGGCTCGGCGATGATGAGCGTCCGCTCGAACTGCCCGGCGCTCTCGCTGTTGATCCGGAAGTAGGCCTGCAGCGGGAGGGTGACGTGCACCCCCGGCGGGACCCACACGAACGAGCCACCCGACCACACCGCGGTGTTGAGCGCGGCCAGCTTGTTGTCGTTCGCGGGGATGACCGTCCCGAAGTGCTCCTTGACGATGTCCTCGTGCTCGCGCAGCGCGGTGTCGGTGTCCATGAAGATGATGCCCTGCGCCTCGAGGTCCTTGCGGATGTTGTGGTAGATCGACTCGCTGTCGTACTGGCTCCCGACGCCGGACAGGTACTTCTGCTCCGCCTGCGGGATCCCGAGCTTGTCGAAGGTCTGCTTGATGTACTGGGGAACGTCTTCCCAGTTCTTCGCGCTCTTGTCCGACGCTCGGAGGTAGTAGTAGATGTCCTCGAAGTCGATCCCCGAGAGGTCGGCGCCCCACGTGGGCATCGGCCGGGACCGGTAGTGGCGGAACGCCTTCAGGCGCCGGTCGAGCATCCACTGCGGCTCGTGCTTGTACGTCTGGCTGATCTCGCGGATGACGTCCTCGTCGAGGCCCTTCTTGAGCTTGTTGATGTACGTGGCGTCGTCGTGCCACCCGTACTGGTAGGCGTCGGGGAGCTGCTCTTCGATCTTCGACTGAACTGCCATACCGGTATTTTCTACCTGCGGGGTCGGAAATCCAAGCGCTTCCCCTTCCGGTATCGCGCGGCGGAGGCGCGGGACCAGCTCGCGTCGCTCTTCCACTGCGTCAAGGGGAGTGTGCGCCATCGCGAGCGTACCGGCGTCCGCCGGGCTCCTTGCCCGCTAGGCACGCTCCAGAACGACCACCGGGATGGTCCGCGCCGTCTTCTTCTCGTAGTCGCGGAAGCCGGGGAACGACGTCGCGTGCTGCTCCCACAGGCGATCGCGCTCCGGGCCCTCGGCGAGCGGCGTCGCGCGGGCGCGGAACTCCTCTCCCTCCGCCTCCACCGTCACGTCCGGATGCGCCACGAGGTTCCGGTACCACTCGGGATGCGTCGGCGCGCCGCCCTTCGACGCCGCGACCACGTAGCGGCCGCCGTCCTTGTGGAAAGCGAGCGGATAGGTGCGGCGCTCGCCCGACCGCCGGCCGCGCACCGTCAGAAGCAGCAGGTGTCCGCCCCACTGTCCGTAGCCGGCGCGCCCGCTCCCGCGGAAGCCCTCGATGACCTGATCGTTCCAGCTTCTCACCGCTCCACCCCCTCTACCGCCGGAACGCCCGCGGGAAGGGCCGCTATTCCGCCGCCTGCTTCGCCTCTTCGCCCGGCCATCCGGTGAGGCCCCACGCGGCGGCCTTGAGCGTCTTCAGCGAGAGGAGCGCGCACTTCACGCGCGCCGGGCTGAGGGTGATCCCGAGGTCCTCGAGGACGGTGTCCTTGTCGACCGCCTTCACCTCGTCGAGCGTCTTCCCCTTGACCCGCTCCGTGAGGAGCGAGGCCGAGGCCTGCGAGATCGCACAGCCGCGCCCGGTGAAGTGGACATCGTCGATCCGCCCGTCCTCGCCCACGAGCAGGAACATCGTGATCTCGTCGCCGCAGAGCGGGTTCGTGTCGTGGTAGTGATGCGTCGCGCCTTCGAGCTCGCCGTAGTTCCGCGGGTTCTTGTAGTGATCGAGGATGTTCTCGCGGTACAGGTCGTCCATCGCGTACAGGCTAGATCCCGAAGACCTTCTTCGCCTTCCGCACCGCGGCCACGAGCGCGTCCATCTCCTCCATCGTGTTGTAGAGATAGGTGCTCGCGCGCGTCGTCGCGCTCACGCCGAGCCGCGTCATGAGCGGGTTGTTGCAGTGGTGCCCGGCACGCACCGCGATCCCCTCGCGATCGAGGAGCGTCGCCATGTCGTGTGGATGGATGCCCTTCACGTCGAACGAGACGACGCCGACCCGGTCCCGTGTATCGCGCGGCCCGAAGACCGTGACGCCGTCCTCGGCGACGAGCTGCGGGAGGAGGCGCGCCGCGAGAGCGACCTCGTGCTCGTGGATCGCGTCCATGCCGACGTCCTCGAGATAGCCCACCGCGGCGCCGAGCCCGATGGCGTCGACGTACGCCGACGTTCCGGCCTCGAACTTCCATGGCAGCTCGTTCCAGTCGGTCTGCTCGATCGAGACGCGGCTGATCATGTCGCCGCCGTAGAGGAACGGACGCATGCGCTCGAGGAGCGCCGCACGCCCCCACACGACGCCGGACCCCACGGGCCCGAGCATCTTGTGGCCGCTGAAGGCGATGAAGTCGCAGCCGATGTCCTGGACGTCGACGCGCATGTGCGGCGCCGACTGCGCCGCGTCGACGATCGTGGTCGCCCCGGCGGCCTTCGCCCAGGCGACGATCTCCTTCACCGGGTTGATGACGCCGAGGCCGTTGGACGTGTGCGTGATGGCGAGCACCTTCGCGCCGCGCTTGAGCTCGGCGCGCATCTGGTCAAGCCGCAGACGGCCCTCCTCGTCGATGTCGACGACGACGAGCTCCGCGCCGACGTCCTTCGCGAGCTGCTGCCACGGCACGAAGCTCGAGTGGTGCTCGAGGACCGTCGTGACGACGCGATCGCCCTTCCTCAGGTTGTCGCGGCCCCACGCGTAGGCGACCAGGTTGAGCCCCTCGGTCGCGTTCCGGACGAAGATGACCTCGCGCGGCGACGGCGCGTTGATGAAGCGCGCGACGGCCGCACGCGCGTCCTCGAAGGCCGCCGTCGTCCGCTCGGAGAACTCATACACCCCGCGGTGGATGTTCGCGTTGTGCTCTTCGTACACGACGCGCATCGCCTCGAGGACCTGCCGCGGCTTCTGGCTGGTGGACGCGCTGTCGAGCCACACCAGGGGCTTGCCGTGCACCGTCCGCGAGAGGACGGGGAAGTCGTGCCGGATGCGCGTGACGTCGAGCTTCGTCGCGGATCGCGTCGGGCGCGCCGTCACGGCCACGGTGTCCTCCCTAGACCTTGCCGGCGTACAGCTCTTCGCGGACGAAGTCGTACCCCTTGTTCTCGAGCTCGGCGGCGAGCTCGCGCCCGCCGGTCCGGACGATGCGCCCGTCGATGAGGACGTGGACGTAGTCGGGATGGACGTAGCGAAGGATGCGCTCGTAGTGCGTGATGAGGAGGATCCCCACCTCGGGTGAGCGCAGGGCCTCGATCCCCATCGCGACGGTCTGGAGGGCGTCGATGTCGAGCCCCGAGTCGGTCTCGTCGAGCAGCGCGAAGCGCGGCTGGAACATGTGCATCTGCAGCATCTCGAGGCGCTTCTTCTCGCCTCCCGAAAAGCCCTCGTTGACCGACCGTGTGAGGAACGCGTCATCGACCTCGAGCAGCTTGGTCTTCTCCGCGAGGAGCTTGCGGAACTGCGGGATAGGGATGTCGTTCTTCTGCCCATCCGTCTGCCGCCGCGCGTTGAGCGCCGTGCGCAGGAAGCTCGCGACGGAGACGCCGGGGATCGCGATGGGGTACTGGAACGCGAGGAACATGCCGGCCTTCGCGCGCTGGTCGACCGGGAGCGCGAGGAGGTCGGTCCCGTCGTAGGCCACGCTCCCCGCGGTCACCTTGTAGCGGGGGTGGCCCATGATCGTGAGCGCGAGCGTGCTCTTGCCGGAGCCGTTCGGGCCCATGACCGCGTGGACCTCGCCGGTGGGGATGGTGAGGTCGATCCCCTTGAGGATCTCCTTCCCCTCGACCGTCACGTGGAGCCCGCGGACCTCGAGCGTCGCCATCAGCCGGCCTTGCCGTGGCCGACCGGCCACCTCGCGAGCTCGGCGAGCGTGAGCGAGTCGAGCGCGTCCGCGATCGTCGCCTGGAGCTTGACCCACAGCTGCCGGGTGCCGCACTTGGGCTCATGAGGGCAGTTCACGATCGACTCTCCCTCGGCCGTGCAGACCTGCGGCTCGATGGGACCTTCGAGCGCGCGGACGACGTCGCCGGCCGTTACGTGCGCGGGATCCTTCACGAGCTGGTAGCCCCCGCCGGCGCCGCGCTTGCCGCTCACGAGCCCGGCGCGCCGCAGCGACGCGACGAGCTGCTCCAGGTAGGCCTCGGGAAGCGCTTCTCCCTCGGCGACGCTCCTGAGGCTGATGGTCCCCTGCCCGTAGCGCCGGGCGAGCTCGACCATGACGCGCATGCCGTACTCGCCGCGGGTCGACACGTGAAAAGCCGTCGCCTGGAGGGGATTTCCGATCATTCCGGTAGGGATTGTAGCGAGGACCGGCCCGCGGGGTAAGTGCCGTTCGGAGGGCCGCTGGGTCCTCGTGGTCGCTCCCTGCTTCTTCATAGCGGCACCGTCCACGACGCTACCAGACGCGCGCACCGCCCCTGACCTCACTCCGTGCCGCGCAGTCGCGGATCGAGCGCGTCGCGGATCCCGTCGCCGGCGAGGTACAGGCAGAGCACGGTCACGGAGATGGCCAGGCCGGGGCCCCATACGAGCCAGGGGCCGAGCGTCAGGTCCTGCGTCGCGTTCTGCAGCATGTTGCCCCACGACGGCGTGGGCGGGTCGATCCCGAGGCCGAGGTACGAGAGCGCCGACTCGATGAGGATCGCCTGGCCGACGTCGATGGCCGCGAGGACGATCACGAGCGGGAGGACGTTGGGCAGGATGTGGCGGACCATCACGCGGAGGTCGTCGGCGCCCACGACCCGGGCCGCGGTGACGAACTCGCGCTCTCGCAGAGAGAAGGTCTGCCCCCGCACGTACAGGGCGATCCCCGACCACGTGAGGAAGCCGATCACGGCGACGATCGTGACGGGCCCGGGGGAGAACAGGACCGAGATGAAGAGCAGCAGGAAGAGCGCGGGGATCGAGTTGAGGGTGCTGATGAGGAACTGCATGAGGTCGTCCCACCAGCCGCGGAAGTAGCCCGAGCTGAGGCCGATGGCGATGCCGACCGTGAGGTCGATGAGCCCGGCACCCGCGCCGACGGCCAGCGAGACGCGCGCGCCGTAGAGGAGACGCACGATCTGGCTGCGTCCGATCTCGTCCGTTCCGAGCCACAGCGAGGGCTTCGCGAGGCTCGGCGGGTCGTAGCTCTCGAGAAGGTCTTGGTGCGTGAAGCTCTCGTGGAAGAAGCTCGTCGCGAGGGCGTCGGCGCCGAGCGCGAGCAGCACGATGAGGGCGAGGACCGCGAGCGCGACGATGCTCGTCCGGTCGCGGCGGAGGCGGTAGAACGCGTCGGACCAGAGGCCCGCCGCACTGCGGCGCGGCTCCACCGCTGGCGCGGAGAGGACCGCCTGTCCCGCTGCGGACATCAGCGGCGCACCCGCGGGTCTGCGACGCTGTAGGCGATGTCGCGGAGGATGTACGAGACGAGCAGCATCGTGCTGCTGGTCACGACGACGGCCATGACGATGGGGTAGTCCTTCGAGCGTGCCGCCTCGTACGCCAGCCTCCCCATCCCCGGCCACGAGAAGACCGACTCGACGATGACCGCGCCGCTCACGAGGAACGCGAGGACGCCGCCGAGACCCGTGATGAGCGGGAGGAGCGCGTTGCGCAGCGCGTGGACCATGAGGACGCTCTGCTCCCGAAGACCCTTGGCCCTGGCGGTCCGCACGAAGTCCTGGCGGATCACGTCCAGGATCTCCGTCCGCATCAGACGCGAGTAGTTGGCGATCCCCGCCAGGCTCAAGGTGAGCGCGGGACCGACGAGGTGCCACAGGCGATCGGGGATGTCCCACTGGCTCGCTCCGAGCGTGAGCATCCCCGACACGGGGAAGAGGGGGACCTGGACGCTCAGCACCAGGATGAACATGAGCCCGAACCAGAACCCGGGGACCGCGTGGCCGCCGACCGCGACGATGCGGATCGCCTGGTCGAGCCGTGAGCCCCGGGACCGGGCGGCGACGGCGCCAAGGGGAACGCCGATGACGAGCGCAAGGAGGAGCGCGGCGAGAGCCAGCTGGATCGTGTTCGGCAGCGCCGACCCGATCATCTCGACCACCGGCCGGTGGTAGAGGAACGACTGGCCGAAGTCGCCGTGCAGGAAGCGCAGGAGCCAGTTCAGGTACTGGATCGGCACGGGCTGGTCGAGGCCGTATGCATGGCGTAGGGCGGCCACCTGCGCCGCCGTCATGTCGGGGACGCCGAAGACGAGCAGATCGACGGGGTCACCCGGCGACAGGCGGAACAGCGCGAACGTGATGAGGGTGATCCCGAAGAACGTCGGGATCGCCTGCAGTAGCCGACGAGTGACGAACCTGCTCATGGCGATGGCGGAGCCGGCGCCGGGGTGCCCCGGCGCCGGGCCGCTCCTACTCCGCTACTTCTTGATCCACCACTTCTCGATGTTCCACATCGCGAGCCCCGGTCCCACGTTCCCGCCGAACGGTCCCGGGGCGACGCCCTGGAACTTCTTGTTGACGAAGATGAGCTCATTCGGGTCGAAGCCGAAGTTGTACGGCTGATCCTCGTTGAGCTGCTTGTCGAACGTCTGGTACGCGGTCTTGCGCTGGTCGAGCTGGCACATCGTGCGGCCGTCGGTGAGGGCCTTGTCCACCGTCGGGTCGTTGTAGCCGACGAAGTCGAATCCGCCCTTGATCTGGGTCGAGTCCCAGATGGAGTAGGCGTCGGGGTCGGTCCCGAGCGACCAGCCGATGATCACGGCGTCGTAGTCGTGACCGCCCTGGGCACCGTACTTCGGGTCCTTCGACTTGGTGAGGCGGTCGACGAGCGCCTCGAACGACTCGGTCTTCGCCGTGACATCGACGCCGATCTGCTTGTACTGCTCGACCGCGACCTGCTGGAACGTGTCGCGGACCTTGTTCCCGGAGTTCGTGTAGAGAGTGAACGCGAGCTTCTGACCGTTCTTCTGGTAGACCCCGTCCGACCCCTTCTTCCAGCCGTCGCCCTCGAGGAGCGACTGCGCCTTCTTGGGGTCGTAGTTGTACGGGTTCAGTCCGCTTTCGCTGTACGCCCAGCTGACGGGAGGCTCGTGCGCGATCATCTTCGTGCCCTCGCCGAGGAGCACCTTCTGCACGACCTCCTGAATGTTGAGGCCGTACGCCAGGGCCTGACGGACCGTCTTGTCCTGGAAGAACTCCTTCCCGCCGCGCAGCTCGTTCCACCCGATGTAGGTGTAGCCGCGACCCGGGACGTCGAAGAAGTCGAGCGTGCCGGCCTTCTTCAGGTCGTCGCGCTGCTCGGGATCCACCGTGCCGACGTCGATCTCACCCGTCTTGAGCGAGGCGGCGAGCGCCGTCGAGTCGGAGACGATCTTGTAGTCCCACTCGTCGAGGAGCGGCTTGCCCTTGAAGTAATGCGGGTTCGCGACGAGGGTGATGTGGTCGTTGGGGACCCATTCCTTGAACATGAACGGCCCGTCAGAGACCGGAGGCTTGGTGTTCTCGGGAGCGTTGTCCAGGTTCTTGGAGGGGTCGTCCGGGACGATGTACTTGCCGAAGACCGACTTGGGGATGATGCCGAAGCCGCCGACGTCGGTGAGGGCCGGGCAGAACGCCTTGGTGAACTGGACCGTGATGGTATCGCCGCTCACCTGAATGCCCGAGATGTCCGTCGCCTTCCCGCTGCCGAAGTCCGTCGCGCCGACGATGTCCTGGAAGATATTCTTCCGGACGCTCGTCTTAGAGCGCATGACCGCCTCGGCCGTGAACTTGAAGTCCTCACCGGTGAACGGCGAGCCGTCGCTCCACACGAGTCCGGGGCGCAGCGTGAACGTGTACGTCTTGCTGTCCGGCGAGATCGTCCACTTCTCCGCGAGGTCGGGCGCGGGCTGCCCGTTCTTCGGATCGACCGTGAGCAGCGGCTCGTAGAGCATCTGATCCACGTCGGCCGACGGGACGTCGGTGCTCAGCACCGGGTTGAGGACCTTCGCGTCGGAGATCGACCCGACCACGACGCGTCCTCCGGGCGTCGGGCTCCCCGCGCCGGCGCCGGCGCTGCCGCTCGGTGCGCCGCTGGCGGCCGGGCCGCCGGTGCTGCATGCCGTGGCGACCAGCGACAGCACGCTCACCATCGCGAGGGATCGCAGGACGCGCTCTCGTACCTTCATATCCCCTCCGGTCGTCCCCTTCGGCCGCCACACCACGTACGCCCCGGTAGCGCTGGGCGTGCATCGCTCGCTTCTGGCCGAAACCCGATCCGCAGGGCGGCGGCGCCCAGACTCTACCCCGCGGAACGTCGGTATGGGGCCCGCGCGAGAGAACAGGCAGCCCCGCGCTCGCCACGAAGGCGCGGGTCGAGGCCGAAGGCGTTACTTCTTTACGTGTAGCCGAGCTGCGGCACCCTCGTGACGCGGAGGCGCTCCTGCGCCTGGATGTCCGCGAGGTCCTTCGCCTCGACCCTCACCTACCCCGGGAAGTGACAGGCCGCCCAGTGCCGCGGCGAGTGCTCGATGAACTCCGGATCCACCTCGGAGCAGATCTCCTGCGCCTTCCAGCAGCGGGTGTGGAAGCGGCAGCCGGTCGGCGGGTTCACGGGGCTCGGCACGTCGCCGGTGAGGATGATGCGCTTGCGCTTCTGCTCGATCGCGGGATCGGGGATGGGCACCGCCGAGAGCAGCGCCTGGGTGTAGGGGTGGAGGGGCTTCTCGTAGAGCTCCTGGCGGTCGGACAGCTCGACGATCTTGCCGAGGTACATGACCGCGACGCGGTCGCTGATGTGGCGCACGACGGAGAGGTCGTGGGCGATGAAGAGGTACGTGAGCTGGAACTTCGCCTGCAGCTCCTCGAGGAGGTTGATGATCTGCGCCTGGATGGACACGTCGAGCGCGGAGATGGGCTCGTCGGCGACGATGAACTCGGGCTCCACGGCCAGAGCACGGGCGACGCCGATGCGCTGGCGCTGGCCCCCGCTGAACTCGTGCGGGTAGCGGTTGGTGAAGTACGGGTTGAGGCCGACGATGCGCAGCAGCTCCTGCACGCGCTCCGTCTTGGCCTTGCCGGAGGCGAGGTGGTGGACCTCGATGGGCTCGCCGATGATGTTGCCGACGGTCATCCGCGGGTTGAGCGAGGCGTAGGGGTCCTGGAAGATCATCTGCATCTTGCGGCGCATGCGCCGCATCTGCTCCCCGCCGAGCGTGGTCAGCTCCGTTCCCTCGAAGCGCACCGAGCCCGCGGTCGGCTTGTAGAGCTGCAGGATGGCGCGCCCGGTCGTGCTCTTGCCGCAGCCGGACTCGCCCACGAGGCCGAGCGTCTCGCCCTTCTCGACGAAGAAGTCGATCCCGTCGACCGCGCGCACCGCGCCGACCTGGCGCTGGAAGATGATCCCCTGGGTCAGCGGGAAGTGCATGGTGAGCGCGCTCACCTGGAGGAGGTTCTTGCCGCTGTCGGCGGTCGCGGTCGAGCGGGCCTTCTCGAAGGTCGCGGCCACTAGATGCCCTCCTTCTGGGTGAGCTCGGGCGGCAGGTCCGCCGTCGTCGTCTTCGCGGCCTCCGCGGGGACGGAGGCGACCTCCTGTTTGATCTCCTCGAGGACGCGCGTGTCGCCGATCTCCCTGCGCCAGTCGGTGTCGACGAGCCACCCGCCGGCCTGGGTGCCGTGGCAGCGCGCGAGGTGGTCGGGCTTCGCCCCCGGGACGGCCACCAGGTCGGGCTCCTTCTCACGGCAGATGTCGCGGCGGTACTGGCAGCGCGGCTCGAACTTGCACCCGGGCGGCGGCGCGATGAGGTCGGGCGGAAGGCCCTCGATGGGGACCAGGCGCTCCTTGCGCCGCTCGTCCAGGCGCGGGATGGAGCGCAGCAGGCCCCAGGTGTACGGCATCTTCGGATCGGCGAAGAGCTCGCCGGTGTCGGCCTTCTCGACGATGCGCCCCGCGTACATGACGTGGATGCGCTGGGTCATCCCGGCGACCACGCCGAGGTCGTGGGTGATGAGGATGAAGGCGGTCCGGAACTCCTGTGCCAGGTTCTTGAGCAGGTCGAGGATCTGCGCCTGGATCGTGACGTCCAGGGCGGTCGTGGGCTCGTCGGCGAGGATGAGCTTGGGGTTGCACGAGAGGGCCATGGCGATCATCACGCGCTGGCGCATGCCGCCCGAGAACTGGTGGGGGTAGTCGTCGAGGCGCTTCTTGGCGCTCGGGATGCCGACGAGATCGAGGAGCTCGGTCGTCCGCTTGCGCGCCTCAGAGCGGTCCATCTTGAGGTGGAGCTCGAGGGCCTCGCTGATCTGGCGGCTGATGGTGAGGACGGGGTTGAGGCTCGTCATGGGGTCCTGGAAGATCATCGCGATGTTGTTGCCGCGGATCCCCCGCACCTCGTCCTCGTCCATCTGGAGGACGTCCGTCCCGTCGAAGACGATCTGGCCCTGAGTGATCTTCCCCGGCGGCTGCGGGATGAGGCGCATGAGGGAGAGGGCGGTGACGCTCTTGCCGCAGCCGGACTCGCCGACGAGGCCCAGCGTCTCGCCGGCGTTCAGCTCGAACGACACGCCGTCGACGGCCTTGACCACCCCGTCGCGGGTGAAGAAGTTCGTGTGGAGGTCCTTGACCTCGAGCAGCGCCACTGGCGGCGGAGCCTACTAGATCTTCATCCGCGGGTCGAGCGCGTCGCGCAGGCCGTCCCCCAGGAAGGTGAAGGAGAGCATGACGACCGCGATGCACAGGGCCGGGAAGACGACCGGCCAGGGGGACGTCGTGAAGACGGCGAACCCCTCGTTGATCATGACGCCCCAGGTGGGCGTCGGCGGGATGACGCCGATCCCGAGAAAGCTCAGGGTGGCCTCGGTGAGCATCGCGCTCGGGATGGCGAACGACACGGCGACGATGGCCGGCGCGAGGGCGTTGGGGAAGAGGTGGCGTATCAGGATCCGGGAGGGCGTCGCGCCGATACAGCGCGCGGCCTCGACGAACTCCTTCTCCTTGAGCGAGAGGACCTGGCCGCGCATGAGACGGGCCATGCCGACCCAGTTGACGATGGCGATGGCCACGAACATCAGCGGGAGACCCCCGCCGAACTTGCCGACGTCCGTGCCGCGCAGCGTCGCCATGATGATGAGGAGGAACAGGAGGTCGGGGAAGGCGTACACGATGTCCGTGACGCGCATGAGGATCTGGTCGGTCCAGCCCCCGGCATAGCCTGCCACCATCCCGACCGACACGCCGATGACGAAGATGAGCGTCACCGGGACGAAGCCGATGATCATGCTCACGCGAGCCGAGTAGATGAGCCGGCTGAGGATGTCCCGCCCGAGCTGGTCGGTCCCGAGGATGAAGCGATGGTCGATGTACTGGGGGCTCCCCCAGAACGGGTCGTAGGTGTTCCGGTCGGGGTGCTGGAGGATCGGATCCCACGGCGCGATGAACGGCGCGAAGATCGCGGCGAGGCCGACGAGGATGATGATCGCGAGACCGACCATCGCGGCCTTGTTGCGGAGGAGGCGGTACAGCGCGTCCTGCCACAGCGACCGCTGCTTGCGGACGAGGACGTTGAGCTCCGCCGCGCGGTCTTGGGTCAGCGGACGCGCGATCGTGGCCACTACTTGGACAGCTTGATCCGCGGATCGAGCCAGGCGTAGACGATGTCGACGGTCAGGTTCGCGATGACGATGAGCGTCGCGTAGAGCATGTAGACGCCCATGATCAGCGGGTAGTCGCGGCGGTTGATGCTGAGGACGAAGTCGCGCCCCAGGCCAGGGATGCTGAACATCGTCTCGATGATGAACGAGCCCGTGATGAGGCCGGCGGTCGCCGGGCCGACGATCGTGGCGACGGGGATCATCGCGTTCTTGACGACGTGGCCGACGATCACGACCTGCTCGCGCAGACCCTTGCTCCGCGCCGTCCGCACGTAGTCCTGGCGGACCGCCTCGAGCATGCTCGCGCGCGTGATCCTGGTGAGGAACGCCATCGCGCCGAGCGACAGGATGATCGTCGGCAGGATCATCCGCTTCCAGTCACAGGACGGGAGCGGTCCGCAGCCGCGGCCCCAGCCGAGGAACGGGACCCAGTTGAGATAGACGCCGAAGATCCAGATGGCGAAGATCGCGATGACGAACGAGGGTATGGTCGTGCCGATCGTCGCGAAGAGCAGGCTCGCGTAGTCGACGCCGGTGTTCTGCTTCAGCGCGCTGATGACGCCGAGCGGCAGCGAGACCGCGAGGGCGAGGAGCAGCGCCTGGACGCCGAGCTGGGCGCTGACGGGGAACTCGGATCCGATGATGTCGGCGACGGTGCGGTCCTTGACCAGGCTCGACCCGAGGTCGAGGTGGACGAGGTTGTTGAGGTACAGCGCGAACTGCACCTGGATCGGCTGGTCGATGCCGTAGAGCCTGTTGAGCCTCTCGATCGTCTTTTCCGGCAGCGGCCTGTTCTCGTTCTTGTCGAACGGCGATCCGGGTGCGGAGTGCGCGAGCACGAAGGTGATGAGCGCGACGAAGAACAGGGTCGGGATCATGAGAAGGACGCGCCGGATGACGTAGCTCAGCACGTGACCGATCCGAGTCTAGTACGCGACATCTTGATCACGGGTGTGCCATCCGGGGGTGGAAAGAGGGGCCGGCCGGCGGCCGGCCCCTCTTTCATCACGTCCAGCTTCGCTTCGATCGCGCCGCGTTACGGCTTCTTGGTGACGTAGACGTCGGTGAAGTGCGCCTCTTCGAAGCCGAGCGAGGTGATCGAGTAGTTCTTCACCCACGGCTTCTCGAGGAGCTTCGTCGCGTCGTAGTAGATGAAGGCCGCGGGGGCATCCTGCGAGAGGAGCTCCGACGCCTGCTTGTAGTCCTGGTCACGCTTCTCCACGTTGAGCTCCTTGTCGCCAGCGAAGACCAGGTCGTCGAACTGCTTGCTGTCGTAGCCGACGCGCGCCGAGCTGGCCTTCGACGAGAACACCGTCGTCAGCCAGTCCTGCTGGTCGTAGTAGTCCGAGCACCAGCCGAGAAGGAACATCGTCGGCAGCGTCTCGGGCTTCTTCACGAGCTGCGTGTACGTCGTCGCGTCGACGGGGTCGAGCGCGACGTTGACGCCCAGGTTGTTCTTCCACTGCTGCTGGAACCACTCGAGGCGGGTCTTGTTGCGCGCCGAGGACGAGTACGTGACCTTGAGGTTCGCGATGGCCGCGGTCGCCTCGGGGCTCGCCTTCGCCAGCGCCGCCTTGGCGGCGGCCGGGTCGAACTTCTGGAACGTGTCCCCGGCGTCGTAGCCCGGGATCCCCGGCGGGATGAACGAGGTCGCCGGCTTGCCGATGCCGCCGAGGATGTCCTTCACCCACTGGTCGCGGTCGAAGGACTTGGCGAACGCGATGCGCACGTTCTTGTCGGTGAAGGGCGCCTTCTTGTTGTTGAAGCCGATGTAGAAGGTGCACGAGCCGGGGCCGTCGACGACCTGCTTGCTGAGGGTCGCGTCGCCGTTGACCGCCCGGAGGTCCTCGGCAGCGACGGGGTAGATGTCGAGCTCGTTGTTGCGGTACGCAGCGAAGGCGACGGCGCCCTCGTTGATCATGACCTGCGTCCACTTCTTGAGCTTGGCCTTCTGGCCGTCGTGGCCGACGAAGCTGTCATTGCGCTCGAAGACCATCTTCTCGTTGTGCTTCCATTCGGTCAGCTTGAACGGGCCGTTGCCGATGAACGTCGCGGGCTCCGTCCACTTGTCGCCGCCCTTCTCGACGTCGGCCTTCTTGACCGGCACGCCGACCCAGATCGCGGCGATCGAGTTGAAGTACGGGGCGGGCTCGGTGAGGTTGAACGTGATCGTGTTGTTCGTGGTGACGATGTTGTCGAGGAAGGCCGTCCGAGCGGCGTCGAGGTCCGCCTTGCTGGCCTTCTTCGGGTCCATCTCGTTCCACTTCTCGCAGCCCTTGACGATGTAGCCGGTGAAGGCGTAGTCACCGGCGGTCGCCGGGTCGCAGAGGCGCTCCCAGCCGTACTTGAAGTCGGCCGGGGTGACGGGCGAGCCGTCGCTGAACTTCAGGTTGTCGCGGAGCGTGTACGTGTACTGCGTTCCGTCCGGGCTGACCTTGGGCTGGTCCTTCGCGGCCGCCGGGATCGGCTTGCCGTCCTTGAGGCTCGGGGTCATGAGGGCCTCGAAGACCTTCATGGTGACTCCGATCTCCTGGACGAACGACTCCTTCTGCGGGTCGATGGTGTCCGGCTCGGCGCCCATATTGGTGACGAGCTCGCCGTTCGGGTCCGCCTGATCGCCGGCGGGCGTCTGCGACGCGGTCGTTCCCGCGGGCTGGGCCTGGCACGCCGTGACCACGAGGGCGATCGCCATGAACGCGACCGCGAGCGACCACGGGGCCTTCACGCGTGGGGTCATGCGCTCCCTCCTTGTGACTTCTCGGCGCCGAAGCGCCGCCTTGAGCAGTGGGGGTGTCCGTCGGCACCGTCGCGAAGACGAGGTCACCTTCCCTTTCCTCTCTCCAGAGCCACGAACGGACGAGCCGCATTCTACGCAGAGCGTTCGCGGCTCCCGTGTGAGCGAGGTACCGATGCGAGGGGCGGTTTTCGACCACTACCGGACCTCGTCGCGCGAAGTTCATCAGGGGAGGCGCCACTCTCCCGCATTCCAGGTGATCGGAGCTCCGTGCGACGCGGCATGAACGTCTTGCAGCCGCGCGGGTACGACATCGACCTTCAGTGCTTGATAGAGAGGCAGGGCCACTGCGGCCTCGGACCACAGCCGTTGGCACTCTAGATAGAGGACCTTCTTCTCTTGGCGATCGCTCGCCTCGCGTGCCGCCTGCGCGAGAACGTCGAACCACGGCGAGACGAGCCCGCGGTATCGGGCCGTCGCGACGAGCGGGTCGTCAGCCGGCTCGAGGACGAGCGCGAGATCGAAGTCGCGCTGCGTGACGCGGCGCTCGACCTCCGTCTCGGCGAGCTGCGTGACGTCGGCCGCGATCCCGATCGCCGCGAGGTCGGACGCGACGCCGCGCGCGGCGTCCTCGAGCGCCGGCGAGGGCGGCACGAGGAGGGACACGACGAGACGCTCGGCGCCGCGCTCCATGATCCCGAAGTTGCCGGCATGGAACCCGGCGCCGAGGAGCAGCTCGCGCGCCGCGGCGACGTCGACCCGCGGCTGCGCGGGGACGTCGGTCGCCGCCCACAGCGGCGCGACGAGGTAGCTGTCGGGGATGCGGGCGCGCCCGCCGAAGACCGTCCGCGCGATCCGCTCGCGGTCGACGGCGAGCGAGATCGCGCGCCGGATGGCGGGCTCATCGAGCCGACCGCCGAAGCGCAGCATCGCGACCATCTCCGCGGGGGTGTAGAGGACCTGCTGCGTCTTGGCGTCGAGGCTGCGATCGAGCGTCGCGTAGAGGTCCGCGTCGAAGTCGGGATATGGCGCGACGTCGACCTCGCCGGACCGCAGCGCGATGAGGAGCGACGAGCGGTCCGTGAACGACCGTACGACGATCCTCTCGATCGACGGACGGCCTCCGACGTAGCCGGGGAACGCCTCGAGGTCGATGCGCCCGGGCGCCCGCGAGACGATGCGGTAGGGGCCCGCGCCGACGGGCATGCTCGCGTACCGCGCGAGCGCTTGCGCGTTCGCGCCTTCCAGCAGATGACGCGGGAGGATGCGGGGCCCGAGCGCCCACTGGTCCCAGCGCTCCCCCGCGCGGTACGCGACGCGGAACGTGTGAGGGTCGACGACATCGATCCGCTCGATCCGATCGGCGCGCGTTCGCGTCTGCGTCCCGACGGCCGCGACACGGTCCTGGTCGAACGCGAAGCGCACGTCGTCGGCAGTGATCGGCGCGCCGTCCTGCCAGCGGAGCCCCTCCCGGAGGTGGAAGGTCGCGACGAGCCGTCCCGTCGGCGCGCTCGCGTCCTGCACGATGCGCAGGTCGCCGTTCGCGAAGCTCGGGATGGACACGACGAGCCGCGGCTCGAGCTCGTCCGTCGCCGTCAGCCGTACGATCGGCTCGGTGACCAGCGCGGCGATGACCGATCCGACGCCGTCGTCCTCGAGGAGGGACGCCGGGTCGCCCACGATCCCGATGACGAGCGGTCCACGCGTCGCGGGAGCCGTCGGCGCCGGTGCGCACGCCGAGAGGAGGACGATGACGCCGGCGAGGACCGCGACGAGGCGCGCGCTCACGCGCCGCGCCGCGTTCCGATCAGTACGGGCGGTCCGGCTCGATCGGGGCGGGCGGAGGCGGCTCGACGCGCCGGAGCGGCGGCAGCGGCGAGATGCGGACCACGGAGGGGTCGAGCCAGTCCTGCATCGGGACGTACCGGTCGAGACGGAGCCACCGGATGTAGTACGAGTCGTCGACCGGGGCCGAGACGTGCGGCACGGGATGGATCGCGGGATCCGAAGCCTCGTCCACGGTCTGCGTGGCGGCGGGCGTCGCCGGCGTCCCGAAGGCTGCGATGAACACCATCACGCTCATCCCGACCGCGACCGAGAGCTCCGACAGGCGCGCGATCGCCGCGGTCCAGGGGAGCGGGGAGGCGCCGGACCCCCGTCCCCAGCGGACGGCGGCACGCACGCGGAGCGGTCCGACCGGAGCGCGTCGCGCCCGCAGGGGCGCGAACGCGTCGCGGAGCGCGGCCTCGACCGCGAGGTCCTCGGCGAGGCGCTGCGTGTCCTGCCTCACTTCTCTCCCATATCCGCCGAGGGCCGATCCGGTTCGAGCGCGAGGCCCGGATGTTGCGCAAGATGCACACGCAACGTCCGCAGGGCGTAGTGCAGGCGCGATTTCACCGTC
Source organism: Chloroflexota bacterium (assembly GCA_021787445.1). Lineage (GTDB taxonomy): Bacteria > Chloroflexota > Limnocylindria > P2-11E > P2-11E > JACPOT01. Next base: position 17,112 of record JAJYLV010000002.1, on the reverse strand, counting down.
CCGACGGGCGCCCCGACGATGAGCGCGATCTCCGCCAGCGGCAGGTCGCCGAGGTAGTGCAGGGCGACGACGGCGCGGTGCTTCTCATCCAGCGCCCCGACCGCGGCGAGCACGACACGGCGCTCCTCCGCGCGCTCGGCCATCCGCGCGGGAGATCCGTCGTCGGGCATCGCGAGCTCTTCGGCAAGGTCGAGCGGCGTCTGGGCGACGCCGCGCGGCCGGTGATCGTACGACTCGTTGATCGCCACTCGGTAGAGCCACGGGCGCAGCGTGTCGTCCGGCTCGAGGCGCGCGAGCGCGTGATACGCGCGCGCGAACGTGTCGACGACGACCTCCTCCGCGGCTTGAGGATCCTTCGTGATGGCGAGCGAGAGGCGATAGACGCCGTCGCGGTAGCGATAGAAGAGGAGGTCGAAGGCGGCTTCCTCCCCGACGCGCGCGGCGTACACGAGCTCGCGGTCGGTGCGTCGATCGCCGTCGTCGTGCGGCGCCGGACGAAGCGACGCCGCGCGACGAAGGGTGCGCTTCACGGCAAGTACCGCCGGACCGCGAGCACGCCGACGCCGATGCTGTCGATGTCGTCGACCTCCACCTGCCGTCCTCCGCGCGCGTTGAGCATCGTGCGCGCGTCACGAGCGAGGCCGACGTGCGTCACGCGCTCGCGGCCGAAGAACACCAGGTCGCCGCGCGCGGCCCGATCCACCGCTCGACCCTCCAAGGCCTGCTGGTCCGCATCCCGGTCCAGACGGAGACCGTTCAGACCGTACACCTGCTGCACGTAGCCACTGCAGTCGAGACCGAGGCCGGTGGTCCCTCCCCATAGGTACGGAACGCCCACGAACGCCTCCGCGGTGGCGATGAGGTCGTCCGGCGTCGGCGGCCGGTACGGGAGCGTGCCGAGGTCGATGGAATCGTCGAGCGACACGTATCCCGTCAGCGCGGCGATGTCACCCCGTCGACGGATGTCGACCCACGCCCAGCCCACCTGCTCCGACGACTGCTGCGTGAGCGGCGTGCCGGCCGGCAGATGGCCGACGACCTCGGATGACCGATCGGGGCGCCGGCGGATCGCGGCGAGGGGGACGTCGACGATCGGACCGTGGACGCTCGCCTCCACGAGCCCGATGGCGTCCTGCCGGACCCAGCCGAAGTAATGATCCTCGGCCTGCACGTGATGCCATCCGTCTCGCGACGCGAGCACGCGCAGGTGCTCTCTGTAATGGACCTGGTCGACCAGCTCGGCATCGTCGCTCGCTGACGCGCGCAGGTCGGCGGCGGGTTCGAAGACAACGGCCTGGGGCGGCACCACCATCGCCACACGCACGCGCGTTACGGCCGGCTCGGCGGCTTCCATCGGAGAACGGGATGGCGCGCGGCGGTCACCTCGTCCAGCCGTCGCAGCGGAGCGGTCAGCGGAGCGTCGTGCAGCGGGGCGGGATCGGACTCGACGCGGTCGGCGATCCGTAGGAGCGCGTCGGCGAAGGCGTCGAGCGTCTCCTTCGGCTCCGTCTCCGTCGGCTCGATCATCATCGCCTCCGGGACGATGAGCGGGAAGTACACGCTCGACGGGTGGAAGCCCTCGTCGATGAGCGCCTTCGCGATGTCGAGCGCCGCCGCGCCCTTCTTCTTCTGCGCGGCGGCGCTGAGGACGAATTCGTGCATGCACGGCCGGTCGTACGCGAGCGCGTACCGCCCCTTGAGGCGCGCCGCGAGGTAGTTCGCGGCGAGGATGGCGTCCTCCGACGTCTCGACCATGCCCTCCTCGCCGAGCGTCCGCATGTACGCGTAGGCGCGCACGAGCACTCCGAAGCTCCCGAAGAAGCTGCGAACGCGCCCGATGCTCCGCGGACGGTCGTCGGAGGAGCGGCGGAACGTTCCGTCGGCCTCGCGGACGACACCCGGCCCCGGCAGGAAGGGGCGCAGGCGCTCCTTGACGCAGAGCGGTCCCGCACCCGGGCCACCGCCGCCGTGAGGCGTCGAGAACGTCTTGTGGACGTTGATGTGGATGCAGTCGAGCCCGAGATCGCCTGGTCGCGTCAGGCCGAGGAGCGCGTTCATGTTCGCGCCGTCGCCGTACACGAGGCCGCCGGCGGCGTGGACGGCATCGCACACGGCCCGCACGCGCTCCTCGAAGAGGCCGAGCGTGTTCGGATTCGTGAGCATGAGCCCGACGACGTCGGGTCCGAGCGCGGCCGTGAGGGCGTCGAGGTCGATGTTGCCGCGCGCGTCGCTCTTGACGGTGGTGACCTCGAACCCGCACATCGCGGCGGAGGCGGGGTTGGTGCCGTGCGCCGAGTCGGGGACGATCATGCGGCGGCGCGTCGCGCCTTCGCCACGCCACGCGTGGTAGGCCTTGAAGACGAGCATCGCCGTGAACTCGGCGTGCGCCCCCGCGGCCGGCTGGAGCGTCGCGGCGTCCATCCCGGTGATCTTGACGAGCATCCGCTCGAGCTCCCACAGGAGGGCGAGCGCGCCCTGGACGCTCGCGTCGTCCTGCCGCGGGTGGAGGTCGGCGAGGCCGGGCAGCGCGGCGACCCGGTCGTTCACCTTCGGGTTGTACTTCATCGTGCACGATCCGAGCGGGTACATGCCGGTGTCCACCGAGTAGTTGACCTCGGAGAGGTGCATGTAGTGCCGCACGACCTGCGACTCCGTCACCTGCGGCAGCCGCAGAGGCTCGCCGCGCCGGAACCCCGCGGGGATCAGCGCATCCGCGTTCTCCCCGCCGCGGACGTGGCGGCCGGCGCGGCCCTCACGCTCGAGCTCGAAGAGGAGCGGCTCGAGCACGGGGGCGGCGGTCGTGGCGCCGGACGCGGGCAGCCTCACCCCGCAGCGGCCTTCTCGCCCGATCCGGTGACGATGCGCGTCACGCCGCGCACGAGCGCATCCATCTCGGCCTCGGTGGTCATCTCGGTGCACTGCACGACGAGCCCGCTCCGGCCCGGGTAGCCGTCGGCACCCGCGACGCCTCCGGCCTCGATCCCGTCGAGCTCCAGCGCGTCGTGCAGCGTCCGTTCGTCGAGCGGGGTCGCGAGGAGGAAGCGGTCGAAGAATGGCCCCTCGTCGCCGATCCGGCAGCCTTCGAGCGCCGAGAGCCGCTCGGCGAGACGGTGCGCGCGCTCGACGCCGAGACCCGCCGCGGCGCGGAGCCCCCGTGGCCCCATGAGCGCGAGGTACACGGACGCGACGATCGCCGCGATCGCTTCGTTCGTGCAGATGTTGCTCGTCGCCTTCTCGCGGCGGATGTGCTGCTCGCGCGTCTGGAGCGTATTCACGAAGCCCCTCGTCCCGTTGGCGTCGCGCGTCTCCCCGACGATGCGACCGGGGAGCTGCCGCACGAGCGCGTCACGACAGGCGATGATCCCGAGATAGGGGCCGCCGAACGACATGGGGATGCCGAGAGGCTGGCCCTCGCCGACGACGATGTCCGCGCCGAGCTTCCCGGGCGGCTCGAGGAGAGCGCACGCGTGCGGCTCGGTCACCTGCACGCACAGCGCGCCCGCGGCATGCGCCGCGTCAGCGACGGGACGGACGTCGACGAGCGTGCCCAGCGCGTCGGGATGCTGCACGATGAGGCACGCCGCGCCCGCGGCGCTCGGCGCGAGGTCGCGTGTGGCCACCTCGACGATCTCGAGCTCGGGTCCTCGTGCGTAGGTGCGCAGCGTCTCGCGGTACTGGTAATAGACCTCGGTCGCGACGACGACCCGCTTGCGTCCGGTGAGGCGGACGGCCATGAGCGCCGCTTCCGCGACGGCGGACGCGCCTTCGTACATCGACGAGTTGACGACGTCCATCGCGAGGAGCTCGCTCATGAGCGACTGGTACTCGAAGACCGACTGGAGCGTGCCTTGGCTGATCTCCGGCTGGTACGGCGTGTACGCCGTGAGGAACTCGCCGCGGTACGCGAGCGCCGGCACGGCGGCCGGGATGTAGCGCCGCTGCACGGGCCCGCCGAGGAAGAAGGGGCCCGCGCCCGCGGGCCTGTCGCGTGCCGCGAGCGACGCGAGGTGCGACTGCACCTCCGCCTCCGACATCCCCGCGGGCAGGCCGAGCGCGGGACGCCGCGCGTCGGCGGGGATCGCGCCGAGCAGGTCGTCGACGCTCGAGACCCCGATCGCCGCGAGCATCTCGCGGCGGTCGGCCTCGGTGTGCGGGGAGTAGGGGTTGCGGTTCACGCTCAGGCGCCCGAAGGCGCGGTCTCGCCGATGTGCGCGCGATAGTCGGCGGGCGACAGGAGCGTCCCCACCTCGGCCGTGTCGGTGAGGCGGACCTTCACGAGCCAGCCGTTCCCGTACGGCTCCTGGTTCACGAGCTCGGGCTTCTCGACCACCTGCGCGTTCCGCTCGACGATCTCGCCCGACACGGGCGCGTAGACGTCGGACGCAGCCTTCACGGACTCCACGACGCCGAGGCTCGAGAACTGGCGCACGCTCGCGCCCTGGTCGGGGAGCTCGACGAAGACGACGTCGCCCAGCTGCTCCTGCGCGAAGTGCGTGATCCCGACGGTCGCGACGTCGCCGTTGACGCGGACCCACTCGTGCTCCTTCGAATACCGAAGGTCATCTGGAACGCTCACGCTGCTCCCACCTTCTCCTTCCGTGAATAGAAGGGTGTCTTCACCACCCGAGCGGGGACCTCGCGGTCGCGGATACGGACGGCGAGCTCGGTCCCGACATTCGCCAGCGCGACGGGGACGTAGGCGAGCGCGATGTTCTTGCCGACGGTCGGACCGAACGTGCCGCTCGTCACCGTCCCGACATCGCGGCCGTCCTTCACGACGGCGAAGCCGTGCCGCGCCACGCCGCCGTCGACGACGAGGCCGACGATGCGCCGCGAGGGCCCGCGCTCCTTGGCCGCCGCGATCGCGTCGCGCCCGATGAAGTCCTTGTCCAGCTTGCACGTCCACCCGAGGCCGGCCTCGATCGGATCCGTCGTCTCGTCGATCTCGTTCCCGTAGAGCGAGTAGCGCGACTCGAGCCGCAGCGTGTCCCGCGCGCCGAGGCCCGTCGGCGTGAGGCCGCCGCGGCCCGCGTCCAGGAGGCGCGACCATGGTCCCGCGGCGCGGTCCCACGCGACGAAGATCTCGAAGCCGTCCTCGCCCGTGTATCCGGTCCGCGCGACGTGCGCGCGCTCGCCCGCGACGCTCGCGCCGGTGACCGCGAAGGGCGCGACGCTCGCGATCGATCCTCCGGCCGACGGCGCCGCGACGGACGCGAGGATGGCCGCGGCGCGGGGGCCCTGCACCGCGATGAGCGCGGTGGCGAGCGACGCGTCCTCGAAGGCGACGTCGGACGGCAGGTGCGCACGCATGTGCGCGACGTCCTTCTCGCGGTTCGAGGCGTTGACGCAGATCAGGACGGTCTCCGGCGCGACGCGGTAGACGATCACGTCGTCGACGATCGTCCCGCGCTCGTTGCACAGGAGCCCGTAGCGCGCCTGCCCGACGGCGAGCCCCGCGATGTCGCTCGAGACGAGCTCGTCGACGGCGGCGAGGGCCTTCGGGCCGCGCAGGTACGCCTCGCCCATATGCGAGAGGTCGAAGATGCCGGCGGCGGAGCGGACGGCGCGGTGCTCGGCGACGATCCCGGTCGGGTACTGGATGGGCATCTCCCACCCCGCGAAGGGGACCATCTTCGCGCCGAGCGCGAGGTGCTCCTCGTAGAGCGGCGTGCGCCGGAGCGTTCCGACCGCGCTCACGCCGCCTCCTCGTCGATGAGGGCCCGCTCGAGCATCTCGCGATAGGTATCGAACGAGAGGAGGCGCCGCGCTTCGTCGACGGGCACCCAGCGGACCTCCTCGTACTCGTGATCGTGCCGGGAGGTGTCGCCGCCGAGCGGCTCCATGAGGAAGAAGTGCACGACCTTGTGCACGCGCTGCCGCGGCAGCGCGAACCAGTACTCGATGGAGCCCAGCGGCCGCACGATGCGCACGTCGAGGCCGGTCTCCTCGCGCACCTCGCGCGTCGCGGTGTCCTCGATGCGCTCCGCGAGGTCGGGCGTTCCCTTGGGGAGGACCCACATGCCCTCGCGTCCGGCGAGCACGACCTCGGTGCCGCGCTCGCCCTTGCGTATCACGACGCCTCCGGCCGCCACCGCGTCCTTCACTCGCCTCGTCGTCTTCCGGCCGGGCACGACCCGCATTCTCGCGCGATCGGCGCGGGTCAGCGTTCTGCTGATCGGCGCTCGGCGGGTTGACCCACCCGCTGGCGGTCTCGGCGTCTCGCTCCGGGCCTGCTCCCCCCGGCCCCTCACCTGTCCGGGACGTGCCTTGCGCCCGCCGGGGCCCGGTCGCGGGCCCTCGCGAGATCGCCTTCGCCCGCCGCGACATCACCCCGCCTCGCGCCGATAGGGGTCACCTCGGCCGGCGCCGGAAGCCGGCCGCTCGGGGCCTACGAGCGAGCCGAGCGCTGGTCATACAGCGGTCAAAGCAGACGGGTGTCGTTGATGACGAGCGCGAACGAGCAGTGCAGGAACTCCGCGGCACGGCGGCACAGCACCATGCGCGAGAGGAAGATCTCGAAGTACTCCATGAGCGCCGCCACCTCGGTGTCGATCGTGAGGTAGAGCGCGATCTGCTTCTCCTTGCGGCTCACCTTGATCTCCGCCGAGGTCGCCGCGTAGTTCACGCGGTCGTGGATGTCGAACGCCGTCGTCTTCGGGTTCCGCACGCGGCTGCGGTGGACGTCGCTCTTGTCCGCGAGGATGACCGCCGCCGAGACGGGGCTGACGGCCGTGCCGCCCTCCTCCTCCTCGTGGTTCGCGACGGCGCCCATGACGATCGCGATCTCCTCGTGGTCGAACCCGAGGTCCTCGAGGATGTCCTTGGCCAGGAGCGCGCCCGTCTGGCCGTGCTTCTCGCGCGTGATGACGTTCCCGATGTCGTGGAGGTACGCCGCGATGGCCGCGAGCTCGCAGCGGCGCGGCTCGTGGCCGAGCGAGCGGAGGATGAAGCGCGCGCCGTCCGCGCACGTGTTCGCGTGGCGCTCGCCGTGCTCCGTGTATCCGATCGCGCCCATCTGCTGATTCGCCGAGCGGATGTAGGTCCGCACGCGCTCGTCGCCGCGCACGGCGTCGAGCGTCGGGCCCGCCTTCTTGGCCTCCTGTGGCGTCTTGGTCTTGGTCTCGGCGCGATGGACCTTGGCGCGTGTGTCCGCCGCCCCGTCGGGGCGCTCGCCGCCCGGGCGCGGCGCGGAGGAGGCCTCCGTCACGTCGCCGACGCTATCACCGGCCGGAGCGTGCCGCCTCCGCTGCGCGCGCGCGCTCGTACCCGCGCTGCAGCCGGTCGGCGACGCTCTGGATCCAGCGCAGCTCGTTGAGCCCCGCGCGGCAGACGACGAGGCCGCGCGTGAACGCGAGCCACGGACGGAGCGTCCCGCCGAGGAGGCCGAGCCACGTCGCGGCGGACGCGTCGATCTTCGGTCCCGTCCCTCTCGTATCGGCGACCTCCGCCGCGATCCGGCCCTCGCCGGCCGACAGCTCGATCGCGGCACCGGCGTCGGTGACGCGCAGCAGCGCGCGCGCGGCGGGAACGTCGGCGAGCGCGTCCGTCACCTCGGGCGTCGCGCCCGCGGCGGTGAGGATGCGCAGGAGGAGCGGCGCGACCGACGCCGGGTCCGTCTCCGCGCGCGCGGCTCGGGCCGCGGCGTCGTCGAGAGCCGCGACGAGCTCGACGCGGCCGCCGCTCAATGCGCGAGCGCGAGGCCCGACCGCACGAGCGTCGGTATGTCCTCGCTCCGGTAGCGCAGCGAGAAGAACGCCGCGGCGCCGATCATGGCGCCGTTGTCGATACACAGCTTCGGCGGAGGCACCCGCAGCGGCAGCGACACGCGCCGGGTGATCTCCTCGCGCAGCGCGAGGTTGGCGGCGACGCCGCCGCCGAGCATGACGGCGCGCACGTCGAACTCCGCGGCAGCGCGCGCGACCCGCTCCGCGAGCATCTCGTTGATGGTCCGCTGGAACGAGGCGGCTAGGTCGGGCGCGGGCACCGCCCCCTTCTTCTCCAGGTCCCGGACGAGTCGCAGGACAGCGGTCTTGAGCCCGCTGAACGACACGTCGTAGCGCCCCGCGAGGTCGGCCTTCGGGAGCGTGAACGCCCGCGGGTCGCCCTCGCGTGCGGCGCGCTCGATGAGCGGCCCGCCGGGAAAGCCGAGGCCGAGGAGCCGCGCGACCTTGTCATACGCCTCGCCGGCGGCGTCGTCGATCGTCCGCCCCAGAAGCCGGAAGCGACGGTGGTCCTCCATGAGGACGAGGTCGCTGTGCGCGCCGCTGACGACGAGGACGACCGCGGGCAGGTCGGGCTCCGGCGGCGCCTCGGCGCCCTGGTACAGCCAGTTCGCGTACACGTGGCCCTCGAGATGATTGACGCCCACGAAACGCTTGCGCGCGGCGAACGCGAGCCCGCGCGCGTAGTTCGCGCCGACGAGGAGCGCTCCGATGAGACCCGGCCCGACCGTCGCCGCGATCGCGTCGACGTCGTCGAGCCTCGTGTTCGCGCGGCGCAGCGCTTCGCTCGCGATGGGGTCGAGCTGGCGCAGATGCTCGCGCGCCGCGACCTCGGGCACGATCCCGCCCGTCCGCTCGTGCGCGGTCTGCGACGCGACGACGTTCGAGACGATCCGCCGCCCGTCCTCGACGATCGCGACGCCCGTCTCGTCGCAGCTCGTCTCGACGGAGAGGATCCTCATGTCGGGCTCTGCTCGAGAGCGCGCTTCAGCTGGGCGAGCCGCTCGCGCACGGCGTGGTCCTTGATGCGGTCCGTCCACATGATGAGCGCGTCCTCGTTGTTGTCCGAGTAGTACCGTCGCCGCACCCCGGCCCGGCGGAACCCGTACTTCTCGTAGAGGCGCTGCGCCGGGAGGTTCGACACGCGCACCTCGAGCGTCAGCCACTCGGCGCCCATCTCCTGGGCGATGTCGAACAGGCGCTGGAGCATCCGCTCGCCGATGCGCTGCCGGCGGTGCTCCGGCAGCACCGCGAAGGTCGTGATGTGCGCCTCGTCGACCATGAGCCACAGACCGCCGTAGCCGACGACGGCGTCGCCGGCGCGGGCGACGATGTAGCGCGCGTTCCGGTTCTGCGTGAGCTCGTGACGGAACGCGTTCGTGGGCCACGGGACGGGGAACGAGGCGCGCTCGACCGCCTGCACGGCGTCGATGTCCTCGAGCGTCATGTCCTCGATGAGGACCGGAGCGACGGACACCATGGTCAGGAGGTCCGCCGCACCGCGGATGCCGGCTCGGGCCCCGCGGGCGCGACGATCTCGCCCGCCGGGCCGCGGATCGTCGGGGGACGGATGTATACGGGCTCGAGCGCGTCGGGCTCGACGCTCTCTCCGGCTTCCGCGCGCGCCCAGCCGACCTCGGCGAGGTGGCCCGCGCGCCGGACGAGCGCCGACGGCGACGGGACGATCGCGCGCCGCCCGAGGCGCTCGCGCAGCGCCTGCGCCATCGCCGGCGTCACGTCCCCCGCGAAGATCGTGTCCCGCACGACCTCGCGCACGAGGTCGTCGATCGCGACGGTCCGGATGTCGCTCGTCCGGCCCCAGACCCCACGCCTCGTTCGGTACATCGCCGCATAGTGCTCGCCCCGGCCGGCGTCGATGAGAACGCACACCCGACGGCCGCTCGACGCGAAGGGATACGCGACGACGTCGCAGGTGGGGACGCCGACCAGCGCGACGCCCGACGCACGCACGATCCCCTGCGCGGCGGCGATCCCGACGCGCAGCCCGGTGAAGGAGCCCGGCCCCGTCGCGACCGCGACGCGCCGCACGTCGCCGAGCTCCGCGCCGACGAGGACGAGGAGCCGCTCGATCGCCGGGAAGAGGTGATCGTCGTGCCGCCGGCGGGCGTGCCAGGTGACCTCGCCGAGGACGGCGGCGCCGTCGAACACGGCGACGGAGGCGTACGCGCCCGAGGTGTCGATGGCCAGCAGGATCACGGCTGCGCCGCCTCGCGCAGCCGCGCCGAACGCGGGCCCGTCGCTTCGAGGAGGATCTCGCGTTCGTCCCCCCCGCGGCTGAGCAGCCGGACGTCGAGACGGTCCGGCGGGAGCCATCGCGCGACGCGGTCGGGCCATTCGATCGCGGTCACCCCTCCCGACGACAGCGCCTCGTCCCAGCCCGTCGACGGCGTGTCGCCCGGTGCGAGCCGGTACAGGTCGATGTGGAAGAGCGGCAGCCGCCCGTCGTCGTGCTCGTGGACGATCACGAACGTCGGGCTCGTGACCGCGTGCTCGGGAACGCCGAGCCCGCGCGCGATGCCGCGGACCAGAGTCGTCTTGCCCGACCCCAGCTCGCCCCACAGCGCGACGACGTCGCCGGCTTCGGCGGCGCAGCCGATCCGCTCGCCGAGCGCTTCCGTCTCGTCCGTCGCGCGGGTGTGGATCGTGGCCGCAGAGTCCGCGGGGGTCACGACGCCGTCTCCGTGCGGCGCTCCGCGCGCCGGTCGCGCCACATCCGGAAGGTGAGCCCGAGGAAGGTGCCGACGATCGCCGCCCACAGCCCGAGGTAGACCTCGCGCGGGACCGAGCACACGCCGACGATGTCGAGGCCGCTGCCGCAGGCGAGCGACGCGGCGAGCGGGACGAAGCCGAGCAGCCCGACGACCGTCCGGATCCGCTGCATGCGGGTCATCCGCGCCTCGAACTCGGCGCGCCGACGCGCCTCCGCCTTCTTCACCGGCACGCGCGCCGCAGGCGGCTCGGGATGATCGCCGCGCCGGGCGTGCCGGTCACGACGCCGTCGTCGGGAGCTCACTGACGACATGCTGCCAGGCCGGGCGGGCTTAGCGCTCGGCGTCGAAGGGGAGGACGTTCGCCGGGAACGGGCGCGCGTCGGGCGGCACGGGGCGCACCGACCCGTGATCGTCGGCGAGCGCGAGGAGCGGCGCCGCGGCGGGGACCTCGACCTCGTCGCGGCCGGCGAGGACGAACAGCCGAGCGGATGCTGTGTGTATCGCCGCGCGCAGGCCGGCGAACGCGACGAGCGGGTCCCACACGGCCGACGGCAGCGGTCCCGATCCGAAGCCGACGAGGCAGAGCACGGTCGGGCGGTCGTCGAACGACGCGCGGCCGCGGGCGTCGATGTCGTCGCCGAAGACCGTTCGCAGACCGCCGGCGGGCGCGGCGCCGGCGACGAGCCCGGCCACGCCGCAGGCGTGCGCGCGCGTGATCGCCTCGGCGGCGATACGCGACCCGCCGACGACGATGTGCCCGCGGAGACGCACGTCGACGCGCGGCGGGGCGAGCGGCTCGTCGGGATCGTCGACGCCGAGCGCGATCTCTCCGATCGCGTCGGGGCCGTAGCCCGCGAGGCCGGCGAGCGCCCAGCACTCACCCTCGACCGCGACGACGGCGTCGTCGGAGCGCACCACGGTGCCGTCGAGGGTCGAACGCACGCTCCACTCGTCGACGATGGGCATGATGTACAGGTCACCGTCGGCCGTGATGTGCACGAACCGCCCGTCGATCGGCGACGTCGCGGCGCGCGCGAAGCGGCGACCCGTGCGAGCGAGGACGGCACCCTTACGCACCTCGACGACCGGACGCACGCGGAGCACGCGGTCGAGGTCGCGCGCGGCGACCCCGACGCGCCGCGCGCCGTCGGCGACGTGCGCGAGCGTGATGGTGCTGCCGGTCGCGAGGACGTCGCCGGCGCGGACCGACACGCCCTCCGCGGCGCGCGTCGCCGCGCCGACGGGGAGCGGGTGGTCGACGGTCCAGCGGCCGTAGCGCCAGCTCATGCGGGTGTCGCTTCCTGTGCCACGGGAGGCGGGTCGCGCGGCACGGCGTCGAGGGAGGCGTACCAGCGCGCGACGAGCGGCACGCGCTCGGCGTCGCGCAGCGGCAGGGAGAGCGGCCGGACGCGACCGTCGACGATCGCGCCGACGGGACCGGCGACGAGGTGCGACGCCGTCACGCCCGCGCCGCTGACGTCGACGTCCCCCTCCAGCGGGAGCGCGTACAGCGCGTCGCGCTCGACGCGCTCCTCGCGCGGCGCGCCCGACCACGCGAAGCGGACCGTGCCGCGGCGGGTCGGCGCGACGGGAACGAACGAGGCGAGCGGGACGACGCTCCCCTCCTGCTCCCGCGCGATGGAGGCCGGAGCGGGGAGCTCGAGCGCGTCGACGGCGACCAGGCTCGCCTGCGCCGGTGCGAGCTCGGCGAGCCGTCCCGTCAGCACGACGAGGGGCACCGCCCGGAGCTGCGGGCCGATGCCCGCGGCGAGCGCGTCGGAGACGGCGTGTCCGATCGCCTCGTGCGCGAGAGCGATCTCGACGGCGAGCGACCCGCTATCCGTGGGCACGGCTCCCGGCCACCGCGCGCGGTTGAAGACCTGCTCGAGCAGCGTCGGCTGATCGACGGCCCAGGGGATCCAGCGCCGCACACGGTCCAGCCCCGCGCGCGCCACGACCCGATCCGCGGCGGCACCCGTACCGAGCGGGCGCACGTGCGCGGCGAGCAGACCGCCCGCCGGATCGGCATGGACGAGCGAGGTCGACGAGCCGACGACGTCGACGAGGAGGATGGCCGTCGATCGCTCCGCGGCGAGGCGCGCCGCGAGCTCCTCGAGCACTTCGTCGCGCAGGCGGCCGCCCTCGTCCGCGCGCATCTCGCGCAGACGCGTCACCGCGCGGATCCGCCCGCTGTCGCCGCGGACGTCGGGTACGAGCTCGACGTCGAAGGGGGCGAGGAGCGGCGTCGCGCGCGCGATCGCGCCGTCGTCGCCGGTCGCCAGCAGTACGTGCGGCGCCGGACTCTGTGCGGCGCACCCGAACCGCAGCGGCTCCGCGAGGAGGACGAGCTCCTCGGCACCTCCCTTGTCGGCGAGGGGAACGACGACGACGTCGGGCCGCGCATCGCGCAGCGCTTGGGCGCGCTCGCCGAAGTGGCGCGGGTCGCCCGCTCGCAGGACGAGGACGAGCTCGACGCCCGCCTTGAGGACGACGCGGCGCGCGGCCTGCTCCAACGGCCCGGACTGCGCGGCGAGGATCACGACGCGCACTGGACGCCCGGCCGCTCCCCCGTCGCCCTCCCTCACCGCGCCGGTACGACCTCCGCCGCTTCGACGAACGCGCGGAAGATCCGCTGCGCCGCGGCGTCGACCTGGAGCGGCCGCTCCGGGTGCCATTGGACCCCCACGACCCAGCGATGTGCCGGGGACTCCAGCGCCTCGACGATCCCGTCGTACAGCACCGTCGCGTTCAGCCCGTTCGCCGCCAAACGCTCCGGCGTCACCACCTGATGGTGGCTCGAGTTGACCGCGAGGCGCCGCGCACCCGTCGCGCGCGCGAGGAGCGATCCCGGCGCGACGCCGACCTCGTGACGGACCGCATCGCGCCCTTCGGGGTCATCGGGTATGCCCATCTCCTTCGGGCGGTGTCCGACGACGTGCTGCTCGAGGCTTCCGCCGAAGTGGACGTTGAGGACCTGGAAGCCGCGGCAGACGCCGAGAACGGGGACGTCGCGCTCGAGCGCTCGCGCGAGCAGCTCGAGCTCGAGCTCGTCGCGCTCGCGGTCGACGGCTTCCGAGCCCATGTTGGGCTCGCCGTAGCGGCTCGGATCGATGTCCTCGCCGCCGGTGAGGAAGAGAGCGTCGAAGTCGGTGGGCGCGGGCGCCCCGGGGCGCACTTCGATCGGGTCCCCGCCCGCCCTGCGTATCGCGTCGAGGTATTGGCGCCGCGTCACGGCGCATCGCTCCTTGTCGTGCGAGCAGACGACGACAGCGACGCGGCTCACATCCGCAGTATCGCCGATCCGCGGCGACCGGGTGACGCGTTGTCCCTCGCAGCGGCCGGCTCCCGGCGTCTCTCCACTGCTGTGGCGTCAGCCGATCAGCGCGAGACGGGGTGATGTCGCGGCGGCCGAATGCGATCTCGCGAGGGCCTGCGACCGGGCCCCGGCCAGCACAAGTCACGTCCGGGACAAAGAGCGGGCCGGGGGGAGCAGGCCCGGAGCGAGACGCCGGGACCGCCAGCGGGTGCGTCACCCCGCCGAGCGCTGAGCACGTTCCCGACCTGCTTCTAACGACGCGCGGTCGATCAGCTCGATGAGCACGCCGTCGCCGGCTCGCGGATGAAGGAACGCGACCATCCCCTCGATCCCCCGCCGCGGCTCGCGGTCGATGAGCTCCGTCCCCGCGGCCGCGAGCTCGGCGAGCACACGCGCGAGGTCGTCCACGGCGAAGCACACGTGGTGCAGCGTCGGCCGCCCGCGCTCCGTGAGGAAGCGCGCGACCCCGCTCGACGCATCGAGCGGCTCGATGAGCTCGACGCGCGCCGCGCCGCCGGCGAGGACGACCGCGCGCACCGCCTGGTCGGGAAGCTCGCGCACGGCGCCCGCGCGCAGGCCGAGCACGTCCGCGTACAGCGGAAGCGCCGCCTCGATCGAGGGCACCGCGATCCCGACGTGGTGCAGCTCCGAGCCGGCGACGAGCGGGCTCACGACCGCGGCGAGTACGTGCCGAAGACGGAGCGCAGCTCGTCCGAGATCTCGCCCAGCGTCACGTCGGCCTCGACGGCACCGAGGACGAACGGGAAGAGCTCGCCCGTCCCCGCGGCCGCGCGCCGCAGGCGCTCGCGCGCCGCCGCGGCGGCCGACGCGTCGCGCTCCGCCCGCAGGCGGCCCAGCCGCTCGCGCGCGCGGGCGACGACCTGCTCGTCCGCCTTCTGCGGCGGCGGGACCTTCTCGTCCTCCGTGCGGTAGGCGTTGACCCCGACGACGATCTTCTCGCGCCGCTCGATCGCCTCCTGCTGCGCGTACGCGCTGCGCTCGATCTCGTCCTGCTGGTGCCCGTTCTCGATCGCGCGCAGCGCGCCGCCCATCTGATCGATGCGCTCGATCGCGGCGAGCGTGCGGCGCTCGATGTCGTCGGTCAGCCGCTCGATGAGGTACGCGCCCCCGAGCGGGTCGACCGTCTCCGCGACGCCCGACTCCTCGGCGACGATCTGCTGCGTCCGCAGCGCGACCGTGACGGACCCCTCGGTGGGCAGCCCGAGGGCCTCGTCATACGCGTTCGTGTGCAGCGACTGCGTTCCTCCGAGCACCGCCGCGAGCGCCTCGATCGCCGTACGCACGATGTTGTTCAGCGGCTGCTGCGCCGTCAGCGTCGAGCCCATCGTCTGCGTGTGGAAACGCAGCTGCCACGACGCCGGGTCGGTCGCGCCGTAGCGGTCGTGCGCGATGCGGTACCAGACGCGGCGCGCGGCGCGGAACTTCGCGACCTCCTCGAGGAGCGTCGAGTTCGCGGCGAAGAAGAATGAGAGCTGGCGCGCGAAGCGGTCGACGGCGAGGCCGCGCTCGCGGACGGCGTCGACGTACGCGATCGCGTTCCCGAAGGTGAACGCGAGCTCCTGCACCGCGTTCGCCCCGGCCTCGCGGATGTGATAGCCGCTGATCGAGATCGGGTTCCATCGCGGGAGGTGCGCGGCGCACCAGGCGATGAGGTCCGCCGCGATCCGCATCGACGGACGCGGCGGGTAGATGTACGTCCCGCGCGCGATGTACTCCTTGAGGATGTCGTTCTGGGTCGTCCCGCCCACCCGCTCGAGGGGTACGGCCTGCTTCTTCGCCGCGGCGACGTACATCGCGAGGAGGATCGGCGCGGTCGCGTTGATCGTCATCGACGTCGTGACGCTCCCGAGCGGGATGCTCTGGAAGAGTCGCTCCATGTCCGCGAGGCTCGAGATCGAGACCCCGACCCGTCCGATCTCGGCGGCGACGCGCTCGTCGTCGGCGTCGTAGCCCATCTGCGTCGGCAGGTCGAACGCCACCGACAGGCCGGTCTGACCGTGCGCGAGGAGGTAGCGGTAGCGCGCGTTCGTCGCGTCGGCGTCGGCGAAGCCGGCGTACTGGCGCATCGTCCACAGGCGTCCGCGATAGCCCGTCGCATGGATGCCGCGGGTGTACGGCGGCTCGCCGGGGAAGCCCACGGCCGCGGGCGCGTCCGCGGGCACGCCGATCGGCGGGATCGGCTCGCCGTACGTCGTCGCGAACGTCCCGCGCTCCGGAACGCGCGCGACCGCGTCCGCGTAGCGGCCGCGCTCCCACGCGTCACGGTCGCGGCTGCGCGGCACCTCGCTCACCCGGCGATGGTACGTGCGCGTTCAGTCGGGCCGGAGAACGAGGTCGCCCTCGGGATCGGTCAACGCGGGCCGCGAGAACGGCAGCGCGCGCACCTGTCCGATCTCCCACAGGGGCGCCTGATCCTCGAAGTGGGGGGACGCGCGCTGTCCCGAGAGCCCGTCCGACAGGACGAGCTTCGAGGTATCGAGGTCCGCGAGGTCGACGATGAGGCGGGCGCCGGCGCCCGCCCCCGGCCGCGGGACGCCGAGCAGGCGGCGCATCGCCTCGGTATCGACGCCGCGCGCCGCCTCGAGGGACCGCGCGAGCGCGGCCGCGCGCACCGGAGCGCCGGCGACCGTCGGCCGCCCCGGACGAACGAGCGCGGTCGTGGGCGGTACGGTCGTTCCCTCGTGCCCCTGGAGGTCGGCGACGCACGCGGTAGCGGCGGAGCGCCGTATCGCGGCCTCGAAGCTGCTCGCGCTCAGCGCCGTCGACCCTTGGACGATCCCTTCGACCGTCGCGACCGGATCCGGAGCGGGTTGGGCCGACGCGACGAGCGCCCACGCGACCCAGCCGTTGTGGCCGGCGACGATCCCCGGCACGCCGGGAAGGGAGACACCGACGGCGTGGACGTCGCCGCCGTCGATCCCGATCTCGTACCAGCCGGGCGCCGGGACCCGGGCGTAGAGGTCGGCGGCGAGGATGGGCAGGCCCTTGAAGGTGTCCGCCGCCGGCGCGGCCGCGCACACCGAGGACGGCAGCATCTTCTCGAGGTACCAGCTCGCTATGGCGAGCGGGTCCGCGGGCTCCCACGGGGGCACGTCGCGCCCGGCCAGGACGAGCTCGCCCGGGAGGGCGCGCGCGTCCCGGTACTGCGCGATGAGCTTGCTCACGCCGGCCGCGTACGCGTCGAGCGCCGCGCGCAGCGGCGCCGGCGCGCGCGCGAGCTGCTGCCGCGCGGCGGCGCCGAGGTGCGCGCGGGCGTCGGCGCGGAGCGCGTCCATCTCCGCGAGGCGGTCCTGCGCGGTGACGTAGCCCTGGAGGAAGTAGA
>JAJYLV010000128.1 GCA_021787445.1 Chloroflexota bacterium | reverse complement strand
CCGTTCGAGCTCCACCAGTCGCGCGCGAGCTTCTGCGGCCCGAGCTTCACGATCCCGGCGAAGAGGTCGAGCGCGCTCATCGTGTAGCGGACGTTCGCGAGCGCGGCGACGATCCGACCGTCCTCGATGAGGAAGGTCCCGTCGCGCGATGTCCCGGTCATGACGCCGCGCCGCGGATCCGGGATGTTCGTGTAGTGGAAGCGCGTGATGAGGACGCCGCGGCGCACGGAGGCGATGAGCTCGTCACGGGTCGCGCTGCCGCCCTCCATCGTGAGGTTCGCAGCGTGGCCGCCGCGCGCATAGCGCTGCGGGTCGGCGGCGTGCCCTGTGGACCGCGTCCCGGACTGCTTCGCGCTCGTGCGGTCGTAGACGGGGCCGCGTGCGACCCCACGCTCGACGAGCGCGACGCGGCGCTTCGGCGTGCCCTCGACGTCGAACGGGATCCCGAGCGTCCGCGGGTCGAGCGCGTCGTCGTACAAGGTGAACGAGCTCCCCGTGACGCGCTCGCCGATATTCCCGGCCATGAACGAGCGCCCTTCGCGGACAGACTGGGCGCCGAGCCCGGTGAGCGAGAGGACGCGCAGTATCTCGGCGACGGCCAGCTCCTCGAACACCGCCTCGTGGTCGCCGGGCTCGAGGACGACGCGGTCGCGGTCGAGCTCGCACGTGTGGATCGCCCGCTTCGCGACGGCGTCGGGGTCGAGCGCGCTCGCCCGGCTGGCGAGGTCCTCCGCGTAGCCCGAGCCGACGTCGCTCTGCACGAGCGCCCTCAGGTACGCCATCGTCGTCGGCGCGTAGAGGGCGACGCCGTGCGTGTTCGCGATCGCGTCCTCCGTCAGCTCGACCTGGTGCGTCCCCGCCGCACGCAGTCCGGCCGCCTCCGCGGCGCGGCAGATCCGCGCGATCGCCGCTGCCTGCTCGCGCGCATCCATCGCAGCCGTCGCGCCATCGAAGGCGCGCGGCTCGCCCACCGGTCGGGGATCGGCGAAGCCGGGCTCGTCCGCGTTCGGCGGCAGGTTTGTCGCGAGCTCGGCGGCGTCCCCCAGCGCACGCGCGAGATCCTCGACGGCGAGGCCATTCGTCGTGACGGTGCCCACCGCGGTACCGACGAGGGCCCGGGCGTGGACGTGCATCTCGTCCGAGACGGCGTTCTGGTGGACCTGGGAGCGCGCGTAGCGGGCGATCGACGCCCGGCGCCGATGCGCCCACAGCTCCGCCTCCGGTAGCCCCGACGCTCGCAGCGCGGCATGGAGCGGATCGAGAAGCGCGTCGGCACCGAGGGTCACGGCACGACCTCGAGCGGGAGGTCGCGGAAACGCGCGTGCGGTGCACCGTGCGCGACGTGCATGAGCTGCAAGGGCTCGCCTTTGGCGCACGAGAGGAAGCCGTGGAGCTGCCAGTCGTCCGCGACGCTATCGCAGCGGCCCCAGAAGTCGGTCGTGAGCGACTGGAACGCGACGCCGCGGACGTGGCCCTGGACCTCCCCGTTCCGGATGACACGCGCGACCTGGGCGCTGAAGTGGAAGTTCTGGCGCTTGTCATCGAGCGAGTACGACGCCGGCGAGCAGAGCAGGAGGCCGTCGTCGATCTCGCGCACGAGGTCCTCGAAGCGCCGCGTCCCGGGCTCGAGGCTCACGTTGACCATGCGCACGATCGGGAAGTGCTGCCAGCCCTCGGCGCGGGCGCAGGCGCCGCTCGCCGCCAAGCCGAGCTCGGCCGCTGTCTCGCGCGAGGTGAGGTAGCCCACGAAGACGCCACGCTCGATGAGCGGCGTACGCGTCGCCGGCACGCCGTCGTCATCCCAGCCGAACGTCCCCAGCCCCCCGGGGACCGTCGCGTCCGCGGTGATCGACACGTGCTCCGACCCGTACCGCAGGCGTCCTCGGTCCTCGGGCCACATGAACGACGTGCCGGCGAAGGCGACCTCGTGCTCGAGGATGCGGTCCGACTCCGTCGGGTGGCCGCACGACTCGTGCACGAGGAGCGCGAGGAACGGCTGGTCGAGGACGACCGTCGTCGAGCGCGCCTCGACGAGCGGCGCGTCGAGGATCGCCTCCGCGTCGTCGCGGTACTCGGCGGCCCGATGCGGCAGGTCCTCCGCCTCGACGAACTCCCATCCCGCCTGCCGCGCGTTCCGCATGTCGTAGCGCTGGGCCGGCTTCGCTCCCGCCTTCACGGCCAGGACGGAGAGCGTCGTCGCCGTCTCGACGATCTCCTGCTCGACGTCGGTCCCCTCGCTCGTGACGAGGCGCTTCCGCGTGCGGAAGGCGAAGACGCCGGCGCGGCGCGTCCGCGCGTTCGGCCCGCATAGTGCTGCGTCGGCCGCACGGAGGAGATCGATCCGCTCGGCAATAGGTACGGCGAACGGGTCGCGCCGCACCTGGGTCCGGTAGGTGCCGCGCTGCGGCGCCTGCGGCGCGAGCCGTACGGGAGCGCGACGCGTCGACGCGGAGGCGTCCGCTCGCGCGAAGGCATCTTCGACGAGGCGCGCGAGGTCGCTTTCGCCGGCGCGGTCCGTGGCCGCGAAGCCCCATGCGCCGCCATGGATGACGCGCAGGCCGATACCCCGGTCGCCGCCGCGCTCGACGCCTTCGACGAGGCCGCCCTTCACCGTGACGGACTCGCGCTCCCGCTCGACCCACCGCGCGTCGGCATATGACGCTCCGCGTCGACACGCCGCCTCGACGAGATCAGCGAGCTGACCGGCCATGCGCCCACGACGCGACCGCGACAACGAGGGACCATAGGACGCCCGCCGGGACGAGAAGCACGTGCGCCAGC
Source organism: Chloroflexota bacterium (assembly GCA_021787445.1). Taxonomy (GTDB): domain Bacteria; phylum Chloroflexota; class Limnocylindria; order P2-11E; family P2-11E; genus JACPOT01. The sequence goes on along the minus strand of JAJYLV010000128.1, from coordinate 2,343 downwards.
CACGCGGTCGTCGAGCCAACGTCCCACGGACGTCGCGGCGACGAGATCACGAGGACGGCGGGATAGGCAAGCACCGCGTCGTGCATGAGCACGTGCGGCGTCGCGAGGAGAGACCACAGCGCGGACGTCGAAGCGCGGTCCCGTGCCGGCGCGCGGAGAGTGGCCACAGCGCCAGCGACGAGGCAGACGGCAGGCAGCACCAGACCGAGCCACGGTACGCCGATGATGCGCGCGAGGCCGGACCATCCGATCGACCCGCTCAGCCCGAGCGTGCCCGCGATCGTCCAGCTCGATGCGTCGGCGATGATGACGGCGTAGCGAGCGAGGCCGTCGACGCCGACCACGAGAGCGGAGAGTGCAACGACGGCGGCGGCACCGATGACGGTCCAGACGCGACGCGCGGGATCGATCAGGCCGGCGAAAACAACGAGCGGGGCGGTCTGCGGTCGAATGAGGGTGAGACCGAGGGCCACGCCGGCGCCGCGGGGGCCGAGCCGTAGCGCGAGCGCGACGAGCAGCAGTACGACCGGGGTCAGCTGCCCCTGCGCGACGGCGATCGCCGTTGGCGGCGCGGCGAAGAGGAGGACGCGGCTGCCGCCATCGCGGGGCAAGAGCGCCAGCGCGGCGGCGACCAGGAGCGCATCGACGATCGCCATGACGATGAACGCGCCTCTGAACGGCAGCATCGCGAGCGGCGAGAGGAGGAATGCGACCGCGGGTACCTGCACGAACGGCAAGAGCGCGGTGCGAGCCGGAGCAGCGGCATGCTCAGCCGCGAGGATCTCATCTGGGCGGAGGATCGACGCGGCGTGGCCGCTGAGGACGAGCCGCGCCGCGGCGTACTGCGCGACGAAATCCATCCGCGCCGGCTCGGCGACTGCGAACGCGAGCACGCCGGCAGCGACGACGCAGGCGAGTGCGAGGACGACGATGCGCAGCGCAACGACAGTCCTCATGGCGTCGACGGCCTCGAGCGGGTCCCAAGCGACGCCGCGAGTGTGAGGACGATCGCGGTCACGGGCACGAGCGCGGCGAGCGTGTCGTGCCAACGGATGTACGAGCTCTCCCAGAGTGCGAACGCGATGGGACCGAAGAGAAGGAAAACACCGACGACGAGTGCGATGCGCCGGCGGCGCGGTGCCGCTGCGGCGAGACCGACCGCAGCGACGGCGAGCGGGACGGCGAGGTAGTGGTCATAGCTCCACGAGTACGGCGCGGCGACGACGGAGAGCGCGAGGATCCCGCCGACGAAGACCTTCTCCCGATGCGCCGCCGGCGCGGACCATGCCGCGTACGCGATCGCGAGCGCGAGGGCGACGACCACGATCGTCCACAGGACCGGCCACCACACCTGCCCGGCGACGTCTCCGCTGAGCCCGGCCAAGGTGGGCTCCTGTGTCTGCCGAACACCGCGCTTCGTGAGGACGATCGCGACGTACGGCCCGATCCACCCCGGATACGCGATCGTGCCGGCGGCGACGCCGATGGCAACGGTCCCCACCGCCGCGGCGACCGCCATGACGCGCCGGTGCGCGACGGCGGCGGCGCCGAGGACGAGCGTGCCGAGCACGAAGAGCTGTGGCTTCGCGAGCACCATGAGACCCCACCACGCGCCCGCAGCACCGTCGTGGCCCGCCTCCGCGGCGAGGAGCATCGCGACGGCCATCGCGACGAGGACGTACCCCCACTGCCCTTGCAGAAAGACGAGGATCGCCGGCCACGAGGCGCCCGCGAGGATCGCGGCGGGAACGACGGGCCAACCCGCGCGACGGGCGAGGACGACGCAAGCGGCGACCGCGACGGCGAGCCCTCCCGCGGTCCACACGAGCGACGCGACGCGCGTCGGCAGGAGCGCAAGCGGGACGAAGGCGAGCGCGGTCCACGGCGGGTAGCCGAACACCGACGTCTCGGGCGGCTGCCCCACGGACGTTGCGAACGCGCTCCATCGCGAGGCGTCATATGGATCGACGCCCGCGAGCACCGCGCGGCCGCCCGCTAGCAGGCCGACGAAGTCGTTGATGCCGCTGATGCCCGGCCACAGCTCCACGAGCAGGAGCGCGTCGCACGCTGCGACGAAGAGCAGTCCGGCGACGACGACGGCTCGGGGCGCGAGCGCTGCGCCTTCCCGAGGGGATCCACGAACCAGGATCTCGTCCGTGCCGCGAGTGTGTCCGCCGGCGCGGAGCACGGCAATCCCCGTCCACTAGACTGAGACGAGCACAGCGCGCGCGGCGACCGTCGTATCCGTGGTGTCGCAGGAGAGCTTCAGCGCACTGGACCCGCACGGGTCCGCGGATGGGTCGGGCGGCACGCGCGTTGTGCATGAGGACCGCGCCGACGACA
>JAJYLV010000024.1 GCA_021787445.1 Chloroflexota bacterium | reverse complement strand
TACGGACAGCCATGGCGCGATCGCGCCAAGGCGCAGAAGGTCCTCGACGGATTCCTGCAGCAGTCCGGGTTCGTCTTCATGGATACCGCGGCGCGAGCGGGGCTGGAGCCGCTCCTCCCGGAGGCGCGGACGCTGGCCGCGGGCCAGGCCTCCGTCGTCGGACCGGAGCCGACGCTCATCGCCGGCGGCGGAGGCTATGGAGGACGCGTCGTCGGCATCGACTCCTTCACGTACGCGAACGACCCGACGTGGGAGCGCGCGGCGCTGGTCGCGGACGGCAAGCGGGTCATCCAGTTCGGCCGCGTCCAGGTCCAGGGCTCGACCGACTCGTTCGCGCACCTCGTCTGGTCGGGCGTCGACCTGCCGGGACGTGCCGCGAACGGCGACCCGCACGCGATCGCTCAGCTGAACGACGCGTTCACATGGCTCCTCTCGGCGGCGGCCGCGGCCGCGAACCTCCCCCAGCAGCCGCCCTTCGCGCGCGCGACCAAGGGCGACACGCTCGACAGCGACGCCTTCACCGCGACGTTCATCAGCCCGACGCACTGGCGCATCGCGATGAAGCAGCAGGTGACGGGCGTGCTCTTCAAGGAGCGGTACAACGACCAGTGGCACGCGTACCAGGTGGATCTCATGCCGCTCACGCACGAGGAGACGCGCACGGCACTCCCCATCTGGCAGACGACGCAGGGCCTCATGTACGTGAACCTCACGGCCAACGCGCGGACGATCGACTTCGAGCTGCAGCCGCATCCTCTCGAGGTGGCCGCGCGCGCCGTATCCGCGGTCGCGCTGTTCGCCGTGCTCGGCATCTCGTTCTTGCAGTGGAGGCGGCGATGACACTCGGCACGCTCTCGAGCGACCTTGCGTCGATCGCCGCGTCGGGCCGCGCGGACGCCGCCGACGACGCGCTCGCGCTCCTCGCGGACGCGTACTTCCTCCAGAGCGCGGGGCTGTGGTCGCTCGGCCTCGCGCTCCTCCACTACCGGGCGGGGTTCGGCGTGACGGACGAGCGGCCGATCCCCGAGGAGCTGTGGGGGCCGGACCTTTCGCGCGCGCTGACGGAGGGCATCGCCGCGCGCGTCGAGGACGCGCCCGCGGCCTGGCGGCAGGCCGCGCGGCCGCACCTCCTCGTGCCGATCGCCGGCGGCGCCGCGAGCGGCGTGCTCATCGCCAGCACCGACGCGCCCGACCTGCCGGAGGAGCTCGTCGAGCATGCCCGCGCTCTCGCCCCACTGCTCGAGTTCACGGAGGGGTCGCCCAAGCGGATCGCGGATGACCTCGAGCGCGAGATCGGGACGTCGCTGTGGGCCTCGCTCCTCGCCGTGCAGGACGGAGAGGACCCCGCGTCGACCCGCGCGGCGGCGGCCCTCCGCGCGGCCCTCGCGGACGTGCGCGCGATGGCCGCGACGCTGCGGTCGGGCCTCACGCCGGTATCGACGCTCGCGGAGGCGGCGCGCCGCTACGGCGAGCTGTACGGCCTCGCCGTGGAGCACGACGGGTTCCCGGGCGAAGGCGGCCTCGCGCCCGTGGACCGCGCGGCGCTCATCGCCGTGATCCGCGAAGCGCTCGCGAACGCGGCCGTCCACGGACGCGCGCGGCATGCGCGGATCCAGGCGGGCCGCACCGACGCGGGCCTCCTCGTCCTCATCGTCGAGGACGACGGCAGCGGCGCCGAGCAGGACGAGATCGACCGCGCGCGGACGCGCGGCGGCCTCGGCCTCGCCGCGATCGAGGGGCATGCGACCTCCCGCGGTGGAACGCTCACGCTCTCCCGCTCCGACCTCGGGGGCCTGCGCGTGGAGGTCGCTATCCCAGCCCTTTAGTACTAGCGGGCCTCCCGTGACCGGCCGCCCACGCGCGCGTTCTTCTACCGGACATGCCGGAGACGCGCCTCGCGCGCCGCGCATTCGGGCGCTTTCGCCGGGGCGACGGCGGCCAGTCGCTCGTCGAGGTCGCCCTGGCGCTGCCGCTCCTCGCCTTCACGCTGCTCGGCGGCGCCGACATGGCGCGGGCGTTCGCCGTGGAGCTCGCCGTGCAGAACGGCGCGCGCGCGGCGGCGGAGTCGACGGCGCTGGCGGCGACCCCGACCGGCCTGGAGGCGAGCGCGCACGCGCAGGACGAGATGAGCCGCACGCCCGGGCTGAACGTCTCCGGCGTCTGCACCCAGTCCGGGACGGTGTGGACGTGCGGCGCGGCGACCGTGACCGTCGCCTTCACCGAGGCCGACGGAACGAGCGCGTGCACCGGGGCGCCGAGCACCTCCGTCGCCGGCACCTCGAGCGTCTCGTCGCCGTGCTACGCCAAGGTGCGCGTCCAGTACGCGTTCTCGACGATCGTCCCCTGGCCCGGGCTGCCGCACACCTTCCACTTCGACCGCACGACGATGTTCCGGAGGTACGGATGAGGTCGCGGCGGTCGGAGGAGGCGCAGGCCCTCGTCGAGTTCGCGCTCATCCTGCCTGTCCTCCTCATGCTCATCCTCGGGCTCATCGACGTCGCGCGCGCCGTCGAGGAGGAGAACACCCTCGCGTACGCGACGCGCGAGGGCTCGCGCTACGCCATCGTCCACGGCGCATCGGCGTCGCCGGCGCTCGGCCCCTGCGTGACGTGCGTGGACACGACGGCGGCGACGCCCGCCGCGAGCGCGGCGATCGGGGGCGTCGTCACCAGCGCGGCCATCGGCGTCTCCCACGTCACGGTCAGCGTCGGCTACCCGGACGGCCGCAACGACAGGGGCGACCGCGTCGCCGTCGACGCGACCGCGCCCTTCGTGCCGCTCCCGTCGAAATGGCTCCTCAACGGAGCGCTCTCGATCACGCTGCGCGGCGGCTCCGAGCTGGTGATCGAGCATTGAGCACCCTCCACCGCGAGGACGGCGGTCAGGCGGTCGTCCTCATCGCCGTCGTGATGCTCGGGATGATCATGGCCGTCGGGCTGGCCATGGACACGGGGCAGCTGTACGACGGCCGGCGCACCGCACAGGAGGCGGCCGACGCCGCGGCGTTCGCCGGCGCGACCGTCATCTACCAGCACGGGTGCCCCCTCGACGCCGGCGGCCTTCCGCTGGCGCCGTGCGCGGCGGCGATCGACGCCGCGACGAAGGACGCCACGCTCAACCACTACGCGACGAACACGCCGACGAACGGCACCACGGTCACCATCGCGCATCCGCCAACGTCGGGCTCCCAGCTCGGCAACGTGAAGTGCGTCCAGGTCACGGTCTCCACGCCGGTCCGCACGACGCTCGTGCCGCAGCAGGCGGCGTTCACGACCGTGAAGGCGCACAGCACGGCGTGCAGCCTCAAGCCGCTCGAGCCGTACGCGATCATGACCATCGACCAGCAGTGCTCCGCCCCCGACATCCCCGCCCTGTACGTCGGCGGCTCCCTCGAGCTGCAGGGCGGGAGCATCCAGGTGAACGCGTGCACGCCTCACACGGGGTACGACGCGATCAACAGCAGCGGCACGGTGACGCTGAGCGGCAGCGGGAGCGAGACCGATGTCGTCGGCACCACGACGAGCGGGTCGTGGCCCGACCTCGAGACGGGCTCGCAGGTGCGGGCCGATCCGCTCGCAGGTACGCTGCCACCGCTGACCAACGGGCTGACGACCTGGGGGACGCCGGAGTGCGCGCCGCAGGTCAACCAGCCCGGGATCTACACCGGCGACGCGAGCAGCAACTGCATGTATGTCTTCGCGCCGGGCACGTACATCTTCGAGGGCGCGGGGATCCATCTGAGCGGCACCGACGCGGGAGCGTGCACGGGCCGCTACGTGAGCACGTCGGCCACGGCCGCGATCGCCGCGGGGACGCAGACGGTGACGCCGGCGAGCATGACGAGCATCAGCGTCGGGAAGATGCTCATCGTGGACACCGGGACCTCGACCGAAGGCGTCGTCCCGAGCGCTGTGACGGCGACGTCGTTCACGGCGATGTTCGCCAAGCCGCACGCGGGCACGTGGAGCATCGCGGGCGGATGCCCGAGCGGGGAGGACACCGACGACGGAGGCGTGTTCTTCTTCTTCACCGACTCGGCATATCCCGCGACGAACGGCTCGTGCGCGAACCCGTCGCTCAAGATCGAGGGGGGCGTGTCGACCGCGCTCACGGCGCCGACGAGCGGGACCTACAAGGGGCTCCTGCTCTGGCAGGACTCCGTCTGCACGGACCCGATCAGCATCGGCAGCGCGGGCGGCGCCCTCTACACGAGCGGCACGATGTACGCGCCCAACGCCGCGATCACCGGCAACGGCAACGGCTCCGCGGTCGTCGTCAGTCAGATGATCGCGAAGACGGTCAACACCCAGAATGGCGACTTCACGATGAACTACGTCCCCGGCCTCAACTTCACGGGAGCCGTGCCGGCGATCGTCGAATAGGCCTCGCAGAGACCGGATCGGTACTGCGGCTTAGTACTATCCGGCCACCCCCATGAGCGCCGGCTCCGATGCCCGTTCACCCCACTGACCGTCCGCCTTCGGGCCGGGTCGCGCGCCCCTCGTGGCGCCTCCTCCGGACAGAAGCCGGGCAGTCGGTGGTCGAGATCGCGCTCGCCCTCCCCATGCTCGCCATCACCCTCCTGGGCGCCGCCGACATGGCCCGCGCCTACTCCGCGCAGCTCGCCGTCCAGAACGGCGCGCGCGCCGGCGCCGAGGCCGCGGCGCTCATGGCCTCGCCGAGCGGCGCGGTCGTCGCGACGCGCGCCCAGGAAGAGCTGACGAGCACGCCCGGCGTCGGCGCCTCCGGCGCCTGCGCGGGCAGCGGCAACGTCTACACCTGCGGCGGCGCGACGATCACGGTCGCGTTCACGCAGTCCGACGGGTCCACCGCGTGCACCGGCGCGGCGAGCACCTCCGTCGCGGGCACGTCGACGAGCGGCGCTCCCTGCTACGCGAAGGTGCGCATCCAGTACACGTTCACGACGCTGACCCCCTGGCCGGGGCTGCCGCACTCGTTCACCTTCGACCGTACGACGATGTACCGCCGCTACCAGTGCCCGACGACGGGGTGCTCGTGATGCGCCGTTTCGGGCGCGACGGCGCGCAGGCGCTGGTCGAGTTCGCCCTCGTCCTGCCCGTGCTCCTCCTGCTCATCGTCGGTCTCTTCGACGTCGGGCGCGCCGTCCAAGAGGAGAACACGCTCGCCTACGCCGCGCGTGAGGGCACGCGCTACGCGATCGTCCACGGCTCGTCGTCGGCTTCCCCGATCCCCTACTGCTCGTCGTGCGCGAACGCCGACGTCACCTCGGCCGTCGACAAGGCCGCCGTCGGCGTGAGCGGCCCGATCAGCGTGACGATCTCCTACCCCGACGGCGACAACAAGCGCGGCAGCCGCGTCAAGGTGCAGGCCAGCGTCCCATTCGTCCCGCTGCCGTCGCAGTTCCTGTTCAACGGGGGCCTCTCGGTGACGCTGCGCGGCGGCTCCGAGCTGGTCATCGAGTACTGATGCGTCGCGACGACGGCGGCCAGGCGATCGTCCTCGTCGCCATCACCATCCTCGGCATGCTCATGGCGGTCGGCCTAGCCATCGATTCCGGGCAGCTCTACAACGGCCGGCGCACGGCGCAGGAGGCAGCCGACGCGGCGGCGTTCGCGGGGGCGACGGTCCTCTACCAGAAGGGCTGCCCGTGGTCGACGTGCACCTCGGCGTCGGTCACGGTCGCGACGGCCGCGGCCGCCTCGGACGCGGAGCTCAACGGCTTCTGCCAGGCGACGTCGGGCCTGTGCGCGTCCGACACGCCGGCCAGCGGAACGACGGTGACGATCACCTCGCCCATCACATCCACGTCGTACGGGGATCCCTCGCTCTGCGTGCAGGTCGTCATCTCGACGCCCGTCAAGACGACGCTCGTCCCCCAGGCGCAGGCGCTCACCACCGTGAGAGCGACGGCCATCGCCTGCGCCGCGGCGTTCAACGCGTCGTACGCGATGATGTCGACGGACTCGGGCTGCGACAGCAAGGCGCTGGTCGAGCAGTCGCAAGGAACGCTCACCATCGACAACGGCAACCTGCAGATCGACTCGTGCTCCACGAGCGCGGGCTACGCGCAGGGGAAGGTGCGGCTCGACAGCGGATACAGCGCGTACATCGTCGGCGGCGCGAGCCCGTGGCCGGACGTCTCGCCGGGGACGACCGTGACGAACACCGGGAACGTGCAGGCCGATCCCTTCGCCGGCACCCCGCCTCCGCCGATGGCGCTCCTCACGCCGCAGAGCTGCGGCGGCCCGGCGCTCCAGCCGGGCATCTATGACTGCCGCGTCGGGAACGGCACCTACACGATGGCGCCGGGCACCTACGTCTTCGAGGGCCACAACAACGGCATCACGTTCGCCGGCGGCTCGTCGCTGACGGGCACCGGCGTGCTCATCTACCTGACGACGCCGGACACGGACGCGGACTGCGCGGCCTTCTCCATGTCGGGGAACAGCAGCGTCGACCTGACGGGGCCGATCAGCGGCCCATACAAGGGGCTGCTCATGTACCAGGATCCCCGCTGCACCGGGACGATCCAGGTGGGCGGCAACGGCGCCATCGGCTCGCTCAGCGGATCGATCTACGCGCCGGCGGGAACGGTCGCGGCGAACGGCAACCCGTCCTCGTTCACGATGACGCAGGTCATCGCGTTCCAGGAGAGCGTCCAGAACGGCAACTTCACGATCGACTACTCGTCGGGGGCCGCGTACGTCGGATACCTCCCCGCGCTGATGCGGTAAGGGCTAGTCCGCCGCCGGCAGCCGCACCGTCACCGTCGTGCCGCGCGCCGGCGCGCTCTCGACCGCGACGCTGCCGGAGTGCGTCTCGACGATCCGCCGGACGATCGCCAGCCCGAGGCCCGTCCCCGGCGCCATGGAGCGCGCGCGCGTCCCGCGGTAGAAGCGGTCGAATACGCGCGTGAGCTCCTCGGGCTCGATGCCGATGCCCGTGTCGGACACGACGATCTCGACCCAGGGGTCCGCGCGGCGCACGGAGACGGCGACGCGCCCCTCCCTCGTGTACGCGGTGGCGTTCTGCACGAGGTCGCCGATGAGCACGTCGAGGAGATCGGTGGGGACGGCGACGGCGAGCTCACCCCGCACCGCGAGCTCGACGGGAACGCGCGACGCCTCCGCGGCGCGCGCGACGACACGCTTCGCCGCCTCGCCCGCGTCGGACGGCGACAGGTCCACCTCGGCGCCCGTACGCGCGAGGAGGAGGAGCCGCTCGACGATCCCGGACGCGCGGCGCGCTTCCGAGCGCGCGGACGCGAGCGCGGCGGCCTCGCTCGGGGGCAGGTCGAGCCCGCGCAGGAAGTCGAGCTCGCCCATGACGCTGGTCAGGGGCGTGCGGAGCTCGTGCGCGGCGTCGAGCGCGAACTCGCGCTGCGCCCGCTCCGCGCGCTCGCGTGCCGCGGCCGTTCCGCGCTCCGCCGCGGCGCGGCGCGACGCGAGCTCGATGGTCGCGAGGATCGGGAGGAATAGGAGAAGGACGAGGGGCTCGTGCCACCACACGATGCTCGCGATGCCTCCGACGGCCACGAGCGTGAGCGTCGGCAGCGTGTCACGGCGGAGAAAGCCGAGCGTCTGTGCCAGCCCTTGCGACGCCGCGATCATGACGCCGACCGAGGCGAGCGTGACAGCCGCGTATGAGGCTCCGCCGGCGATGACCCCGACGTTGCCGGAGACCGCCGCGACGAGCGATGCCGCTCCGGTCGCGCCGGCGACCTGCGCGACGTTGACGGCGGTGCTCAGCGCCGATCGGCGCTGCGCGATCTTCGCCACGGCCGACGCGACGCCGATCGCGGCGACGGCCAGCGAGCCCGGCAGGACGAGGGCGCCGAAGAACGCGGTGGCCGCGGCGAGGCTGAACTTTTCGCCGGGCGCAGGCTCGAAGGGCCGCAGGAATGCCGCGAGCGCGAAGACACCGACCGCGAGCGCGATGAGGAGCCACTGGACATCGGGCGGAGGCCCGTGCGCCCACCCCGCCCCGGCGAGCTCGACCCCGACGGCAATGACGCCGGCCGCGGCGAGGTGCACCGCGCGGAGCGAGCGCCCGATGGCGATGCCGCGGCGGATACGGACGCTCGCCCGCGGGGCCTTGGCCACCGGATATCGCGGGGTGCCCGCGCTCATCCGGTGGGCCGCCCGGTCCTAATGGCCGCTCGTGCTGTGACCCTTGCGATCCTTGTGACCATTCCCTTTTCTCGTCGCGTGCTCCGTCGCGGTCGTCATCCCGCGCGCGACCCCGCCTAGGGCGTCACCGGTGTACGCCCCTCCATTGACGCTCAGGGAGCCGGACGTGATGCTGCGCGTCCACTCCTTCGACGAGACATCGCTCTGCGCTCCGGTCTGCTGGAAGCGGAAGTCGTTGGGCGGCGGGCTGCCGTCGTCGCACCAGTCCGGTCCGGCGAGCGCCGTGGTCGCGAGGAACGGCACCGACGCGATCGCGAGGACCCACGCCATGATCAGCCTTCTCATCACTACCCCTTCGCTATCCCGCGCTCTGCGCGCGGAGCAGATAACCCGATCGACGGACCGCGCGTATCTCGACGCCACCGCCGGCGGCGGCGATCTTCCGCCGCAGGCGGCCGACGAGCTGCTCGAGGACGTTCGGCGACGCGAGCAGATCGCTGCGCCAAGGCGCGCGCAGCAGCCGCTCCCGCGGCGCGAGCATCGGCCAGCTGCGCGCGAGCTCGGTGAGCACGCTCCGCTCGGCCGCCGTGAGCTCGATCCGCGTCGCGCCGAGCCAGGCGTCGCCGGTCTCGAGCGACACCGCGAGCGGACCGATGCGCCGGAGCCCGCTCGTGCGTGCCCGGCGCCGCAGCACGGCGCCGATGCGCAGGATCATCTCGTCGGCGTCGAACGGCTTGACCAGATAGTCGTCCGCGCCAAGGCGAAAGAGCTCGGCCTTCGTCGCCAGGAGCGGGTTCGCGGTGATGACGATGATCGGCACTTCCGCGGTGTCCGTGCGCCCGCGCAGCGCGCGGCACGCACCGGCGCCCGACCCCTCGGCGAGCGACAGGTCGAGGAGGATCACGTCCGGGCCGACCTCGGCCGCCCTCCGCACCGCCTCCTCTTGGGTGCGCACCGAGTGGACGACCATCGCCGCGCGCGTGAGGTGACGCTCCAGCATCGCCGCGAGCGGCCCGTCGTCCTCGACGAGGAGCGCGATGGTGGGGCGCTGGAGGCTCTCCACGCGACGTGACCAGTAGACGTCATGCGGCTGAACCACGGCTGAACCGAACGCTAGCCGGCGCCGGACATCGCGCCGCGCGCCGGGAAGCGTCTGGCTCTAGGCGCCTGTCCCCCAGGTCGCCGGCGCATGGCGGCGGGCGTCGCGCCGCCGGAGCAGGTCGAGAAGAGCGTCGGCGCCGCTCTCGATGGGGTGCGTGTCCAGCTGCCACCCTCGCGGGACCCGGACGTCGTCCCGCGTGACCGCGACGAGCCGCGCGCGGACGAGGAGCGGCAGGCGGTCCGGCGCGAGCCACTGGAGGTGGCGGGCGTCGATGAACACGATCGCCGGCCAGACACGCGAGGCGAAGGCCTCGGCGACGCTCCGCACCGGCAGCGGCGCGAAGCCGGCGGCATCGAGCTGCCGCTCGAGCTCGCTCGCCAGCTCGCCGTCCCACGTCACGATCGCGACGCGCTGCGACGCGATCGCCCCGGGCGCCGGAGCCGGCGCGATCGCGGGCGCCGGCGCCGCCCCGGGTCGTCCCCAGTGGGAGACCGGAGCGGCGGGTGCCACGGGAGCGGGCGCCGCGGGCGCGCCCGGCGTCGCGCGAGCGAGGGCCTGCGCGATGAGCTCGGCCTGACGCGCGAGGGACTCCTCGCTGAGCGTCGTCTCCACCGCGCGCGGCGAGATGGCGTGCGCGATCCGGCGGCGGACCGCGCGCGCGGGCTCGAGGACCACGTAGACGGCGACGAGCGCGCTCGCGAAGGCGGCGAACGTCCAGCGGAAGGCGAGGTCGGTGACGCCCGGCTTGAGCGTCGTGTAGATGTGGCTGACGACGAGGTTCTCGAGGGTGCGGAGGCTGGTGAGGGGAGCCTCGCCCGAAGCGGGCTGGAGCTGCACGAGCATGTCGTTGAGCACGCTGCCCGTGATCCAGGTGGCGACGATGTCCTGGATCGCGGTCAGCGTGACGATGATCTGCTGGAAGCCGCGCTGGAGGACGCCCGGCGACGGTCCGCTCGAGGCGACCCCGACGAGCGCGAGGAAGAGCGCGATCCCGACCCCGCGCACGACGACCATGCGCACCGGACGGCCGATCGCGACGAGGATGCGGTTGGCGCGGATCGGCTCCGGCAGCGCGCCGACCGCGGGATCGATGGCGGTCCCCAGGAGCGTCCCGATCAGGAGGACGAACGCGACGATGACCGCCGCCGGCAGGACGACGGCGACGAGGAGATAGAAGCCGAGGACGACGCCGCCGGCGACGTACTCGAGGAGCTCGAGCATCGGCCGCTACGACGCGCCGGCGGGGAGCCGCGCGATGACGTCGGACACCGTCGTCGCGCCGTCGGAGGCGAGACGCAGGGCCGCTTCGCGGAGGCCGACGAGGCCGGCGCGCGCGGCGATCTCGCGCGCCTCCTCGATCTTCGCCCCGCGCTCGATCGCGGAACGGAGCTCCTCCCCCGGGATGAGGAGCTCGAACGCGGCGACGCGCCCGCGGCGCCCCGTTCCCCCGCAGCGGGCGCAGCCGCGCGCGGAGAAGACGCGCTCCGCCGGGAGCCCCGCCTGGCGCAGGAGGGCGGCCTCGATCATCGACGGCTGCGCGGCGACCCGGCACTGCTCGCACAGGCGCGGGAGGAGGATCTGCGCGAGAACGGCGACGACGCTCGCACTCACCAGGTACGGATCGGCGCCGAAGCCGACGAGACGGTGGAGCGCGGCGACCGAGTCGGGCGACTGGATCGAGCTGAGCGCGAGACGCCCGGCGAGCGCCGCGTTCATCGTGACCTCGCTCGTCTCGCGGTCGCGCAGCTCGCCGACGAGGACGACGTCGGGCTCCTGGGCGAGGACGGCGCGGAGCGTGCCGGCGAACGAGGCCCCCGAGGCACGGTCGACCTGCACCTGGCTGACGCCGTCGAGGGCGAACGCGACGGGGTCCTCGACGGTCGTCACGTCCTTCGTCGCGGTCGGGAGCTCCCTGGCCGAGGCGTACAGGGTCGTCGTCTTCCCCATCCCGGGCAGGCCCGCGACGACCAGGAGACCGTACGGCGCGCGCAGCAGCTCGCGCCAGCGCTCGAGCGTTCCGCTCTCCATCCCAAGGTCGTCGAGCTCGGGAGCCGCGCTCGTGCGCTCCGCCACGCGGAGCACGATCTTCTCGCCGGCGACGGTCGGCACGACAGTGACGTCGAACGTCGCCTCGCGCGTTTCGTCGCGAACGACGAGCCGGCCCTGGCGGTCCTCCGGCGACATCTCCGCGAGCGACCGCAGTCGCGCGGCGACGGCCGCCGCCATCTCGCGCGGCAGCTGCGTGACCTCGCGGAGGACGCCGTCGATGCGCGAGCGGACGCGAAGCCGGTCGGCGAGCGGCTCGATGTGGATGTCGGAGGCGTGCTCGCGGATCGCCTGCGCGAGGACGAAGCGGACGATCTGCGACTCGGGGCCGGGCTCGGCGCGCACGCGCGCGAAGCCGACCGTCCGCGGCTGTCGCTCCGGCTCCGCTTCGGGCGCGGCCTCGGGCTCCGGCTCGGGCGCCGGCTCCTCGGCCTCGCGCGGCTCCTCCGCCTCGCTCTCCGCCGCATCGAGGGCGCGGGGGCGCGCGCCGGCACGCGGGAACGGCACGAGCTCGCCCGAGCCCGGAACGGAAGGCGGCTCGCGCGGCGCGGCATGCGACGCCGCCTCCGGGCGCGCCTCGGGGACGACGCGTCGCGGCGCATGTCCACGCTCCGCTGCCGGGCCGAGGGGGAACCCACGCCGCTCGAGCTCGCGCTCGAGCTCCGACGCGACGGCGACGAGCGGGACGATGCGCCGTCCCGTCCGCTCGGCGAGGGCGTCGCGTACCGACGCATCGCCGGGGTCGGCCATGGCGACGAGGAGCGCGTCGTCCCGCGTCCCGACGACCAGGATCCGGTGCGCGCCGGCCAGGTCGCGCGGAGTGAGATAGACGGCGACGTCGTCGACCGGGAACGACGCGATCCGGATGAGCGGGATGTCGAGCTGGTACGAGAGCGCGGCGGTGAGGTCGAGCTCGGTCACGGCGCCGTCGGCGAGGAGCTGCTGCCCGATGGTGCGTCCGTTGGCGCGATGGACAGCGGCGGCGGCGTCGGCCTGCTCGGGCGTGACGATGCCCGCGCGAACGAGCAGATCGCCTAGGCGGGCACGAGCAGGCGAGGCCATGGACGACAAGTCTCGTTAGTGGACACGTGTCCGGGCATGCGACGCGCGCAGGAGGCGCGCTACGACGTTCGGATGACCGCGGTGCCGGCCCCCAGCTCAGCGGCCGAGCAGACCTCGCGCGTTCGCGGTCGTGACCGCTTCGAGCTTCGAGTGGGCGCCGAGCTTCGAGAAGATGTTCTGGAGGTGCGTCCGGACGGTGTTCTCGCTGATCGAGAGCTCGCCGGCGATCCCGTCGGAGGGCTTCCCCTGCGCCAGCAGACGGAGGATCTCGAGCTCGCGCTGCGTCAGCGCGTCGCCCGTCCCCTCTCCCGTGATCGCGTGGGAGCGCGCCAGCTGCTCGTCGGTGAGATACCGGCCGCCCGATGCGACGACGCGCAGCGCGTCGAGCACGTCGTCGAGAGCGCGCTCCTTGGTGAGGTAGCCCTCGACACCCGCTCGCAGCCCGCGCACGAGCGTGCCGTCGCTGCTGTCGCTCGTGAGGACGACGATCCGCGCACCGGGGCTCAGCGACCGGAGCCGCGGGATGAGGTCGGCGGCGTCGTACCCCGGCAGGTGGTAGTCGAGGAGGATCACGTCGGGCCGCGACGTGCGCGCGAGAGAGATCGCCTGAGCGCCGCTCTGCGCGATCCCGGCGACCTCGTACTCGGGGAGCGAGCGGATGACGCTGCCGAGCGCGTCGGCGAAGAGGAAATGGTCGTCGACGAGGAGGACACGGATGCTCACCGGGATCGTCCCGCGGATGCGGCTCGCGACCCTCGCTTCAAGGAAGCGCGCGACGACGCGCGCATCCGAAGCGTCACCTGGAAGTCGCTCCCGCCGCCCTCACGCGACGCGACGCTCATCTCGCCGCCGTGCTCTTCGACGATCGCCTTCGAGATGTAGAGGCCGAGGCCGGACCCGCGCGTCGCGCCGGCGGTCGACAGGCGAGTGAACTTGCGGAAGAGCTTGCGGCGCTCCTCGGGCGGGATCCCCGGGCCGCGGTCGCGTACGTGCACGGAGGCGCTGCGGCCGGCGGGAGCGACCACCAGCTCGACCTCGATCGGCGAGCGGGGCGGCGAGTACTGCGCCGCGTTGAGCAGAAGGTTGCGCAGGACCTGCCGGATGCGTCCGTCGTCGGCGTGGACCATGACCGGGGCGTCGGCGCCGCGCACCGTGACCGAGCGCCCCGGCAGGTGCGCCGCGGCGACGGTCTCGCGGACGGTGCGCGCGAGGTCGAGCGGCGCCAGCACCGACCGCAGCCTGCCGTCGTCGGCCGCCTCGGCCTCGGCGACGCCGTCGAGGAGCCCGAGAAGGGCCTGGGCCTCCGCGGCGATCGCCGCCGCCCGCTTCGACGCGGGGTGCGAGCCGAGCTCTCCGGCGAGGACACGCGCGGCGGCATCGATGCCGACGAGGGGGTTGCGGATCTCATGGACGAGGATCGAGAGGTGATCGGCGCCTCCTCTCGTCACGGCTGCGGGGGCTCCGCCTCCTCGATGAGCATCACCGGGATCCCGTCGCGGACGGGGTAGCGGCGGCCGCACTGCGTGCAGACGAGCCGGTCCGCCTCCTCCCGCACGGGCGCGTGATCGACCGGGCACGCGAGGATCTCGAGCAGCTCCTTGTCGACGCCCATCGCCGGGGATGCTAACCGGACGCGTCGTCGACGACGACGAAGAGCCCGAGGAACGCGAAGTAGCTGAGGAGAGCGCGCCACGAGATCCACAGCGGGAGGAGCGGCAGCGTGAGCGCCCCGCCCCGCGTCCGGCCGCTCGCGAACGCCCACAGCGCCGCGAGGTAGGCCGCGCCGGCGGCGACGACGAACGCCATCCGTGGGACGACCGTCACGCCCGCGTCGACCGCGAGCTTCGCGGGGCCCACGCCCCACGCCTCGAGCGGCAGGAGCGCGGGCGCGGTCACGCCCTGCACCAGCGCGGCGGGCTGCGTGAGGAGGAACGGCGCGTGGACGGCGAGCGCGACGGCGGCGGCGATCCCGGCGCGCGCCATCGCCTCGCCGCGCCCGGACCCGCGCCAGGCCCAGGCGATGAGGAAGGGCGCGACGAGCCAGGCCGGCTGGCGCGTCGCCACCGCCAGGCCGATCGGCACGGCGGACCAGCGGTGTCGCCGCGCGCGCCAGGCGGCGAGGATGAGCAGCGCCCAGAGCGGATCGACCCCCGCCAGGACGAACTGGTCGCAGGTAGCGATGCCGCCGACGCACGCGGCGAACGCCGGCGCGCGCCACGGAGGGGGCAGCGGCGCGACGACGAGCGCGAAGATGATGAGCACCTCGACCAGATAGAGGACGCGGACGTCGGCGAGGCCGGCCGCGATGAAAGGTGCGGGGACGAGGAAGGCCAGCGCCGGGTACTGCAGCAGGCGCAGCCGCGTGCCGTCCTCGAGGGGGGTCGCATACGTCGGGGGGAGCCCGAAGCGCCGAAGCTGCTCGACCATGTCGAAGTCCGCGTACGGCCGCTTGCCGTCGAGGAGCAGCTGCGCCGCGCCGTGGGCCGCGACGACGGCGTCGGAGTGGTACGGCTTGACGGCGAGGGCCGTCGCCGCGCTGACGACGAAGGCCGCGGCGGCGAGCGCCGCGACGAGGACGACCGCACGCGGCGCGCGGAGCGGCGCGATCGCCGCGACGACGGCGACCGCGGCGAGGACGTCATCGGGCGCGACGCCCGCCGACGACACGAAGAGGTGCCGGTCCCACACCGCCGCGACGGCGGCGACGGCGAGGACCGCGCGCGGCCGCGCGCGGGCGAGCGCGCCGAGACGCGCGAGGGCGGGCCGGGCTCCGAGCGCGAGCGCGACGATCGGCGCGAGCGCGAAGGCCGTGGCGGCGAAGGGGACGACCGGCGCGAGGTCGAGAGGGACCGCGACGGCGGCGATCGCCATGCCCGCCGCCGACAGGAGCGCCGTGCCGACCCGCGGGGCGACGGGGTCCGCGGCCGCGGCGGCGATCGTCAGGCCCTGACGGCGCCGGTCCGCCGCGCCCTCTCGAGCGCGTATGTGACGACGGCTGCCGCCTGCAGCACCAGCGAGACGGTGAGGACGATGCGCACCATCGCGAAGGCGTCGCTCGCGACGAAGACGAGGAGCGCGATCTCGATGACGACCGCGGCCGCGAGGAGCGCGCCGATGCCCATCTGTCCGCGGCCGGTGAAGTAGGCGACCCAGAGCGACAGCAGCGCGTTCGAGAGCGCCGCCAGCGAGTAAGGTCCGATGAGCTTCGGCGTCTCCGGGTAACGCGTCCCGACGACGATCGCCGTCAGCTGGTCCGGGGCGATCAGGTAGGCGAGGGTCACGATGCCGCTCGTCGCGAGCACGAAGGCGAGCGACTGGAACAGATAGCGGTCGGGGTCCTGCCCGAGCGCTTCGGAGCGGCTCGTCCGCTCCAGCAGGATGAGGCCGATGGCCATCGGTGCGAACAGGACGATCTTCGCCATCGTGATGGTCGCGGCGTACGCCCCCGCCTCGCTCGGGATCCGCAGCGGAGCGATGAGGCCGTCGGCGTACGTGAGCGCGGCGTAGCCGAGGAAGATGACCGTCGCGAGGAGGAAGAAGCGCGTCTCCGACGCGCCGAGGTCGATCTCGTGCACGGCGCCGCGCGCCGCGCGTAGGAGCGGCATGAGCGGGATGAGGCTCGCGACGACGCCGACCGCGAGGCCCGCAGCGGCGCCGACGAAGGCGCCGTGCACCGGACGCAGGTGCGTGTAGGGCGGGAACACGACGGCGACGAGGAGGACGCCGACGCCGAGCCGCACGAGCGCCTGCGCGATGAACGTCCCGCCGAGCCAGCCGAAGCGACCGAGGCCCTGGAGGAGGCCGAGGGTGAACGTCGTGAAGATCGCGAGGAAGAGCGTGACGGCGATGATCGCGACCGCAGGCTGCGAGAACGGGCCGACCGGCCGGACGAGGGCGACGAGGAACACCGCGAGCGACGGGAGGCCCGCCACGACGAGGATCCGCCGCAGCCAGCGGCGCACGAAGACGTGGAGCGTCGCCTCCTCGCCCCGCGCGGAGTACTGCGCCACGAGCTTCGCCGTCGCGGACTGGACGACCTGGCCGCCGATCGACTCGAGGATGAGGAGCGCGAAGAACGCGGTGAGGATCGCGTACTCCGTCGGCACCAGGAGGCGCGCCATCACGACCTGGTATGCGTACGCGAGGACGTTCGCGACCGTCGTCGCGGCGAGCAGCCACAGCGCGCCCGCGTTGCGGCGCGCGAGCGCTATCGCTCGGGTGCTCAGTGGGTGTGCGCGGAGCCGACGGGCTCCGCCGGCGTCGACGGCGCCACCGCGAGGAAGTTCGTCACGAGCTCCTCGAACTCGGGCGCGTCGTACTCCTCGATCCCGCCGTTGTCCGCGAGCTCGGCGATCTTCGGGTCGATGGGCAGCTTGGCGAGGAGCGGCGCGTTCGACGCGATCACGAGCTTGAGCCCCTGCGACGGACCGAAGACCTCGAGGCGCGACCCGTCGGGCGCCGTGACGTAGCTCATGTTCTCGACGACGCCGAGGATGTCGCCGCCGAGCTGCTTGACCAGGCGAACGGCCTTCGTGACGACCATCGTCGCCAGCGCCTGCGGCGTGGTGACGAGGACGACGCCGTCGACCGGGAGCGCCTGCATGACCGTGAGCGGCGCGTCGCTCGTCCCGGGCGGGAGGTCGACGATCAGGTGGTCTAGCTCGCCCCAGGCGACGTCGCTGAAGAACTGCCGGATGGCGCCCGAGACCATGGGGCCGCGCCAGATGACGGCCTCCTCCTCGCTCGGGAGGATGAGGTTCATCGACATGATCGGGATGCCGGTCCGCGACCGCGGCGGCTGGAGCGTCTGCGTGCCCGGGACGACGCCGGGCTTCTCGCGCACGCCGAACATGCGCGGGATCGACGGCCCGGTGATGTCGCCGTCGAGGATGCCGACGCGCAGCCCGCGCCGCGAGAGGCCGACGGCGAGGAGCCCCGCGACGAGGGACTTCCCCACGCCGCCCTTCCCGGACATGACCGCGATGACGTGCTTCACGCCCGCCTGCTGGGCGACGCCTTTGGGCGCGCCGCTGGGGGCGGGCGGGTGCGCGGGGAGGTCGCCCGGCAGCTTGCCGGTCGCGGCGAGCTCGTTCAACTGGCGCATGAGCGCGTCCATCTGGACCCGTCCGCGGCCGTGGCCGCCGACCGCCTGCGCGATCGTCTCGCCCTTCGAGATCGAGCACGAGGCGCAGGCGAGGCCGTACGCGGCCATGATCCGCGCGGCGTCCGGCCAGCGTTCGACGACGGAGCCGACCGTCATGTCAGGGGTGATCAGTGCCACGTGGGGCTCCTTCCAGAAGGTGCGCGCTGCGGCGCTCCCGAGCCCGAGTGTACGAGGCGGGCTCGGAACGCTCGGCGAAGTCCCCGCAGCGGCGGCACCCCCGCCTTGACCCGGTCCGGAGCGCATGGCACTCTTCCTGGCCGCCAAGCAGCCGAACAGAGGCGAGAGCGGAACGTGGAGGAGGAAGGGTCGTGGGCGAGAAGGGCGACGGAAAGGGCGGAGGCAACGGCGGCGGGGACGGCGGCGGCAGTAGCAGCAGCAGCTCGTCCTCGGGCGGCGGTGGTGGCGGCGGCGGAGGCGGTCAGAAGAAGGACAAGGACCCCAAGGATCCGACCGGCGCCGATATCTACAAGTCGAGCGGCGAGGGCATCGACCCGCGCCCGATCACCCAGCGGGAGAAGGACCTGATGCGCGACCTTCTCCACAAGAAGTACGCGCCGGATCAGGCGGACGTCGCCTGGAAGGAGTCCGAGAAGCTCGACGGTGCGGCGTACCGCGAGCTCCTCGGCGGGTTGCAGCGCGAGGTGGGCGGCTAGAGCGGACCGCGCCCGCGATGGGATGGCCGACCCGGACCGGCAGGGCGGGCTCGCCGGCGGACCTCGACCGCGCGTTCGCGGCGCTGCTGGGCACGCCGTGCGACCAGGGCGCGCGCGTCGGGATCGAGCACGAGTACCGCGTTCTCTCGCGCGGCGGCGTCGTCGACTTCCGCGAGGTCATCCCCGGGCTCGATCTCGGCGTTCCGCACCTCGACCCGCGCGACGCCTTCGGCTTCCGCCGACCGTCGGGCACGTGGCTGACGTGCGACGAGGCGGAGGCGGAGGCGGCGATGCCCGCGGTGCGCCTCGGCCGCGGCTTTGGAGATGCGCTCGCGTCGTCGGCCGCGGCCGCGCGCGCCGACCTCGAGGCGATCCTCGGACCGGACCTGAGGATCGAGGGCTTCTCCACACACATCAACGTGTCGGCCGCGAGCGATCGGCGCCACGACGCCGCGCACCTCTTCGCGCGCACCTTCGCCCCGGCGCTCATGCTGCTCATGGACCGTGCGAGCTCACCGGGACTCCTCGTCCGGTCGCGTCCGGGCCGGATCGAGCTCGGCGGCGAATTCGTCGAGGGCGATACGCTCGTCGTCGCGGCGCTGCTCGCGGCCGGGGGCGCCCGCGCGTGTCTCGCCCGCGTCGAGGGACGCCGCGAGGCGCGCGACCTGCCCCCGGAGCTCGCGGTCGAGCCGGCGCCCGAGTGGCGGCGCTACGGGTGGTACGTGGACCGGCGCGCGTTCGGTCCGGACCTTTACCGCGACGGGCGCCGGGCCCTCCTCACGTCGCGGCGGGGCGAGCGTCTCACGGCGCAGTCGCAGCTGTCGGCGGCCTGGCGATCCGCGCGCCGCGAGCTCCCGGGCGACCTCGACCGCGGTGACCTCGAACGCGTCGACGCGAGCGTGAGCGGTGAGCGCCGCCTCCCGCTCGAGGGCGGGACGCCGGCCCTCGTGTCCGCGGCCGCCGCGGCGTCGACGGGCGCGACGTACGGGTCGGCGATCCGCCCGCGGTCTCGTGGCGCGTTCGACCTGGGCGCCGTCCTGGCCACCTGGGAGCTCAGCGTGTTCGTGGTCGCGGATCGCGCGCGATCGCGCCTCGCCTTCGCCTGCGTCCCCGACGCGTGCCTCGACCGGTTCCTCGCGCTCGTCGACGGCGGCCGTCTCGATGCCCTCATCGCGCGCTACCTCGCCGCGGCCCCCGTCGGGCGCGTGCTCGACGACCGCGCCCACGCGCAGCGTCCGGGGCTGTGGGACGAGCTGGGCGCACGGCGGTCGCTGCTACAGCCGGAGATACGGCCGCTGGGAGCGAGGCCGTGACGGCGTCGATCGTGGACATCGTCGAGGAGGTGGTGGCCGCGGACGTCGCCGCGTACGGGGTGGGCTGGCCGGAGAAGGTCCCGCCGCCGGAGACCGTCATTCCGGGGGACGGGCGCCATGTCGAGATCCCCGGCGGCGCGCGGCGCGTCGACCCGGCGGGCCGCCGCGCGGCGGTGACGCGCCGTGCGCCGCTCGTGCCGGTGGCGGCGCTGCTCGTCGTCGCGCTCCTCGTCGTCGGCGGCATCCTCGTCTACGCGACGCACAGCGCCGCGCCGGCACCGCCACCGGCCGCCTCCGCCGGGTCGTCGGCGCCGACAGCAACGGCGTCGCCATCGGCCGACCCCTGCGCGCAGGCGCCCTCCGTCGCGCCGATCTCGGCGACGTTCGTGCAGCAGACCTTCTCGACGACCTACGTCACGACCGTGTCCGGCGTCGGCACGTGCGGCGTCACGCTGCAGTGGGGCGGACCGAACTGCGGCACGTGGTCGCCGCAGGCGGCGCAGCCGGCCAGCGGGTCGAGCACCAGGGCGACGATGGTCTGGCAACACCCGCACCCCCCGTGCGACCCGACGACCGATCACAGCAACGTGACGGTGACGCTGAGGATCGCGTACCGCGCGGGTTCGCTCCTCTGCAGCTACCAGGGCGCCGCGACCGGCGTCGGGCCCGCGTGCGTGAAGCAGTGACCGGCGGGCGTTAGGCGCGCATCGCGGGGGCCGCATCCGGCCGGAGGTCCGAACGGAGGCGGGGGCCGAGGGCGAAGCGGGCGAGGAGATAGCACGCGAAGCTCAGGCTCGTGACGAACACGCTCACGGGGGCGTTCGTGGCGAGCGCGAGCGTGATGCCGCCGAGCGTGCACAGGAGCGCGATCGCGACGCTCCATGCGATCGCCCGTCCCGGCTGCGGCGTGAGGCGCTCGGCCGCCGCGCCGGGCGTGATCATGAGGGTGAGGATGAGGAGCACGCCGACGACCTGCACCGCCTCGGCGACCGCGGCGGCCATGATGAGCAGGAAGACGACGCCGAGGAGGCCGACGGGCACCCCGCGCGCTTCGGCGACCTCGGGGTCGACCGTCGCGAAGCTGAGCGGCCGGTACACGACCGCGAGGGCGGCGAGCGTGACCGCCCCGATCGCCACCATGACCGCCACGTCGCTGCGGCTCACACCGGTGATCGTCCCGAAGAGGATGGCGAACGCCTCGGTCGCGTAGCGCGGGTAGAGGGTGATGAAGAGGACGCCGAGGCCGAGGCCGAACGCCATCGTCACGCCGACGACCGTGTCGCGGCCGCGGACGCGAGTGCCGAGGGCGCCGATGAAGAGCGCCGTCAGCATCGAGCCGGTGAGGAGGCCGAGGACCGGCGAGAGCCCGGCGAGCACGAACCCGGCTGCGCCGGTGAACCCGAGCTCGGCGAGCGCGTGCACGCCGAAGGACATGTCGCGCGCGACGACGAACCGGCTGACGACGCCGCACACGAGGGCGATGACGAGGCCCGCCGCGTAGGCGTTCTGGACGAACCCGTAGCCGAGGAGCGCACGGAGCTGATCCATCAGCGCGGCGCCTCGTGGTCGACGAGCCGCTCGGGCATGTGGTGCGGCTCCTCGACGTTGAAGCCCGAGGGCGTCGACTCGCCGACGACGAGGATGCGGCCGTGCACGTTCACGACGTCGATATGCGAGCCGTAGAGCTCGGTGAGCCGCTGGGAGGTGAGCACCTCGGCCGGCGTGCCGGCGGCCCATCGCCCGTTCACGACGAAGAGGACGGCGTCGACGACCTCGAGGACGGGGTTCACGTCGTGCGTGACGAACAGCACCGTCCCGTGGGCATCGCGGCGCCAGCGCGCGATGAGCTCGGTGATGCCCTGCTGGTGCCGCAGGTCGAGGTTCGCGAGCGGCTCGTCGCAGAGCAATATGCGCGGCTCGCCGACGAGCGACTGCGCGACCCGGAGGCGCTGCTGCTCGCCGCCGGAGAGCCGGCCGATCGGCGCGCGCGCGTACGACGATGCCGCGACCGACGCGATGGCGCGGTCGACGCGCGCCCCGACCGCACCGTCGCCGAGCGGGATGCCCCAGCGGTGGCCGTCGATGCCGAAGCGGACGAGGTCGCGGCCACGCAGGGGCAGGTCGCGGTCGAACGCGGAGTGCTGCGGGACGTAGCCGATCTCGGGGTCACCGCGCCGCGGCTCGTGGCCGAGGACCTCGACGCGCCCGGCCGACGGCGACACGAGGCCGAGGACGGCGCGGAGGAGGGACGTCTTCCCCGAGCCGTTCGGTCCGATGATCGCGGTGAACGCGCCCGGGGGGACCTCGAGCGAGAGATCGCTCCAGATGGTCCGCTCGCCGTACCCGAGCGTCACGTGCTCGAACCGGATCGCCGCCGTCATGGCCCCTTCGCCAGCGCCGCCGCGAGCTCGTCCAGCTGCCCGAGCATCCAGTCCTGATAGTGGCGGTACGTCGGCGGCATCGTCTCGGCGACGCCGACGACCGGGATGCCGTTCTGCACCGCGAGCTCCCTCATTTGATCCGTGAGGGGCGTCGTCGCCTGGCTGTTCAGGAGCAACACCTTCACCTTCTTGCCCGTCAGCAGGTCGCGCTCCGCGGCGACGTCCGCGGGCGCGGGGTCGGTCCCATTCTCGACCGCCTTCTGGAAGCCCGGCGGCGTCAGGACGGCCAGGCCGATGGCCGCGGCCTGATAGGCCGCGACGGGCTCGGTGAACGCGACCGGCGCGCCGCGGTACGCCGCCTTCAGCTGCGCGATCTTGTCGTCGACCTTGGTGAGCGAGGAGAGATACGCCTGCTGCTGCGCGGCGAAGTACGCGGCGTCCTGCGGATCGAGCTTCGCGAGCGCGGACGCCGCGGCCCTCGCGACGGCGGGCATCGTCTTCGGGTCGTACCAGACGTGCGGATCCACGTCGCCACCGAGGCCGAGGAGCTGCTGCACGTCGATCACGATGCGGTCCGCCTTCGCGGACGCGCCGAGCAGCCTCTGCATGAAGTCGTCGTACCCGATGCCGTTGACGATGACGATCCTCGCCTCGGCCACCGCCGCGGCGGCCTTGGGGCTCGGCTCGTACGCGTGGGGGTCGACGTTCGGGTCGCTCAGGATGCTCGTCGCCCTGACGTGCGGCCCGCCGATCTGCGACAGCACGTCGGCGTAGAAGTTCTCGGCGCCGAGGACGGGGATCGGCTGCGGGCCCGTCGGAGCGGACGACGCACCGCCGCAGGCGACCCCGACCGCGACCACGACGACGAGCGCGGGGCCCGCGAGGACGCGCAGGAGCGGCCTGTTGAGAACGATCCTCACATGATAACGATGATCGTTCTCGATCGGGCGTAGCATGGGCTCCGTGGTCCGAAAGCGCGCCCCCGCTCTCGCCGCGCGCATCACCGCGCGCGGCCGGCGTCTGACCGCCCAGCGCGTCGTCGTCGCCGAGGCGCTCGCGCGGGAGCGGCGCGCGGTGTCGGCCCAGGAGCTGCACCGGCGGCTGCACGCTCGCCACCCGCGCCTCGGCCTCGCGACGGTCTACCGGGCGCTCGAGGCGCAGGTCGAGAGCGGGATGGCGACGCGGCTGGAGCGCCCCGGCCACGAGCACGCCTACGTCGCGTGCGATCCGGAGCACCACCACCACCTCGTGTGCGTGCGCTGCGAGCGCGTCGAGGACCTCTCCGAGGACGTGCTCGGGTCGATGCTGCGCGCGGTCCAGAGCCGCCACGCCTTCCTCGTCGACCACGCGCGCCTCGACCTGTACGGGCTCTGCGCCACGTGCCGCCGCGCGGCGGAGGCGGTCTAGGGAGCGCCCCCGCGCGCGAGCGCGGTCGCCGTCGCCGTCGCGATCGGCACCGCGACGGCGAGCCCGAGCCCGGCGGCGAGGACCGTGACGAGCGCCGCCGCCATCCCGTCGCTGTTGAGCGTCACGTTCCGCGGCTGCAGGTCGAGGAAGACGAGCAGCACGAGCGGCAGCGCCGCGCCGAGGTAGGCGAACGTGAGCGTGCCCACGAGCGGACCGAGGTGCGCGCGCGCGTCGCGCATCGCCGAGAGATAGAGCGCGCGGCCGCGGAGGTCGGGGTCGCCCGCCGCGAGACGGAACGCTGAGCGCGACTGCGCGACGGCGACGTCGACGAGCGCGCCGATAGACGCGGCGATGACCCCGGCGAGGGCGACGTGCGCGACGTCGATGGTGC
This sequence comes from Chloroflexota bacterium, assembly GCA_021787445.1. GTDB lineage: Bacteria > Chloroflexota > Limnocylindria > P2-11E > P2-11E > JACPOT01. Next base: position 2,237 of record JAJYLV010000024.1, on the reverse strand, counting down.
CGCTCGTCGCGGTGACGAGGGTCGCGGCGTCCTCCGTCGCGTATCCCGTCATCCGCGCGGCCGCGAGCGCCCCCGCGCCCAGCCCCGCGACCGCGACGAGGCCGCCGAGCGCGCCGACGAACGCCGCGACGCCGATGCGTGAGAGCCCGACCGCGGCGAACACGGCGACGGCCGCGGCGGCGCACGCGCCGACGACGGCGGCGGTGAGCGGGTCGGCGCCGCGCTGGACGGCGGGGACGAGCGCCAGCAGGAAGACGGCGACGCTCGCGGCGACCCCGGCCACCGCGGCGAGCCCGGCGAGGCGGGCGACGAGAAGGAGCGCGACGACGAGCAGGACGGCGAGCGGCGCGAGCTGCGGCAGCCGCACGACCTCCTGGATCTGGTAGGTGCGCGTGGCGCCCTCGCGCAGGACGCTGAGGAGGACGTGATCCCCCGGTCGCAGGAGGCCGCTCGCGTCGAGGGCCGGGTGCCCGCTCCACTCGATCGTCTCGTGCTCGCCGCGGAACAGGCTCGAGTCGAGCTGGACCTCGACCCGCTGGAACACCTGGCTGCCGGCGACCCCCGGGACGGTACGCTCGCCGTTCGCGAGGACGCGGACGACGTGCGCCTCGACGACGTTCCCGGAGGTCCCCGTGTCCGCGTCGCCGCAGGCGACGAGGAGGACGGCGACGAGCACGAGGCGGAGCATCGCCATGGCCGAAGAGCCTAGCCCGCGCGCTCCCCCTGTTGGCGGAGCATCGACTCCCAGCGCTCCTCGACGTGTCGCAGCCGGAAGATGAGGAAGGCGACGACCCACGTGAGGATGAACGCGCCGACGATGACGAAGCCCATCGCGCCGATGTCGAACGAAGCGACCGTGTCCCACGGCTGGCCGCGCAGCCCGAGCTTCTCGATGAGGAGCTGCGAGAGCTCGAGGACGCCGACGAAGAGCGCGACGAAGACGGACAGGCCGGTCATCGTGAGGTTGTAGAAGACCTTGCGGATGGGGCTCGAGAACGCCCACGCGTAGGCCTTGGCCATGAAGGCGCCGTCGATGGTGTCCATGAGCGCCATCCCGGCGGCGAAGAGGAGCGGCAGCGCGATGACCGCGGTGAACGGGAAGCCGTTCGCCGCGGCGCCGGCCGAGATCGCGAGGAGCGCGACCTCGGACGCGGTGTCGAAGCCGAGGCCGAAGAGGAAGCCGATGAAGTACATGTGCCAGCTCTGGGTGACGAGCTTGAAGAGACGTCCGAAGAGCCGCGTCATGAACCCGCCGCTCGTCAGCTCCGTCTGGAGCGACTCGCGGTCGTGCTCGCCGCGCCGCATCTCGCGGTAGACGCGGACGATGTCCAGGAGGATGAGCAGGTTGAGGAGGCCGATGAGGAGGAGGAACACCCCGGAGACGCTGGTGCCGATCGTCGCGCCGACGCTGCGCAGCTCCCCGCCCTGGCCGCCGGGGCCGACGATCCCCTCGACGATGGCCTTCGCCGCGAAGCCGAGGGCGATCGCGATGAGGAACACCACCGTCGCGTGACCGATCGAGAAGAAGAAGCCGACCGCGACCGGGCGCTTACGCTCCTGGAGCAGCTTGCGCGTCGTGTTGTCGATCGCGGAGATGTGGTCGGCGTCGAAGGCGTGGCGCAGACCGAATGCGTACGCGAGCCCGCCGAGGCCGATGAAAGTGGGGTCGACCGCCGCGTGCGCGAACAGCATCGCGAGCCCGGCGACGTGGAGCGCGACGATGATCGCGACGAGCGCGAGCAGCCGCATCCGCTCGCCCGGATCGAACGCGCGGCCGACGCCTCTCAGCACCATCGTCCCTCCGACCGTCGCCACCGCTCCAGGCTACTGCAATGCGCCGCAATAGCCTCCTATTGCGGATCCTTCGCAGCAGCAGCAAGATGGCGCCATGGACGTCGGGCGAGCGGTCCACGCGCGCGGCGGCCGCATGACGATGCAGCGCCGCCTCATCCTCGAAGCCCTCGCGCGCGCCCGCCACCACACGACGGCCGAGGAGATCGCGAGCTACGTGCGCGCGCGGAGCCCGGAGGTCGACCCCTCGACCGTCTATCGGAACCTCGAGGCGCTGGAGCGGCTGGGCGCGGTGACGCACACGCACATCGACGGGCGCGTCACGCGCTGGCACCGCACCGACGTGGAGCGCCACGGACACCTCGTGTGCCGCGAGTGCGGGCGCGAGGAAGAGGTCGAGCTCTCCGACCTCGCGCCGCTGGAGCGCAAGCTGCAGACGGACCACG
>JAJYLV010000127.1 GCA_021787445.1 Chloroflexota bacterium | reverse complement strand
GCTTCGCGCCGACCGCCTGGAGCGCCTCGACCTCGCAGCGCACGAGCGCCACGACGGGGCAGCTGATGAGGCGCTGCGCGCGTTCGACGAGGACGCGCTCGAAGCCGTAGCCCTTGTGCGTCACCGGGGGCGACCCGCCGAGGACGACGACGTCGACCTCCTCGTACGCGAGGTCCGCGACGGCGGCCTCGTATCCCTCGTACACGCGATCGAGCTCCGCGGTGCTCAGCTCGCGGAGGTTGAGCGCGGCGGGAACGATCACGATCCCCGCGGGAGCGGCGCGGTAGTACTCGTACATGAGCGTGTCACCCCGCGACGGGTGCACCATGCCCACGCGACCGCGCCACCCGGACCGCCCGCTCATTTCCCGTCCTCCTCGCGGCTGGACGCGAAGGTCGAACGATCATACCTTCGCGAACGTACGCCGTGGGGCCGACGCCCTCGGCAGACGCAAGGAGGGCGACAAGGTGGCTCAGACGAAGACCGAATATGAGCAGCTGATCGAGCTCTCGGACGAGACGCGGAAGCGAGCGCAGTCCGGACCGGTCATCGTGCACACCAAGCAGCTGAAGCTCGAGGACGTCCCCGGCCGCAAGCGCCGGCGTGCCTTCATCTCGGAGCCGATCCTCCTCGGATCGATGGTGCAGACGATGGGCATGTTCATCGCCGAGATCGCTCCCGGCGACCACACCGGCCGGCACCGCCACTTCAACGAGGCGCTCGTGTACATCATCGAGGGCCGCGGCCACACGGTGATCGTCGACAAGCGCTACGACTGGTCCGAGGGCGACGTCATCTCGGTGCCGTTGTACGAGTGGCACCAGCACTTCAACGACGACCCGAACAAGCCGGTGCGCTACATGGGCATCACCAACCTGCCGCTCCTGCGCGCGATGGGCCTCAACCGCCTCGAGGACGACCTCAGTGCGTAGGAGCGGACTCGCGTCAGTCCTCGTCGGCGTCCTGCTCGTCACGGCCTGCGGCGGGACGGCCGCGCCGAGCGCGTCCCCGCCCGCAACGGCGAGCGCCGCCGCGCCGGCGCCCGCGGCGACGGCCGCGCCGTCCGCGAGCAAGGCCCTCGAGAAGATCGAGATCGGCTACGCCGCGGTCAGCTCGAACCAAGCGAGCGCGTGGGTCGCGAAGGACAAGGGCATCTTCGCGAAGTACGGGCTCGACGCGACGCTCGAGAACATCGGCGGCGGCTCGTCGCCGACGGCAGCGCTCCTCGCCGACAAGATCACCGCGCTGCAGATCTCGGTGGAGGCGATGAGCGCCACGCTCCAGGGCGGGGACATCGTCTACGTCGCGGCGCCCATCTCGGTGCCGCTCTTCTGGCTCATCTCGGGGAAAGGGGTCAAGACCGCGGCCGACCTCAAGGGCAAGAAGGTCGCGGCCACCGGCATCGGCACGGCGACGTACTACGCCGCCGTCCTCGGACTGCAGAAGCTCGGCCTCACTCCCACTGACGTGACGTTCGTCCACACGAACACGGTGCCGGCGATCCTCGCGGCCGTCGAGTCGGGCCAGGTCGCCGCCGGCGCCGTTTCCATGCCGACGTACTCGAAGGCGAAGGCGGCGGGCTTGAACACCCTCGTCAACGTCGCGGACGTCGGCTTCCGCTACCCCTCGTCGTGGGTGGCGGTCCGCCGCAAGACGATCCAGGAGCGTCCGGACCTCGTAGCGGCCATCGTCAAGGCCGAGACCGAGGCGATCTCCGTGGAGATCAAGGACCCCGCGGCCACGGAGGCGATCATCGGCAGGTACACGAAGATCACGGACCAGGCGCTCCTGAAGGAGACCTACGACGACCTCGCGCCGCACCTGAACAAGGTGCCGACGCCCGCGGTCGACGAGGTCAAGGCGGCGCTCGGCCTGCTCGCGGCGACCGAGCCGAAGGCGAAGACCGCCGACCCACAGTCGTTCGTCGACACGAGCTTCGTCGACGCGCTCCAGAAGAGCGGGTTCATCGACAGCCTGTACAAGTAGCGCCGGGCGGGGATCCGCGGCCTAGCCGCGGATCCCCGTGCGCGCGATGCCCTGTATGAACTGGCGCTGCGTGAGCAGGAACAGCACGACGACGGGCGCGACGGCGAGGACCGACGCCGCCATCATCAGCTGGAAGTTCGTGCTCACGTCGCTCTTGAAGACCGTGAGGCCGACCTGGATGGGGCGCAGGTCCGCGGTGTTCGTGACGATGAGCGGCCACTGGAAGTCGTTCCAGGCGCGGACGGCCGTGAGCAGCGCGAGGATCGCGAGCGTCGGACGGATGAGCGGCAGCGCGACGCTCCAGAGGAAGCGCAGGTGCGTCGCGCCCTCCAGCACCGCGGCCTCGTAGAGGTCCTGCGGGAGCTGCAGGAACGCCTGCCGCAGCAGGAACACGTTGAACACCGACGCTCCGAACGGGACGATGAGAGCGAGGTAGGTGTTGTACCAGCCGAGGCGCTGCATCGAGATGTAGTTGGGGATGAGCGACACCTCGGGCGGGATGACGAGCGTCGCGAGGAGCACGGCGAAGAGAGGGCCGCGGCCGGGGACGCGCATGCGCGCGAGCGCGTACGCGGCGAGGCTGCACGTCGCGAGGCTGAGGACGACCTGCCCGAGCGCCATGACCGCGCTGTTGAGGAAGTAGCGGCCGAACGGCGCGGCCGTCCAGGCGTCGGCGTAGTTCGAGAACAGCCACTCCGACGGCAGCAGGGTGGGCGGGAAGGCCGTCGCTCCCGCCTCGTCCTTCAGCGACGTCGAGAGCATCCAGATGAACGGGAAGACCATGACGACGCCGCCGGCGGCGAGGAGCACGTACAGCGGGATCCGCCGGAGGCGGGCGAGGCTATCCGTAGAACACCCTCCGGGCGAAGATCCGGTTGTTGGCCGCGGTGAAGACGATGACGACGAAGCCGAGCGCGAACGCGGCCGCGCTCGCGTAGCCGAGCTCCGTCTGGCACCAGAAGCGGTCGAACACGAAGAGGGCCGCTACCTCCGTCGTGCCGAGGGGGTTCCCGCCGCACCCCGCGAGGGTCGAGCCGCCGCCCATGACGTAGATGAGGTTGAACGACGTCATCGCTCCGATCGTGGCGATGAGGAGCAGGAAGTACGTCGTCGGCGACAGGAGGGGGAAGGTGATGTGGCGGAAGAGCCGAAGGCCCGCCGCGCCGTCGATGCGCGCGGCGTCGAGGATCTCGTCGGAGATCGAGGTGAGGCCGGAGAGGAACACGACCGCGTGGAAGCCGAGGTAGTACCAGATGGTCACGAACATGATCGACGCCAGCGCCAGGCTCGGCGGAAGGTCACGCCCGAAGAGCCCGTCGGGCTGCAGGAGCCACGTCCGTGTCGGAGCGCCGAGACCGACGAGGATCCCGTTCGCGAGGCCGTACGTGGGGTTGAACACCCAGTCCCACACGAGGGCGACCGCGACCTGCGAGGTGACGTAGGGCAGGAAGTACAGCAGCCGGAACATCCCGCGGAGGCGGAGGCGCTGATGGAGGAGCAGTGCGACCCCGAGGCCGATGGCCATCTCGAGCGGGACCGTCCCGACGACGTAGACGACCGTGAGGCCGACCGACCGGAGGAAGTCGCCGTCCTCGAGGAGATGCTGGTAGTTGCGCAGGCCCAGGAAGGGTCCCTGCGCGATCTCCCAGCGGAAGAGGCTCATGTAGAGGACGTAGATCGCGGGCCAGACATGGAACGCGCCGATGATGAGGAGGGCGGGCGCGAGGAAGAGGTAGCCCTCTATCGCCTCGCGCCAGCGCCCTCTCACGCTCGTTCGATCAGTACCCGCTGAGGATGCTGTCCGCCTTCTTCGCGGCCGTGTCGAGCGCGTCCTTCGCGCTCGACCTGCCGAGCAGCGCCGCGGTCACGGCGTCACCGAGCGGACCCTGGATCTTCGGCCAGTCAGGGCTCGCGGGGTTCCCGACCGCGCCGGGGGCTCCGGCGAGTGGAATGAGGAGGCGGGGGTCCTTCGCCGCCGCGTCCTTGAACGCAGCGGAGTTCTTCGCCGACACCCGCAGCGGCATGTATCCGCTCGCGAGGCTCCAGGCGACCGTTTGATCGGTGTCCGTGAGCCACTTGAGGAAGATCCAGGCCGCGCGCTGGTGGTCGGGCGGGGCCTTGGCGAAGACGACGATGTTGTTGCCGTACAGGTTCGTCTTCGATCCCTTCGGACCGGCGGGCAGCGGCGCCATCCCGACCTTGAACGTGTGGTCCTTGGGCATCGCCTGCTCGATGTACGGCACGCTCACGCTCGTGGAGACCGCGAAGGCGATCTTCCCTTGGGCGAACGGGTTCTGCCAGTCGTAGCCCTTGGTCACCACGGCGGTCTTGTCGGTGTTGACGAGGTCGACCTCGTACTGGAGCGCCTTCACGCCTTCAGCCGAGTTGAACGTCGCCTTGGTGAGGTCGCTCGAGAGCGCGGTGCCCCCTTCCGAGAAGAGGTACGGGAGGAAGAAGTCGTAGATCGACGGCGTCCACTCGAGCGGCGTGAAGCTCGTCTTCGCCTTCACCGTCTGGAGCGCGGTCCGGAACTCATCCCACGTCTTCGGCACGCTCACGCCGGCGGCCTTCAGGATGTCCGGGTTGTAGTAGAGAACGCTCTCGCTCTTCGACATCGGCCACGAGACGATCGTCTTCTTGCCGTTGATCGTCAGCGAGTTGTCGTCGAGGAACGACGGGACGATGTCCGCGAGCTGGTCCTTCGTGAGGCCGTCGGGACCGTCTACGAACGGCTGGAGGGGCGCGATCGCCTTCGCCTTGTAGAAGTTCGCCACGTCGGCGAGCCCGGTGAGCTGGGCCATGTCCGGCGGACTCCCCGCCTGGACCGCGCTGATGAGCTTGGTCTGCAGCTCGTTATTGGTGTACGAGCCCTGGAACGTCGCCTGGACCTGGATCTTGTGCGACGCGTTGAACTTGTCGATGAGCGCCTTGAGACGGTCGCCCAGGACCCCGCTCTGGCCGTGCCAGAACGTGATCGTGACGGCCGGCTCGGGCGCCGCCGTCGCGGGGCCGCTGCTCGCGGCCGCGCTCGGGGCGCTCGAGGGCGCCGACGTCGCGGCCGGCGTGGCCGCCCCACATGCGGAAAAGACGAGCGCAAGAACGACCGACAGCGTGCGAAGTCGCATGAGGCACCTCCCTCTCGCCGGGGGGACTCTACGGCATCGGTCGAGCGGGCCGGAACAGGGGCAGCTTCGTCCCGTCGCGCACGGGAGTGAAGGCGACCTCGACGGGGAGACCCACCCGGACGTCCTCGGGGCGGACGTCGGTCAGGCGCGTCGTGAAGCGGACGCCGTCCTCGATCTC
>JAJYLV010000126.1 GCA_021787445.1 Chloroflexota bacterium | reverse complement strand
GACGTGGTTCACCGACGACGCGCTCGCCGTGCTGCGCGAGCTCGGCGTCGCCCTCTGCCTCGTCGACGCCGAGGGCCAGCCGACCGCGCAAGATCCGCTCCACGCGGTGACGAGCGACCTGGTGTACGTCCGCTTCCACGGCCGGGCGGAGCGCTGCGGCACGGACTACTCCGATGCGGTCCTCCGCCAGTGGGCCGAGCGCATCCGCTGGTGGCGGCGGCGCGGCCTCGACGTGTACGCGTACTTCAACAACGACGCGCGAGCGTACGCGCCGAAGAACGCGCGGAGGCTGCGCGAGCTCGCGGGCGGGATCAACGATCTCAGCTCACGACGGACAGCAAGGGCGGTCCGAGGAAGACGATCAGCAGCGCCGGCAGCACGCAGAACGTGAGCGGGAAGAGAAGGAGAACGGGAAGGCGACGCGCGGCGGCCTCGGCGCGACGGCGATCGGACTCACGCAGGGCGTCCGCCTGGAGCACGAGGAGGTCCGCGAGCGGAGCGCCGAACCGGACGGACGAGGAGATGAGCGCGGCCACGCGCGCCTCCGCCGCACCCGCCGCACCGAAGCTCGCGAACGCCCGGCGCCCGCCCTGAGCGAGCGCGAGATCAGCGAGCAGGTGTCGCGCCTCGGTGAGCCGCCCGACGGCGGGAGCGCGGTCGACGAGCGCGCGCAGCGCCTGCTCGAACGTCATCCCCGAGTCGAGGCCGACGACGACGGCGTCGAGGAGCGACGCGAGCGCCGATCCCGTGCGCGGGACACGCAGCAGGTGCCGCAGCCACACCGCGGCGACGATCTCGAGCAGGACCGCGACGGCCAGGAGCGCGCGCCCTCGTTGCAGAAGGATCGGCACGTAGTCGGGCATCGAGATCGCGAAGAAGATGCCGCCCAGCGGCGCCAGGAGGACGAGGACGAACGCGGACGCGCGGCCCTGAGCAGTGAGCGCCGCCTGCTCCTCCTCGAGCGCGAGGCGACCGCGGAGGAGCGACTCGACCCGTGCGAGGCTCCGCCGCACGCGTCCGCCGGCACGGACGAAGGACGCGAGGACGATCGCCAGCGGAGCGACGTCCTCGTCCGGCACGACCCCGCGGTACGCGACGATGGCGTCGGCGAGCGGGACCCCGAGCGCGAGCGACGCCGCGACCTGTCGCGTCGGCACGGCGAGCGACGCGGGCAAGGCCGGCGCCGTCTCGGCGAACGCCTGCTGCAGCGAGAGCCCGCCCGAGAGGGCCGAACCGAGCGATGCGACGAGCGCGGGCAACGCGGCGCGCGACGCGCGCGCATCGCGACGCAGACGCCGGCGACCGGCGAGCCTACCGATGATGCTCCACAGGCTGCGGGGATCGATCGCCGTGGCGCCCACCGCGACCGCCGCGATGGCGAGCGCGACGCTCACGGATCCACCGTTCGCAGCGCGTAGCTCCCCTCGGCGCAGCCTTGGAGCTCGGCGACCTCGACGATCCGGCGCCGACCGGCGGCGTCGCGCTCCTGATGGACGATGAGGTCGATGCCGTGTCCGATCTGCTCGCGCACGGCGGCGAGCGGTATGTCGACGCCCGCCATGAGGGCCATCGTCTCGAGGCGCATGAGCGCGTGGTAGGGACCGTTCGCGTGCGCCGTGGTGAGCGATCCACGATGGCCCGTGTTCATCGCCTGCAGCATGTCGAGCGCCTCTCCGCCGCGGACCTCACCGACGAGGATCCGATCGGGGCGCATCCGAAGCGCGTTCCGCAGGAGAGTGCGGACGTCGATCGCCCCGAGCCCTTCCACGCTCGGCGGACGCGTCTCGAGGGACACGACGTTCGCCTGCGGGAGCCGCAGCTCCGCCGAGTCCTCGATCGTGACGATGCGCTCCTCGGCGCCGATCGCGAACGCGAGCGCGTTCAGGGTCGTCGTCTTCCCGCTCGACGTGCCGCCGGACACGAGGATGCTGCGGCGCGCGCGGACGGCCTCGACGAGGTACGCCACCGTGGTCTCGCTCGCCGTCCCGAGGCGCACGAGATCGTCGGGCGCGAGCGGACGGCTGGAGAACCGGCGGATCGTGAGCACGGGCCCCGCGAGCGCGATCGGCGGGATCACGGCATGGACGCGCGAGCCGTCCGGCAGTCTCGCGTCGACGAGCGGGTCGGCGTGGTCGATCCGCCGCCCGAGAGGCGCGACGAGGCGCTCGATGAGAGTAAGGATCTCCTCCGGATCGGAGAAGCGGATGCCCGTCCGCTCGAGGAGCCCCTCGCGTTCGACCCAGACGCCGCGCGTACCGTTGACCATGACCTCGCTCACGCGTTCGTCGCGGAGCAGCGGCGCCAGCTCTCCGAGACCGAACAGCTTGTCGTCGAACCACCGCTCGAGCGCGCGCATCTCCCCCGACGGCACGACGGCGCGCTCGGCGACGAGCGCCTCACGCAGCAGCGGAGCGATCTGCTCCCGCTTCGGCCGTCCGTCGGGCGCGTCCCGGAGCCGGGCGACGATGGCGCGCTCGAGACGCGCGCGAAGAGCGAGCGTCACGACGCGTCGATCGCGAGGAGCTCGGCGAGGTCGTCGTAGGCACGCCCCAGCGCGCCGGCGACCCGGGTCGGGCCGCCGCTCGCGGCGCGGACGGCCGCGGGATCGTCCGGCAACGTGCGCAGCAGCGCGACGCCGCCGATGGTGGCGGATCGAGTGCGCGATCCGATGACCCACACGCGGTCGTCGACGACCTCGAGCGCCGCGAGCCGCGCGGCGCTGGCGCGATCGTCGGCAACGACGAGCAGAAGGCGGTCCGCGAGGTCGCGCAACGCGCTCGTGCGCTCGTCGTTGAGGACCGGCGCGTCGACGATCACGAGGTCCGCGAGCGCGGCGGCGGCATGGACGGCAGCGCGAGCCAGCGCGACGCTCGGCATGGCGGATGTACCGCCGACGAGACGGATGCGCTCCTCCTCGGCCGCGACGACGGTAAGGTGCTCCGCCGTCAGCTCATCCGCGAGGCCTTCGAGATCCGACCACGTCCCCCCGGCGAGGCTGAGCCACCACCCGGCGGCTCCCGTGCCGGTGAGGTCGATCACCGCGACGGACGAACGCGCCGCGAGCCGCGTCGCGAGACCGACGGCGAGGAGAGTGCGCCCGACACCACCCGACGGCCCGGTCACCACGACGGTGCGCGTCGCTCGGCATGCCGCCGCCGGTAGCGCGGCGGCGATGAGCGGGCCGACCGTCGCCGCGTCGACGACATCGACGAGCGGGACGCGGACCCCGAGCGCGCTCAGAAGCTCGTGGTACGGCGCATGCCCCGTCGCGACGCGCGGGATCGCCGCGTCGATCGTCGCGGCCCGCGCAATGGCCGCGGCATCGGCGAGGTCGAGCAGTACGACGTCGGGCGCATCGTCGACCCTCTCGAGGCCCAGGACGCCGACGGCGTCGTCGAACGCGTCGCCGCACACGGTGACGCGCCGTCTCTGCCTCATCGCGCCGAGCGGAGGATGGGCACGAGCGATAGCCCGCGTGCCCGTGCGCTCGCTATCGACGATGCGTCCTCGGCGGTGAGCTCGACGACCAGCGCGCGGTCGTCGGAGGAGATCACACGCAGGCCGCTCGCGACGGACGTCACGGTCGCGCGCTCTCCCGGCCGTGTGCCCAAGAGGTCGAGGATGTCCTCGTCGCGAAGCCCCGGCAGCGGCGCGGCCAGCCACGAGGCCGGGATGGCGAGGGCCCAGGTCCGTGCGCCGAGCCGCTCGGCCGTCGATACGGGGGGCCGCGGCGCCTCGTGCTCATGCGACGGCGCGAGCGAGACGGCGGCGGCGAGGGCCGCGAGCGCGAGCGCGACGACGGCGAGCGCGGGACGCAAACGGTCACGCGGCGCGAGACGTCTCACGGCGCCGCTTCGAGCAGCGCGGTGTGGGGTCGTCCCGCGAGCGTGAGGTGGACCTCGATCTCGTACCCGAAGCTCAGGACCTCGACGCCCGCGGGATCAGCCCGGCCATGCTCGCGCGCGAGACGTACCGCGGCGTCGCGTGCGGCGTTGTCCACGGTCGGCTCGGCGACGAAGGCGGCGGTCTCGGCGCGGTCGAGCTCATGACCCAGCTCACGCGCGCGGAGGAGCCGTAGGTCGGCGACGGCGCTGCCCGCCGCTGCGACGGCGGCTTCGCCGGCGCGGTCGTCGCGTGCGACATCCAGGATCCGGTCGGAAAGCGTGCGCAAGCCGACGAGCGCCACAGCGGCGACCGCGAGGAGCACCGCCACGAGCACGAGCGTCTGGCCGCGGTCGTCGCTCAGGGCGTCCACTCGATCACCCGCGCCGCGGAACCCGCGACGGCGACCGAGGGCAGGCCCGCGAAGCCGAGCGGCACGGGTACGACGTACCGCAGCTCGACACGCAGGATCGACCCCCGTGGATCGTTCGAGCGCGGCGCGTCGTGCTCGCGCGGTTCGATCGTGACGACGACGCGGTCGCGCGGCAGAGGCGCGACGGCTGCGCGGATCGCGCTCTCGATGCTCGCGTCGTCATTCGTCAGTGACCCGACGCGCGCGCCCTCGGCGGCGGCGTGCTCGAGGGCGAGGCGCGCGACGCCGACATCGGTCACGAGGACGATGGCGAACGCGAAGGCGAGGAGGAACGGAAGGACGAGCGCGAACTCGATGAGTGCTTGCGCGGATCCGCTCGAGACCAGCGGCCTCACCGCGCGGACAGCTTCCCGAGGGCGGACTCGACGGCGGCCCGCGCCAGGTCGAGCCGCGCGCGGGGGATCGACGCGAGGAGGTCGCCCGCCGAGGCGAGCACGTCCGCGAACAACCGCAGCACCGTCCGGGCGAGTGCGAGCCCCCCGCGGGCGACCGGAAGCAGAGCGAGGATGGCATCCTCGACGAGGGGGAGTGCGAGCCCGAGCGGGAGCGTGGCCGCCTTCGAGAGAAGCACGCCCTCGACGACGACACGGGAGATCGCGCCGCTGACGCGCAGCGCGACGAACACCATGGCCACGCTCACCATCACCGCGAGGGCCCGGTACGCGAGGGACCGGTCGTCCGGAGGCACCGCGTGGCCGCGGATGACCTGCGCGGAGGTCGCCACGATCTCGCGATCGGCGAGGCTGCCGCCGTGGCCATCCGTCAGCGCGTCGGGCAGCCGATCGCGCACGTCGACGCGCCGATCCCAATTGTCCGGAAGGTAGACCACCTCGTCGTCGGCGCGACGCTGACGCAGCGTCGTGACGTCGCGTAGCGGGAGCGGCGCGTGCGTGAGCGCGAGATCACGAACGGCCGTCGAGGTGAGGTCGGGGAGAGAGGTAGCGGTCGCGAGCAGGTGCGTCGCCTCGGCGAACGACGCGTC
>JAJYLV010000023.1 GCA_021787445.1 Chloroflexota bacterium | reverse complement strand
ATGGCGCCGCGCGGACCGCCGTTACTACCGCCGCGGATGGGGATGGACCCCGTTCTGGGGGATCCTCCTCATCGTCGTCGGCGGGTACTACCTTCTGAAGGATCTCGGGTATCTCTCATGGATCCAGACGGACGTCCTGTGGCCGATCCTCCTCATCGCTTTCGGCGTCTGGATCCTCGTCCAGAGGATGGCACCCAGGGACTGACCGTCGGCGCGCACTGGATGCGCGGGAGCCTGCCCGAGCCGGAGCGCGCTTCGCAGCTCAACGCGCCGCGCCGCTCGCTCATGCGTCGGACCTCGTCGACGCGACCGCCGGCGCCGGATGCAGCTCGATGGGCACGGCCTGGCGCGCGGGCTTGCGCTCGGTCAGCGCCTGGGTGAGGTAGGAGCGGACGTCGTCGGGATCGCTCTTCGTCCCGAAGTACCAGTCGATCGTCCGGTGGAGCCCGGAGATGAGATCCACCGTGGGCTCCCATCCGAGCAGGCGTCGCGCGAGCGAGTTGTCCGCGACGCGGTTGAGGGGACCGGTCGGCATGTCCGGCCGCAGCCGGATCTCGGCGTGGCGTCCGGTGTAGAGGAGCACTTCGCGCACGGCGTCGATGACGCGCGTCCGCTCCATCGTCCCGAGATTCACCGCCGTCCCGTCGTCGATCCGCTCGGCGGCGAGGATCGTCCCGCTGACGATGTCGCCAACGTACGTCCAGTTCCGGATCTGCTCGCCTGTGCCCCAGACCTCGAACGGGTCCTGCCGGATGAACGCGCGGGCGATCATCGCGATGACCGCGTGGTCCTCCTTGCCGCGCTCGCCGTACACGGTGAAGTACCGGCAGGAGGCGCTCTTCAGCCCCCAGTCGCGCGCGTACGCGCGCAGGGTCATCTCCCCCATGAGCTTGGCCCACCCGTACATGTTGTCGGCGTCGTACGGCGGCCCGACGAGCTCCTCGCGCAGGTAGAGGATCTCGCGGGGGTCTTGCTGGAGGTGGTTCGGGTACACGCAGCCGGACGACGCGAAGACGACCTTGTCCACCCCGGCGCGCTTCGCCGCCAGGAAGACCATGCCATCGAGCGCCAGATTCGAGCCGCAGGCCGCCTGGTGAAGGTCGACGTAGCCGCGGCCGCCGTGATCGGCGGCGAGGTGGAAGACGATGCTCCGGTCGCGGATGACCTCGTCGGCGACGCCCGGGTCGGTCAGATCGGCCCGGACGAACTCGATCTGATCCGCGCGGATGTGCCCGCTGACGTTCTCGAAACGACCGGAGCTGAGGTTGTCGACGACGCGCACCCGGGCGCCTTTGGCGACGAGCGCGTCGACGAGGTGTGATCCGATGAAGGACGCTCCCCCTGTGACGAGGACGGGCCGTTCGTCCCAGAACATGTCCGATCCTTTCTCTGCCGTGGACCGTGCGCGGCGTGGACCGCAGCGACGTCAGTGGCCGGACATGCGGACGACCTCCCAGAGCGTCCGCGCGATGAGCGTTGCGTCGAGCGCGTGGTCCCATCGATCGATGTACTGGAGATCGAGCGAGACCCATGACTCCCAGGACGTCCCCGCCCGCCCTCGCTCCTCGACCTGCCACAGCCCGGTGATGCCCGGCCGAGCGCGGAGCCGCCGCAGGGCGACGACGTCATACGCCTGCACCTCGCGCGGGAGCGGCGGGCGCGGCCCGACCAGGCTCATCTCGCCCGCGATCACGTTGACGATCTGCGGGAGCTCGTCGAGGCTGGATCGACGGAGGACACGGCCCACCGCGGTGACCCGTGGGTCGCGCCGGACCTTGAACGCCGGGAACGGCGCTTCGTTCAGCGCGGCGACCTGGGGCCAGAGCGCGTCGGCGTCGCGGACCATCGTCCGGAACTTCCACATGCGGAAGGGCCGTCCTCCGAGCCCGAGCCGCGTCTGCGAGTAGAGCGGGGGCCACCCCGAGGTCACGCAGATCGCGAGCGTGACGAGCGCGAGCGCGGGAAGCAGGACGACGAGCGCGAAGAGCGCCAGACCGACGTCGACGAGACGCTTGACGCGCGATCGCGCGACCGCCGGGATGTCATGGTCGTCGAAGGCCCGCGGGAGCGAGATCTCGTCGTGCGACACCTGTGACGGCGTCAACACGAGCGGCGTCCGCTCCGCTTCCTTCGCGCTCACGCGCACGAAAAGTGCAAGTCGGCGACCCCACGAGGAAGATGGCCACACCTTCGCGACGACGGATACGAAGCATGCGTGGTGGGATCGTGGCGATCGCGGGTCCCGACGGTGCCGGAAAGACGGCACTCGCGATGCGACTCGTGGACCGTTTTGGCACTGACGCGACGATGCGCATCCATCAACGACCGCGAGCCTTGCCCCGCCGTACCGAGGATCGCGTAGTCACGCGCCCCCACGCGGCGCGGCCCTACGGCCGCGTCGCGTCGTACGCAAAGATCGCCTACCTATTTCTCGATACGTTCGTCGGTTGGAGGCTCCAACTGCTCCCGCTCGTGCAGCGCGGGATCCTCGTGATCGTCGAGCGGCCGTGGCCGGACATCGCCGTCGACCCCCGCCGTTATCGGATCGACGTTCCGCCCGCCGCGGCATCGTTCCTCGGCCGGCTGCTTCCCCAGCCGGACCTGCTGCTGCTGATGCGCGCGCCGGCGGCGGTCCTCCGCCAACGGAAGCCCGAGCTTCCCCTCGAGGAGACGGAGCGTCAGCTCGCGGCGTGGCAGGGCGTCGCGCCGCCGAGCGACCGCTGCGTCCACCTCGACGCGGCGGAGCCGCTCGACATCGTCGTCGAGCGCGCCGCGCGCGCCATCACGTCGGCGGGCCTCGTGCCATCGCCACGGAGCCCCTCGTCGTGCGCATAGCCGTCGTCGGCGCGGGGTACGTCGGTCTCGCCTCGGCCCTCGCGTGGTCCCATCTGGGCCACGACGTGCGCGTGCTCGAGCGCGACGCGCGCCGCGTGGGAGCGCTCCGCCGGCACGACGACCCCCTCGGAGAGCCGCTGGTGCCGGAGCTGCTCGACGCGTCCGATCTGCTGGTCACGAGCGATGCGTCCGAGGCCTTCGCGCGCGCGGACATGGTCGCCGTCGCCGTCGGCACGCCGCAGACCCACGGCGGGCGCGCCGACCTGTCCGCGCTGGACGCCGCCTGCGCGACGATCGCCCAGGCGGCGCGGCCCGGTACCGTCGTCGTGCGCTCGACCGTCCCCGTCGGGACGGCGGACCGGCTACAGCGGGACGTGCTCCACCGGAGCGCGGTCGTGTCGAATCCGGAGTTCCTGCGCGAAGGGCGCGCGATCGCCGACATGCTGCGGCCCGACCGCGTGCTGGCCGGCGGCGAGGGCGGCCAGCGCGACCTCATCGAGGCGCTCTACGCTCCCATCCTCGGCCAGTCGTTCACGCCCGTCGCGGAGCTGCGCCCCGATCTGACCCCCCGGGCGCTGGTCTGGACGGATCGCCGCAGCGCGGAGCTCGCGAAGTACGCGGCCAACGCGTTCCTCGCGACGAAGCTGAGCTTCGTCAACGAGCTCGCGAACGTGGCCGCGACCACGGGGTCGGACATACGGGCCGTGATCGAGGTGCTGCGGCTCGACCCGCGCATCGGGGAGGCGTTCCTGCGGCCGGGCCTCGGCTGGGGCGGGTCGTGCTTCCCGAAGGACACGCGCGCTCTCGAGGCGCTCGCGATGGATCGCGGCTACGACTTCAACATCCTCCGCGCCGTCATCGAGCAGAACCGCCGCCAGCTCGACCGCTTCGTCGCGCTGATCGAGGGCGAGCTCGGCGCTCGCCGGGACGTGCGCATCGCTCTGCTCGGCCTCGCGTTCAAGAGCGGCACGGCGGACTGCCGCGAGTCTCCCGCCGTCGCACTCGCGCAGCGGCTCGTCGAGCGCGGGTGGAGCGTGCGCGCGTACGACCCCGCCGTCCGCGAGCGGCCGTGCGAGCTTCCCGCAGCGGTCGCGCTCTGCGACGACATCCGCGACGCGGCACTGGGCGCGGACGCCATCGTCATCGCGACCGAGTGGGAGGCATTCGCGCGCGACCTGACCGCGCTTCGCGAAGTGACGCGTGACGACCTCCTGTTCGACGGCCGCTGCCTCGTCGACCCCGGCGATGCCGCGGCCGCGGGCTTCCGCTACTTCGGGATCTGCCCGGCCACGCGGCACTGATGCGCGTCCTTCTCTACTACCCGCGGGCATTCACCGGCGATGGGGGCATGACCGGGGCGGTGCAGCGTCTCGCCGTGGGCATGGCCGCCCTCGGCGTGGACGTGACCGTGGCGTTCGACGACGGCGCGGAGGACCACGACGCGCAGGGCGTGCACTGGTGCGGCGTCCCTCACGGCGGGCGCGGCCGCTTCCGCGCGTGCCGGGATCCCGACCGCGCCGTGCGGGATGCGGACGTCGTCGTCGTGCACTCGGCATGGACGCTCGCGAACGTCGTCATGGCGCGCGCCGCTCGTCGCCGCGCCGTCCCCTACGTCATCGCGCCGCGCGGCGCGTACGACCCGATGATCGTCCACCGGCACCGGCTGACGAAGCTCGCATGGTGGTGGCTCGCCGAGCGGATGCTCGTGACCGCCGCGAGCGCGATCCATGTCTTCTTCGAGTCCGAGCTCGCGCACCTGCGAGCGCTCGGCTTTCGCGGGCGCGTCATCGTCGCTCCCAACGGCGTCGAAGCGCCGCCGGGCGTCCGCTGGGATGGGGGCAGCGGGGGCTACGTGCTGTGGATGGGCCGGTTCGACCCTCAGCACAAGGGCATCGACGTCCTCCTCGAGGCCGTCGCGCTCCTCCCACCGTCCCAGCGCCCGCTGCTCCGGCTGCACGGGCCGGACTGGCGCGGAAAGAAGGAGCGCGTGCGTGAGACGGTGCGCAGTCTGGGCATCGACCCGTGGGTGAGCGTCGCCGAGCAGCTCCGCGGACCCGCGAAGTGGCGAGCGCTCTCGCAGGCGCGGGGCTTCGTGTATCCATCGCGCTGGGAGGGGTTCGGCAACAGCCTCGCGGAGGCCGCCGCGATCGGGGTCCCGGCCCTCGGCACCCCGTACCCGCTCGCGCGCTACCTCGCCGAGCGCGGTGCCGCGTTCCTCGCGCCGCCGACCGCCGCGGGGCTCGCGGAGGGCCTCCATCTGCTCACGTCGACGGCCGCTCGCGAGGTGGGTCGCGCGGGGGAGACGGTCGCGCGTCGCGATCTGTCGTGGAGCGCCGTCGCGGGCGCGTGGGCGGAGCAGCTGGCGGCGGTGACGTGATCGCCGGCGGCGGACTCCTCGTCGAGCGCGTGGGCGATACGGACGCGATCGCGGGCGGGTGGGACGACCTCGCGCGCGCGTCGCGCAACATCTTCTCGACCCGCGAATGGGTGGGCTGCTGGTCGCGGCACTTCCCCGGGCGGATCCACCTCTTCGCCGCGCGTCAGGGCGAACGCCTCGTCGCCGTCGTGCCTCTCGTGGCGACGGGGAGCGTCGCGCGCCTCGTCCATTTCGCCGGCCATGGCCCCTCCGACGAGCTCGCTCCGGTCACGCGTCCCGCCGAGCGCGCGCTCGGGGCTCGCGCTCTCCTCCTCGCTCTGCGCCGCGTTCCGCACGACGTCTTCGTCGGGTCGCCCCTCCCCGCGGGGACGGACTGGGGAGCGCTGCTCCATGCCGCGGCGGTCCGGCACCAGTCGAGCCCGGTGCTGCGCGTCGACGCCACCAGGGCCGATCGATCCCACGTTCCCAAGGCGGAGCGCGCGCTCCGGCGCGACCACCAGGTCGTGATGCGTCTGTCGACGGACGATGTCCTCGAGCGCGACCTCGACACGCTGTTCGCGCTCCATCGCGCGCGCTGGAGCGATCCTTCCCCGTTCTCCAGGAGCGAGGCCTTCCACCGTGAGTTCGCGCGCATCGCTCTGGCGCGGCAGTGGCTGCGCCTGTGGATGCTCGAGGTCGACGGGCGCGTCGTCGCGGCGCAGCACTCGTTCCGCTTCGCCGGCGTCGAGTCCTTCTACCAGGCGGGTCGCGACCCCGCGTGGGCCCCAGCGTCGGTGGGCCGCATCCTCCTCGCCCACGCCGTGCGGGAGGCGCTCGCCGACCAGGTCGAGGAGTACCGCCTCCTCCGAGGAGGCGAGGCGTACAAGTACGGGATCGCGAACGAGGACGCGCAGCTCGTCACGGTCGCGCGCGCGGGCTCACCCGTGGGCGCGCTCGGCCTCCTCACGATGCGCGCTATGTCGCGCTGGCGTCCGCCGATGCTGCTGCCGCTGCGGCGCGCGTTCGTGCGCCACTGGGGTTGACGCGTGCGCTCGCTGGCGATGCTCCTCGACAACCTCGACGACCGGGCGTTCTCGCGCGTGGTCGCGCGCCTCGCCCCCGAGATCGTGCGGAACGACGTCGAGCTCACGGTCATCGCGCTGCGGCGCCAGGCGCGTCCGCCCCTGCTGCCCCGCCGAGCGCGCGTCCTCGACCTCCGGCTGGGGCCCCGGCCTACCGCGCTCGGCATCCCGCGGATCGCCGGCGCGCTCCGCCTTGCCCGTCCGGACGTGCTCTTCGCCCACGGCAACGGGCCGAGCCGCGCGGCGATCGTCGCACGCGGCCTCTCGTCGGCGCGGACGAGGGTCGTGGCGGTGGAGCATGTCCACTACTCCTCCTTCTATACGTCCTTCCACCCGTCCCGCGCGCGACTCCGCGACGCGCTCACGGCCTGCCTCTATCCGCGGGCGGACCTCGTCGCCGCCGTGTCCGTGGGCGCGGCGCGCGATCTCGAGCGCCGCTTCCCGCGCCTGCGCGGCCGCGTCGCCGTGCTTCCGAGCCCCGGCATCGCACCCGGACGTACGACGCCGGGCGTCGAGCGCGCGCCGACGATCTGCAGCGTCGGGAACGTGATGCGCCGGAAGGGTCAGGACGTCGTCGTGCGCGCGTTCGCGCTCGTGCGCGAGACGGTCCCCGAGGCCGAGCTCGTTCTCGTCGGACGCGAGGAGGAGCCCGCCTACGCGCGCGAGCTCCGCGCTCTCGCGTGCGACCTCGGACTGGACGGCTGCGTGCGCTTCACGGGGTACCTGGAGGACCCTCTGCCCATCCTCCGAGCGGCCGCGGTATACGCCCACGGATCGCGGACCGAAGGCTTCGGCATGGCCATCGTCGAGGCGATGGCCTGCGGGACGCCGGTCGTCGTCGCGGACTGCCCCGGCGGTCCGCGTGAGATCCTTGGTCCCGAACGCGCGGGGATCGTCGTCCCCGTCGACGACCCCGCCGCGCTCGCACGGGGCCTGCTGCGGGTCCTGAGAGACCCCGCGGAGCGCGAGCGCCTGTCGCTCGCGGGGAGATCGCGCGCGGCACGCTACTCCCCGGAGGCGGTCGCGCGGGGCTACCTCGCCGTCGCGCGGTCGCTCGCGTAGGTGCCGGCGACGATGCCGCGCTCGGCCAGGAGGCGCGCCAGCTGTGCGCGTCGGGCGGCGATGCCGAACGAGGTCACGTTCGGCGCGACGGCGGCCGTGTCGACCTCGAGCACCGCACGCGCGAGGCGGCGCGCCGTCAGGTCGAGCGAGGCCGGCGCGACCGCGATCGTCGCGACGAGCGGGGGAGCGCCGCGGTCGAGACACACGACGGGCAGCCCGCACGACGCGGCCTCGAGCGCCGTCCAACAGCCCTCCTCGTGCAGGCTCGGGAACAGGAGGACCTCCGCTTCCTCGCGCATGAGGCGGAGGACCTCGCCGTGCGGTACCTGCCCACGCAGCTCGACACGATCCGCGACGCCCAGCGACCGCGCGACGCGCCGGATGCGGTCGCGGTCAGGGCCGTCGCCGCACACGACGAGCCGCCACGCCGGCAGGTGCGCGATCGCGCGGACCGCGATGTGCACGCCCTTCAGCGGCATCAGGCGCCCGGCGAACAGCGCGACGTGCGTCCGCGCGCGGTCAGCCACCGGCACGGGCGGCGCTTCCGCGACCGCGTTCGGCATGACGACGGCGCGCTCGCGGACGCTCGCCGGAAGCCACGTCCGCGTCTCCGGGTTCTGCGTCAGCACGAGCGCGGCACGGCCCCAGCTGATGCGCGCGAGCGGATTGACCCAGCGGCCGGCGGTCCTGGCGGCGGCGCGGAGCGCTTCGTACCCGACGCCCCAGGCGCCGAGCGACCACGTGAGCCCGCGCGGGGGGGCGACGCCGCCGCCGACGGGTCCGTACACGAACGGCGGCCCGACGCGCGACGCGAGCGAGCCGATCCACACGTTCGCGTACACCAGGTGCCACGCGAGGTCGAAGGGGCGCTCGCGGTGGAGCCGGCGCGCGGCGCGGAGCGCGAGGACCTGCCACGTGAGGTACTCGAGGCGGCCCCACACGGACGAGTGCGCGCGGCCGACGAAGCTCATCCAGCGCGGGACGTCGACGTACGCCATCCTCGGACGCTCCGTCGCGGGGAGCCGCGCGATGGCGCCCTCGATCGTCGCGGCGCGGCCGGGGAACGGGCGCGTGAGCACCGTCGCGTCGCCGAGCCCGGCGAGGAGCCGCGACCATACCCATCCGACGCCCGCTTCCGATCCCGCGCCGGGAAGCACGCTGTACGCGAAGGCGACGATCCGGAGCGGCCGCGCATGATCGTCCTCGTCACCGGTGCCGCGGGCGCGATCGGCAGCGCGACGGTCGACGCCTTCCTCGCACGCGGCGACAGCGTCGTCGGTCTCGACCGTGAGGCGACCGCTCCACGCCCGCGCTACCTCGGCCTGCGGGTCGACCTCGCGGACGCCGCCGCGGCGGACGAGGCGATCGCGCGCGCGGCCGGGCTCGGACCGATCGCCCACGTGGTCGCGGTCGCCGGCGGGGCGCTTCCCTGGGAGCCCGCCGCCGGCGATCCCGGCCTCATCGACGTTGCCGCGTTCCGCGCGTCCGTCGACGCCAACCTCGTCACGCAATTCACGACCCTGCGCGCTGCCCTGTCGTCGCTCCGCGCCTCGACGGACGCTCACCGGTCCGTCGCCTTCACGTCGTCGTTCAACGCGCTCGGCGGGTGGGGGATGCCCGCGTACTCCGCCGCGAAGGCGGGGCTCATCGGCCTGATGCGCGCGCTGGTCGCTCCCCTCGGGAGGGACGGGATACGCGTGAACGTCGTCGCTCCGGGCACCGTTCGCACGCCGCGGACCGAGCGCATCTGGGCGCACGACCCCTCGCACTTCGCCGACCTGACCGCCCGGTCCGCCCTGGGCCGGCTCGCCACACCCGCGGACGTTGCGGTCGCGTACGTCTCGCTCGCCACGGTGCTCACACACGTGACCGGACAGGTCCTGGTCGTCGACGGCGGCCAGATGGTGCCCCGCGTGTGAGGAGGCGGCGCGCCACGTAGCGCGCCCGCTCGAGGAGCGGACCGGGATCGGCCGCGGACTCGAAGCCGTGGACGGTCCGCGCGCGCGGCCGCAGCGCGGTCAGCGCGTCGAGCGCAGAGATGCGCCGCGCACGCAGCGACGCGATGACGCTGCGTACGTCGCCCTCGAGCCAGCGATAGAAGACGCCGCCGCGGCCGCGTGCGTGAGGGACCGCGCGTCCCTGCTGGAGATCGCAGTACAGCGTCGTGAGATCGACCCCGGCCGCCGCCGCGAGCGGTAGCGTCGCGTGCAGCCGCGGGTTCAGGTCGAGAAGGAACGGGCCGGCGAGATCCATGTGGAAGATGCCCTCGTGCCCGGCGAGGAGCGCCCTGACCCTCCGCTCCAGCGCCTCGTCGGGATCGACGGTCAGCGCGGCCGCCGCGGTCCCGCACGGTGTGGGCCACGTGCGCACGTAACGCAGGTGCACGGCCGCCACGAGCTCGCCCGCGTGCATGAGGCCGAGGATCCCGCGCAGCCCGGCGTCGAGGTACGGCTGGACGAGGACGGGCTCGTCGCCGCGCGGAAGGCGGCGGAGGAGCTCGTCGGAGGTCGCGGCGCGGAGCGCCGGATAGCTCTTCCTCGCGGGCTTCACGACGACCGGGTATGCCAGCGTCGCCGCGGCCCGCGTGAGCTCGGCCGACGTGGCGAAGACGACCGTCTCGGGGATGGGGAAGCCGACGCTGCGGGCGCGCTCCGCGAGGACGACCTTGTCGACGAGCGCGGCCGCCGGCCCGCCCAGCGCGAGCAGCGCTTCGTCGTTGCACGGCAGCACCGCGGCGTAGGCCGCGCGGGAGGCTTCGGCGCGGACGGCGGCGGCGAAGGCCTCGGGGTGCCGAAGCGACGACGGGACGACGACGCGGCGCGCGCAGTAGCGCGACGCCCCGGCCAGCGAGAGGCCGCAGCTGGTCACGACCGGCGCATATCCCGCGGCAGCGAGCGCACGCACGGCGCCGACCGCTCCACGCGACATCCCGGCGCCGCCCTCCACGATGAGGACCTCCGGGCGGACCCGCGCGGTCACGGAGCGACCCGCGCGCGTACGGGATCCAGGCCGGGCAGGCGGGCGCTCGGCGGGTATGCGTTATGCGGTCGGCCCCTCTCGTGCTCCGGAGCGAGACCGCGCGCGATGGTGCGGCGCCGCCGTGGCTTCCGCTGCTCCAGGACCTGACCCGCACGCTGCCGGACTGGGCGGTCTGGAAGAACGTCGACCGCGCGCTCGCGGGCATGGGCGACGTCGACTCCGTGGCGCCGCCGACCGAATGGCCCACGATCGCGAGAGCCTTCGCGCGCTGGGCTCGCGAGCACGACCTCGGCCCGGTCGTCGCCTGCACTCACATCCCCGTCGGCATCGAGCTGATCGCCGTGCCGGCGCCGCGCACCGCCTTCATCGAGCTCGGCGCGAAGGCGCGACGGATCTATCGCGGGTCGACCGTCTACACCGCGAGCGCCTTCCTTCCGCTCATGGAGATGGATCCGCGGGGCTTCCGCCGTCTGCGTCCCGGCGCGGAGGGCCTCTTCAAGCTCCTGCTCGGAGGAGTGCACCGCGACGGGACCCCCGACCCGAGGGCCCTCACGGAGAAGCGCGCGCCGGCGCTCATCGCCGAGGACCCCGAAGGCGCGCGGCGCGCGTCGGCGCTCCTCGGTGTCGCCGGACCCGCGGCGTTCGCCGCCGCGACCGCCGCCGCGCGCGGGGAATGGGATCGTCCGGCGATGCTCGTCGTTCAGGCCTGGGCGCTCGCGCGTGCCCCGCTCGATCCGATGACGCTCGCCCGGAAGATCGACTACCAGATCCGCGTGAAGTCCCGCTGCCCGATCCTCCGCGTGCTCTTCCGCGAGCACCGGCAGGTCCCCGCCGACCGCGACGCGTGGCTCGCCGAGGTGCGTCGTACGCACGACGCCATCGACGCGGACCATGGCGGATAGGACGCCCGGCTGCGTCATGCTGACCGTCCACCGCGTCGTCGAGCGCCGGCAGAGGCCGCACGACGTCGGGTGGCGCTCCGTCATCGCGCGGCTCCCTGCGGTCGTCCCGCGTCCGCTGCGGGCGCGCGCACGCCGACCGTTGGATCCGGTCGCTCTCGGATAGACGGCGCGCGCTCACGCGCTCTCCGCTCGCCGAGCTCGGCGAAGAACTGCCGCCACCACACCGCGCTCGCCACGGCGCTCGAGGCTGCCATCGTCCACGCGGCGGCGTAGACGCCGCCCACGGCCGCGGATGCGAGCGTCGCGGTGAGGAGCACCACCGCGAGCGAGAGACGGGTCCGCAGGCTGCGCCGCGCCGCGGCCAGAGCGCGCAAGCCGGTGGTCGCGCCCATGCCCGCCGCCGCGGCCGCCGTGTTGAGGACGACCGGGATCAGGAGCGGCCGCGCCGTCGTCCAGCTCCGGCCGAGGATCTGTACGCCGGCGGCGCTGGGCAGCAGGAGAAGGACCCCAGCCCACGCGAGGACGCACGCCGCCAGAACGGCGGAGAGTCCGACGTAGGCGATCCGGAAGGTCCGCTCGCCGCGAGCGAGGAGCCGAACGCCCTCCGCGACGCCGGCGAGCCCGTTCGCCAGGAACAGGATGTTCAGCGGACCGAGGAGGAGGTCCGCGGCGCGCAGGCCGCCGACGCCGCGCAGCCCGACGAAGGCCGCGAGGCCGTACGTGGTCAGCTGGCTCGAGACCGAGCGAACGAGGAACTCTCCGAAGAAGCGCGGTGCCAGCTCCCGCTGCTCGCGCCACCACGCGATCGTTCCCCGCACCTGCGGCCGGATGCGGGCCTGGACTATCCCCAGCAGCCCCGCGGCGTTGCCCGAGACGCCCCACGCCAGGATCAGCCAGGTCACCGATCCGCCGCCCAGGGTCAGGGCGAAGAGCATGGTCGGCACGAGCGCGATCGCCCAGGCGAGGTCGTTCGCCAGCGCGGCGCCACCCCGGCGCCGAGCGAAGAACGCGAAGCGCCACGCGTCCTGGAGCAGCAGCCCCGGCAGGAGGGGACCCATGATGAGGAGCGCCTTCGCGAGAGTGCCCTGGAGGACGAGCCCGGCGACGAGGCACGCGGCGCCGGCGGCGATGCCGACGCCGACCGCCGCGCCCGTCACGCGCGCGACACCGCGCCCGGCGATCGCCTCCTCCGCATCGGGATAGGTCACGACGAATGCCTCGGTCGTGAGCGCGCGCGCGAGGCCGAGCGCGAGCCAGTACGTCGTCGTCGCGAGCGCGAAGGCGCCGAAGTCCTCGGTGCTCACCGCGCGCGCGACCAGGAGCGTGAGCACGAAGTTCGTCAGGCTCGAGAGCGCCTGATCGCCGATGACCCATCCGGCGCGTCCGACCGCGAGACGCGCGACGGCGACGGACACCGCCGCCGGCCGCATGGCGCGGATCACGCCGCCGTCCGCCCCGCGCCGCGCGCGATCGCGTCGGCGGCGGAGTAGATCTGGATCAGCTTCGCGTAGCTGGTCGAGAGCGAGTACCGCTCTTCGAACACGCGTCGTGCTCCCTGGGCGATCAGCGCGGCGCGATCCGGATCGGCGACGAGCGAGCGCACCGCGACGGCGATCGCGTGCCCGTCGCCCGGCGGCACGAGAAGCCCGTTGACGCCGTGCGTCACGACCTCCGCCTGCGCGCCGGTATCGCTGGCGATGACGGGTCGTCCGCTCGCGAGCGCTTCGAGGAGGGAGTAGCCGAGGCCCTCGTACCAGATCGAGGGGAAGATGAGCATCCCGGACCCGGCGATGCGCTCGAGGACCTCGTCGTGCGGCAGCTCGCCGAGGAGGTGGACGTTGTGACAGCCGTCGCGTGCGATCGCGGCGCGCAGCGCAGGCGCGAGCGGACCGTCGCCGATCACGGCCAGCGGCACGTCGGGTACGTCGCGCCACGCCTCGAGCAGCGGCCACAGCCCCTTCTCCGCCGAGAGGCGGCCGACGAAGATCGCCGATCTCGGACCGCCGTAGGGAGCGGGCGGTGGGGCCCGGAGCGCGTTCCCGCGGACGAAGATGCGGTCGGGAGGGAGCCCGGCGCGCACGAACACGCTCCGCCCGAACCGCGTGAGCGCGACGTACGCGTCGACGTCGCGGCGCCACGTTCCGCGCTTCTCCTGGAGCGCGATCGCCGCGGTGAGGAGCGCGCTCTGCGTGAACGATCCGCGGTAGCAGGAGTGTCGGACGCCCGCATAGCGCGAGGCCGTGAGGCAGAGCTCGCACGTCCGCGCGTCCCGGAGGAGCTTCCCATCGACGCAGACGAGCCGATAGTTGTGGAGCGTCTGGACGACGGCCACGCCGACGGCGCGGCACGCGGCGTAGGCGGACGGCGATATGCGCGGAAAGATGTTGTGGAAGTGCGCGACGTCCGGGCGCCACGCGCGAAGCACCTCCGTCAGCTCCCGCTGCGTTCGCCGCGACCACACCACGTCGGCCGCGAGGCGGACGCGTCCTCCCAGCGAGCGCACGGCCGCGAGCTCCGCGTACGACCGCGTGTACGTGCGCGTCTGGTGGCCGTGGCTCTCGAGGAGCTCTCGATCCTCCGCGACCGCCCGATCCTCACCGCCCGCGAATCGATACGAGTTGTGGACCAGTAGGACCTTCATCGACCGGTCTCTCCGCAGGGCACATACCGGACTTACAGACCACCGCTCGGTCGGGGCCCGCTCCATGCAGCGGCACGCAGAGCGTGGACGAGATCTGCTCCTACGTCTGTGACGAAGATCCGGTACGGGCGTCCGAGGGCAGCGCGGCCTGGTCGCGCCGCTACGCGGTCGTGCCGGGGCGCGGAGCGACGCGCTGGCTGATCCCCGTCGTCTCGTCGAAGGTCACGGGCGCGGGCCTCGTCCTCCATCCCCCCTTCCGAAGACGATCGCGCATCGCTCTCGGCCTCGCGCGCGCATCGGTCCGGCTCGGGCTCGTTCGCCGGCTGTGCCGCACCGTCGTCGTCACGCGGTCGCGACCACCGTGGGTCGAACGGGCGGTGTCCGAGATCGTCGGCATTCCGTGCGTGCTGGCCTTCATGGCCGGCGGCTCGCTCGGGCGCGCGAAGGTCGTCGCCGCGGCGATCGACGAGAGCGGACGGCTGCGCGCGTTCGTGAAGCTCGCGCGGACGGAGATCCGCCGCGCGGCCGTTCTGCGCGAGAAGGATGCGCTCCGGCACCTCGCCGGACGCGACGTCGCGCCCGCGTTCCTCGGCGACGCATCCGAGGACGGGGCGTGCCTCGTCGCGCAGGCCCCTCTGGCCGGATCGGTCGGCGCCGGCTCCGGCGCGGCCGAACACGCGCTGCTCGCGAGGCTCCGTCTCGCGGTGCCCGTGCCGCTGTGTACGACGACCTGGGCCGTCGAGCTCGAGGCCGCCGTCTCGGCCGCGCGTGTGCCCGAGACGGGAGCGTTCCAGGTCCTCAGCGGCGTCGTCGCCGGGACGGTCGTGCGCCCCGCCGTCGTCCACGGCGATCTCGCGCCGTGGAATCTGCGGATCCAGGCGGGGCGGGCGCGCGCGATCGATTGGGAGTGGTGGAACGCGAGCGGTCCGCCGCTCGTGGACGCCGCGCACCACGTCCTTCAGAACGCGTTCCTGCTCGAGCACGCGTCCGCTGACGCCGCCTTCGATCGTCTCGTGACGCTCGTGAGATCGAGCGAGCCCGACCTCGGGCAGCGCGTCGCGTTCGCCGTGTGCGGCCTCGGCATGGTCGAGTACCTTCTCCGCCGGCGCGCCGACGGCTACCCCGACGACGACGCTCTCGCCCGGCGCTACCGCGCCACGCTCGTGCACGTCCTCGGCGCGAGCGCGGGTCTGTCGTGAACGTTCGCTTTCCCCGACGCGTGACGTGGGTCGGGAGCGGCGCGGCCGTCGGCGGCGCGGCCGCTCTCGCGGCGGTGTGGCCTCAGCTCGGCATCGCGGCCTCGCTCGCCGCCGCGGGTGTCGCGGCCCTGATCGCGCTGCGCACCCGGTGGGTCGAGGTCTTCGTCGCGCTGCTCGGCGTGCTCCTCGGTGCCTACATGTTCTCGGGCCGCCTCGTCGCGCACATCGGGATCCCGCCCGTCTACGTCGGCGAGCTCGTCCTCGGCACGGGGGTCGTGAGCCTACTGTTCACGGCGCGTCGAGCGCGCCTGCATCCGATCGAGGTCCTCATCGTCGCCTTCATGCTCCTGGGCGCGCTGCGGACGATCCCCTATCTCGGCATCTACGGCTTGGACGCGCTCCGCGATGCCGTCTTGTGGATCTACGGGATCTTCGCCCTCGCCGTGTCGCGCGCTCTCAGCGAGCGCCGCCTCCGTACGGCGGTCTCGTGGTACGCGCCGCTGATCGTCCCGCTCGTCGTGTGGATCCCCATCGCGGCGGTGGCGGAGCCGGTGAGCGGCGCCTCCGCACCGATGCTCCCCGGGACGGACTTTTCCGTGCTGACGTTCAAGGGGGGCGACGCGGGCGTGCACCTCGCGGGCGCCCTCGCCTTCATCCTCCTCGGGCTGTACCCCGCGGGGACCTCGCGCACGCTCCTGTTACCGCTGTGGCTGGGGGCGATGGCCGCGGCCGGCGTCTTCAACCGCGGCGGCCTCGTCGCCGCGAACGTCGGATGGATCGCGCTGCTCGCGGGCCGGGTGCCCCGCGGCTGGCGCAGCCTGGCTCCCTTCGTGCTCGCGGCGGTCGCCGCGATCGCGCTGATCGGCCCGTCCTTCGACTTCGGATACCGCCGCGTCGTCTCGCTCGCTCAGATCCGGGACAACCTCGTCAGCCTCGTCGACGACGACGTGAACCCGAGCCTCTCCGGGACGAAAGACTTCCGCATCCGCTGGTGGTCCACGATCGTCTCGTACACCCTCGCTGGCGAGTACTTCTGGGACGGAAAGGGCTTCGGGACCAACCTCGCCGACGACGACGGCTTCCAGACGATGAGCGACCACTCGCTCCGCGCCCCCCACAACTCCCACGTCACCGTCCTCGCGCGGATGGGGGTGCCCGGCTTGGCGCTGTGGATCGCGCTGCAGGTGTGCTTCGTCGCCGCCCTTCTGCGTCTCGCTCTCCGCGCGCGTGCCGCGGGTCACGCATGGTGGTCCGCGGTCGCGGCATGGCTCCTCGTCTACTGGCTCGCGATCGTGGTCGACACGTCCTTCGATCCGTACCTCGAGGGCCCGCAGGGAGGCATCTGGTTCTGGAGCGTCGTCGGCGCGGGCCTCGGCGTCATGCGCCTCTACCGCGGCGACGCCTCGCGTGCGGTGGCCGGCGGTCCGGCATGAGCACCGCGCTCCCCACGCGCCGGCGCATCGGAACGCTCGCCGTGAGCGCCATCACGTTCGATCAGGCCGTCGCGCTCGTCCTCGCGGCGCGCGACGAGGCGGCGCGCCTCGCGATCCACTTCTGCACCGTCCACAGCATCGTCGAGAGCGAGCGGAACGCGGCCGTCCGCGCCGCGTACGAGCGCGCGAGCGTGATCGCGCCCGACGGGATGCCCCTGGTGTGGGTGCTCCGGCGCCGCGGGCTGCCCGTCGAGCGGGTCTGCGGTCCGGACTTCATGCCCGCGCTCCTCGACCGCGGTCGGGCCCTCGGGTACCGCCACTACCTCTACGGCGGCGCGCCCGGGGTCGCCGAGGTCCTTCGGACGCGTATGCGCGAGCGCTACCCGGGCGTCGAGATCGTGGGCTGCGACTCGCCGCCGTTCCGCGCGCTCAGCGCGGTCGAGGACCGCGCCGCGGTGGCGCGGATGAACGCCGCGCGGCCGGACTGCGTGTGGGTGGGCCTCGGCGCGCCGAAGCAGGATCTGTGGGTGGAGGATCACCGCGCCGCCCTCGACGCGCCGGTCGTCCTCGCGGTGGGCGCGGCATTCGACTTCCACTCCGGAGCGAGACGGAGAGCTCCGCGGTGGATGCAGCGTGCGGGCCTCGAGTGGGCGTATCGGCTGGCGTCGGAGCCGGGTCGGCTCGCGGCGCGCTACACGCTCACGAACGCACGATTCCTGCGGATCCTCGCGCGCGACGAGCTCCTCCATCACGCGACGTGACGACGCCACGCGCCGCCGCGGTCGCGAGGCGCGCCGGATGGGTCATCGCGGACCAGGCGCTGTCGAGCCTCACGAACTTCGTTCTCGGCGTGCTGGCGGCGCGCGTGCTGGGCCCCGAAGGCTTCGGCGCGTTCGCCCTCGGCTCGATCACATACCTCTTCTGCTTGAACCTGTCGCGCGCGCTCACCACGGACCCCTTCACGGTCCGCGAGAGCGCGGCGCCGGAGGAGGCGCGCCGTCGCGCGGTGCCCGCCGCGACGGGGGCGGCGGTCGCGTGCGGGATCGTGGGCGGCGCGATCTCCGCGGCGGCCGGCGCGGCGATCGGGGGGCCGACGGGGCTCGCGCTCGTGGCCTTCGGCGTCGCGATGCCCGGTGCGTTGCTGCAGGACGCCTGGCGCTACGTGTTCTTCGCCGCCGCGACACCGCGCACGGCGGTGGTGAACGACGCCGCGTGGGCGGTCGCCCAGCTCGCGTCGATGGGCTCGCTGATCGCTCTCGGGCGGGCCGACCTGCTCTCGCTCATCGCCGCCTGGGGCGGCTCCGCCGTCGTCGCGGCGGTCCTCGGCGCCGCGCAGGCGTCGGCGCTTCCGGCGCCGGCTCGCGCATGGAGCTGGCTTCGCGCGAATGGGGATCTCGGCATCCGGTACGCCGCGGACGCCCTCGCCGTCGTCGGCGCCACGTCCGTCGGCACGTACGCGCTCGGCGCGATCTCGGGTCTCGCCGCCGTCGGCGCGATCCGCGCGGCGCAGCTGCTGCTGGGTCCGCTGAACGTCGTGTACATCGGGGGCACGAGCATCGTCGTGCCCGAGGGCGCGCGCCTCCTCACCGCCGCGCGACGCCGTCTCCCGGCCGCGCTCGCGGGCTACAGCGCGGCGCTCGTCGCGGCGATGGTCGTGTACTCCGTCGCGCTCGGTCTCGCGCTGCGGACCGGCGACCTGGGGGCGGCGCTCCTCGGGCGGACGGCGATGGGAGCGGCAGCCGTGCTGGTGCCGACGGCGCTCCTGTTCGTCGCGAACGGCGCGACGGCCGGAGGGGTGCTCGGTCTGCGCGTCCTCGCCGCCGCGGCGGACGGTCTTCGCGCTCGCCTCATCGTCGCGACGATGACCCTCGCGGCGAGCGTCGCCGGCGCCCTCGTCGCGGGCGCCTGGGGCTTCGCCGCGGGAAGCGCGGCCGCCGCCGCTGTCGGTGCGGCGGTCTTCTGGGCGGTATTCGCGCGCGCCTTCCGAGCGCCGGAGCGGTCGGGGCGGGCGATGCGCCACGCCCCGCCGCTCGGCGTCGAGCTCTAGTAGCTCGTGTTACCGATGTAGGTGTTGCCGCCGCCGTCCCACGCGACCTGGATCATGGTCGGGCAGCTCGTGAAGGTGTTGTACGAGAAGGTGTTCCCGACGTTCAGCTG
Organism: Chloroflexota bacterium; assembly: GCA_021787445.1. Taxonomy (GTDB): domain Bacteria; phylum Chloroflexota; class Limnocylindria; order P2-11E; family P2-11E; genus JACPOT01. The sequence goes on along the minus strand of JAJYLV010000023.1, from coordinate 7,467 downwards.
ATCGGTGTTGCCCGTCATGGCGATGCCGATGCCGCAGCTCGAGAAGGAGTTCCGGGTGACGAGGCCATCCCGAGCGTTGCCGTACTCCATCCCCCAGTCCTCCGGCCCGACGAAGATGTTGTTGGAGACCGTGGCGTTCACCTGTCCGACGATCGAGTACGTGTGGTCCGCCTGATTGTTCTCGAAGATCGTGCCGACGTGGCCGTCCTGGATCTCGAACGAGAAGCCCGGCGAGCCCGAGAGGCCGACCTTCGTGGCGACGTTGCCGACGAAGCGGAATCCGACGTCCCGCTCCGACGTGGGGATCCACGTCCCGTTGTTCCAGTTCGCGTTCGTGCCCTTCGAATGGATCGCGTCCTGTTGGATGTTGTCGAAGCGGTCCGACAGGAAGGAGATCCCGGTGTGGCCGGGGCCCCCGTCGGTGTCGATCATCGCCGCGTCGCTGAGCGCGTCGTGGAAGTAGCACTTCTCGACGGTCGCGTAGTCGCCGTTGGCGAACACGAAAGCGCCCCAGGGCGGCCCCATGTTGTACATCTCGACGCCGTCGACCACGTCCCCGTCGCCGCCGGGCGCCGCGGCCGTGCCGTTGTAGTCGATCCGAACGCCGAGCCGGGTCGCGCCCTGCTCGTCGATCGCGCCCGGGCCGGCGAGCGTGACGGACGCGGCCTGCAGGTAGATCGTGTTGCCCGCGCGCAGCGTCGCGCCGCTCTGGAGGGTCCAGGTCTGGCCACGGATGTTCATGTAGAGCGCTGAGGCGAAGTAGTACGTGCCGGGCGGGAAGTAGATCGAGCCATTGGTCCCGGCCGCGTTCGCCGCGGCCTGGATCGCCGCGGTGTCGTCGGTCTTGCCGTCGGCGACGGCGCCGAAGGAGGTCACGCTGACGCCGCTCGCGGGCGAGGGTGTCGGCGCGGGGCTAGCCGTCGGAGAGGCCGTCGCGCTCGGCGTCGGAGTGGGCGCGGGCGTCGGCGTCGGAGACGCGGTCTGCGTGGGCGTCGGCGTGGCGGTCGGCGCCGGCGTCGGTGAAGGTGTCGCTGTCAGCCCGGCCGTCGGCGCGGGCGTCGCCGTCGCGGTCGGGGCGACCGAGGGTGATGCGGTCTTGATCGGGCGGTGAGGCCCCTTGCCTCCTCCGCGCTCCACGGGCCCGACCGCGCGGCTGGCCACTGACACGGCCCGGACCGTGACGGTCGCGGCGCCGTCGCCGTGGCTGCCGGCGTGCGCCGGAGACGCGCTGGCGGCCGGCGAGACCTCGAAAGCGTCGCGCGCCTGGACGCTCGCGCGGACCTGCCTGGGGTCCGGGGCTGCGAACGATGAAGAGGGCCGCACAGCACCGGCGCCCTGGCAGGCGCTCAGCATCCCGGCGACCGCGATGGCAAGCACCACCGTAGGCGAACGCTTCAATGAGTCCTCCATCCTCCGGGCCAGCCGCAGATGCGTCGGCCAGCCACCTTCCTCAGCCGCAAGGCGATCCGCCTCGCTCCAGAAGTCCGAACGGAACGAGAGGAGGAGATGTGATGCGATCCCGCTCCGAATGATCGGACATTCCGGCATAGACGCGCGCGCGTCTGACGATCGTCGATCGACATCGAGCGATGGGCGCCGCAAGCGGGCGTGCCACTTGCAGCCCGTTCGCTCGCCGATGGGTCCGCCGAAGATCGAGGTCATCGTGTCAGGAGCTCGACCTCCGGCATGGCAGCGCTGGCTGCTGGACGAGCTGCGGTCGGACGATCGATCGCGCGTCGTTCGCGTGACCATCGCGTCGCCGGGTCAGGTGCCTCGGCTGTGGCGGGCGTTGGACGCGATCGACCGCTGGCGCGAGCGTCGCGGTCGGGGCGCTCTCGACCGGGCGGGGCGGGCCGTCGATCCGAAGGACGATGGCGAGGCGGTCGACCTCCGCCTCGACCTGGCCGGACGCAGTGCGGAAGTGAGCGTCGAGACGTGGCGGCTGCGCGTCGCCGGTGACGAGCGCTACGGCCTCGACGCCGCGCCCCTCGGTCCGCTCGCGACCGCGGACGGCATGCTGCGCGTGCTCGTCACCTCCGCCGGCATCGGGTGCGCGTCGCTCGTGGCCGAGGCGACGGCGCCCCTCGACCGGGGCTCGCCCGCCGCCGACCTCGACGCGGCGCTGTGGAAGGGTGCGCGGCTCGTCGCGTACGCGGTCCGCGATCTCGCCCGCGGCGCGCTCGTGCGGCGTCCGCTCCCGCCGCTCGCGCCGGCCGCACCGCCTCGCGCCTGCGTCATCGCCGGAGCACTTCCGCGCGTCGTCGCGGCGGGGCTCTCGCACAAGGCGCACGACATCTCGACGCGGCGGGAGTGGGCCATCGGCGTGCGCCGCAAGCGGTGGCGGACGCTGCGCGAGCGCGCGGGAGACGGGTGGCGGATCCTGCGGGCGCCGCCGGGCACCTCATGGGCGGACCCGTTCCTCGCGCGCCATGCGGGGCACCGGTACCTCTTCTTCGAAGAGATCGACCCTACCCGCCGCGGCTCCATCCGTTGCGGCGAGCTGAACGACGATCTGTCCCTCGGTCCCACACGCCCCATCGCCCTCGGCGGAGGCGGTCACCTGTCGTACCCCTACGTCTTCTCGAACGACGGACAGATGTACCTCGTCCCCGAGACGGCCGCGCGACGCACCGTCGAGCTGTGGCGTGCGATCGACCCGCCGTGGCGCTGGGAGCTGGAGGCGACGCTCCTGTCCGATGTCCGCGCCGCCGACAGCACCCTGATCCATCACGACGGGCGGTGGTGGCTCTTCACCGCGATCGCCGCGCCGCACGCCACCGATCGAGAGGAGCTCTCCGTGTTCTGGAGCGACGGCCTCGACGGGCCCTGGCAGCCGCACGATGGCGATCCGGTGATCACCGACGCACGCTGGGCCCGTCCCGCGGGCCGGCCGTTCGTCGACGCCGGCCGGCTCATCCGACCGGCTCAGGACTGCTCCCTCTCGTACGGACGCAGGATCGTTCTGAGAGAGGTCGAAGTCCTCACGACCTCCGACTACCGCGAGCGCACGATCGGCACGATCGGACCCGAGTGGGCCAGAGGAAGCATCGCCGCGCACACCTTCGACCACGATGACGCGCTGGAGGTCCTCGACGGCCGCTGGGTGAGGCGGGACGCTGCCTTCCGATTTCCGCGACGTGCCTGGCGGAGATCCGGTACGCGCGCGGGAAGCGGTGTCGTGAGGTCATGACCTTGCTGAGACGGCGGGTGGCTCGCCGCGTGAGCGGCCACAACAGCCCGAGGGGGTGACCAGCGTGATACGCATCGCCGGTCCGATCGTGCTCGCGGCGCTCGTGGGTGGTGCTGTCGCGTTCGGCGTGAGTCAGCCGCTTCCCCGCGAGTACAAGGCGACGGCGCAGCTCTACGTCTCGCCACTGACGAGCGCGGGTGTCGAGGACGTCGCGCTCGGCTCGCGCCTGGCGCAGAGCTATGTGCAGCTCGCGTCGACCGACGTGGTGCTCGGGCCCGCGATGGCGCAGGTGGGCGGAACGGACGCGAGCGCTGTCCGCTCCCGCATGGACGCTTCTCAGCCCCGCGACAACCCCATCGTGACGATCTCCTACCGCGACAACGATGCGGAGCGCGCCGCCGCGATGGCGAACGCGATCGCGGCGTCCCTCGTCGCGCGCACGAACGAGCTGCAGCAACACCGCTCGGACGGCTCGATCCGGGAGCTCGACAGCGAGATCGCCGCCCTGCAGAAGGAGATGCAGTCTCAGACGACCCGCGAGACGCAGCTACGGCAGCAGCTGCAGGCGGAACCGTCGCGTCCCGACGGGCAGTTCCTCCTCGCCCAGGCGGATCAGGATCTCCAGGTGACGAAAGCGACGATCGCTCAGCTCTCCGTGACGCGTGACGGCCTGAAGCTCGCGCGGGCCCGGGACGCCGGATCGACGTCGCTGTGGCAGCCCGCGGTCGTCCCGCCGCGGCCCGACTCCCCGCGCACGTCGCTCAACACGCTGCTCGGCGCCCTCGCCGGCGCGACGGTCGCGCTGCTGGCGGTCACGCTCAGGGGCAGGGAGCGGATCGCGACCGCGCCGGCCCCGCGGTTCGAGCCCGCGCAGCTCGCCGAGCTCTAGGCGGAGTGCGGAGCGCTAGCGCCGGCGCAGCCCACGCCCGGCGAGCAGCGCGCAGACCGCGAGCGACACGAGGACCCACCCGGTCAGACCGAGCGCGACCGATCTCCGCGCGATGCCCATCACGACGGCGCCGATGGAGAGCGCCCCGAGAAGGGCCACGGCCGACGGGTATAGGAACGACCGGACGCGCTCACTCACGCAGGTCGTTGTCTCCGCCGTCCCAGGAGAGCGAGATCGCGTGGTCGCACGACCGGAAGGTGTTCGAGCGCACCGTGTTGCCCGCGTTCCGCTGATCCGGTCCTCCCGTGAACACGATACCGGTCGAGCACACGTCGAAGACATTGTCCGAGATGATGCTGTCGCGCGCGTTCCCGATCTCCATCCCCCACGATCGGGTGCGTCCGACGAACGTGTTGCCGACGACGACGGCGCGGAGCTGCCCGACGATCGAGTAGGTCGCGTCCGCCCGGTTCCCGCGGATCTCCGCGTCGACGTGCCCGTCCTGGACCTCGAGGGAGAAGGAGCTCGGCAGCTGCGCGACGTTCCGGAAGACGTTGTCGATGAAGCGATGGCCCGTGTTCTGCTCCTCGCCCGGTATCCACAGCCCGCCGCGCCAGTCTGCGTTCGTGCCCTTCGAGTGGATCCCGTCGCGCAGGATGTTCTCGAAGAGGTCGTCACGGAACTCGACGCGGCTGAGGCCGGGCCCGCCATCGGTGTTCAGGATCGCGCCGTCGGTACCGGAGTCGTGGAACCAGCTCCGCACGACGCGCACGTCGTTCGCGGCGACGAGGACGAACGCGGCGTAGCCCGACCGGCCGAGGCTCGTGAACTCGACGCCATCGATGAGCGTGCCGGCTCCCTCGACGTCCACCCCCATCCGTGCCGCGCCCCCCTCGTCGATCGCGCCCGGGCCGCGGAGGGTCACGTTCGGCGCGGCGATGCGGATCGTTGCGCGCGGCAGCAGGCGCGAGCCGCGCTCGAGGGCGAGGGTCTGGCCGGCGCGGAGGAGCACGAGCTCGTGCGCGAGCACGTAGCGTCCCGGCGGGACGACGACGGCTGCACCGCTCGGCGCCGTGGCGAGCGCGGTCCGGAACGCCGCGGAGTCGTCCGTGATGCCGTCACCCCGCGCGCCCGCATCGCGCACCGACAGGGTCGGCGCCGGAGGGAGCGTCGCATCGGACGGTCCGGCCTGCCCTCCGCACGCCGAGGCGACGAGCACGAGCAGGAGGACGGCCGTCGCACCCCGACCTGCGCCCACGGTCCGCGTTCCTCAGGGCGGCCCGGAGATGGGCGTCGGGCAGTTCGCGAAGGTGTTGTCGGAGAACGTGTTCCTCCGCTCGATGAGCGGACGCACGTCGAGGCGATACCACCCCGGAGCGAGCGGCGCGCGGAGGTCGAACGTGGACCAGCCCACTTGTCCGGGTCCCACGTACGCGGGTCGCTGCACCGCGACACGGCGACAGCTTGGCCACCCGGTGTCGGGCGAGCCCTGCGTGCCGTCGCCACCGAGCGGGCTTGGCCGGTCTTGACCCGGATCCGGCCCCCACGTCCCCAGGTACGCCGCGCGATCCACTGTGCCTGCGTACCAGCCGAGCGGCCCCGTGTTCAAGAACGCGATCGTGAACGTCGCTCCTTGACCGGGGCCGAGGCGCGCATAGCCGCTCTGTCCATACCACGCGGAGTGGTAGCCCTCGATCACCAGCGGCGGCGTCGCCTCCGGCGGAGCGATACCCGGTCCGAAGGTCGCGACGCACGACGACGCCAACGCGGGGACGACCGAAGGCGCCGCGATCATGACAACGATCCCGACCGCGGCTATCGGATATGCGAGGCCGTTGCGGAGAGCGCGGGCCAATGACACATGACGACACCATTCGACGCGCGCTCGCCGCCTCCGCGAATGGTGAATGTCCATGAAGCGAGCCGGCCCCAGCGCCGATGCCTGGAGCCATTCGGTATCGACCTACGCACTTTCCTCCGTTCGCTGGTACCAACGGATGCGAGCCGGTGAAACAGGGCATTCGGCCCTTGAGGGGGTCGCCGCTCACCGAGGCAGACTTGAGCTGCGTCGAAGACGGCGTGACGTGCGTTGACTCGACCGCGACGCGGAAGGGGAGGACGGCTGATGGTCGCTTCGGGCGCGCTGATCTCGCCCGAGTATCGCACCCTCGTCGTGCTCGATCCTGTCGGTGACGCGTTCCGCCACGTACGTGAGCTCGGCCTCGAGGCGTCGGTGTGGCGCGTCGGGAAGATGGATGGCTTCGACGCGCTCGGTACCGCGGACCTCGCGCTGTACGTGTGGGACGGAGAACCCGACTGGACGAAGCCGTCGCTCATCGCCGTGCGGACACCGACGATCGTGATGCTGTCGTCGTACACCGCGTCAGCCGCGCTCGAGGCCTTGCGCTGCGGGCTCTGGGGCTGCATACCGACGACGCTCACGCCGGCCGCCCTCCGGCGGGCGCTCGCGGGTGCCCTCGCGGGTCAGCCCGCGTTCTCGCGGGAGGTCCTGGGCACGTGGCTGCGCGCGCGGTCGCTTCACGTCGCCGATCCGCGACTGACCGCCCGACAGCGCGAGATCATCGCTCTGATCACCGAAGGAGCCACGGACAAGAAGATCGCCGCCAGCCTCGGGATCTCCGTCGCTACGGTCGAGAAGCACGTCGGGCACATCCTCGACCGCCTGCGCGTTCCCAACCGCGCCGCCGCCGTCGCGGTCGCGGCGGCCGGAGCGTGCTCGGTGGCGGGGCGCATCGCGCTCCTGCACCGATATTGACCGTGTCACTCGCTGGCCGAGTCCGGATAGCAGGGATGCTGAACAGCGATCGGATACCGGATCCCGCCACTTCTCTGGTGCGCGGCGAAGGAGAAGACTTGCGCCGCGGTATGAAGGGGAAGCCGGGGATCCAGAGCACGGAGCGATTCGGCTATCGCTGCGTCGCGCCCGCACACAGCGCCGCGAAGCCGGGCGTCGATCACATCACCATCTACGCGCGGAAGTGGGCCTTCTGCGCGTTCGACAGCACGGCGCCCGGTCACGAGTGGCGGCCGACCGGATCCGGCGAGACGCTCGTCCCGCCGACGAGGAGAGCCAAGGACATCGACCGCGGCGCCTAGCGGGTCGGCACCGAACGGCAAGACCCACGGCCTCACGTCGTGGCAGCTCGAGGTCCTTTCGCTCGCCGCGTGGGCGACCGACTCGCCGCTAGCGCCGTCCGACGACGCCGTATGATCGACGTGGCGATGAGGTCCGCCCTCGAGCGCTAGGCGGCTGATGACCTCTACCGGAACGACTCGGTGGAGGTGACCTCATCGTGGCACTCGTGCTCGTTGGGCTGGGCGGCGCGCTCGGCGCGGTCGCGCGCTATCTCGTCGACGGCTCGATCAG
>JAJYLV010000125.1 GCA_021787445.1 Chloroflexota bacterium | reverse complement strand
GTCGGATGACCCGATCCGGCCGCCGTGCTGCAGCGGATGCTGTCGACGCGGAGCTGTCGCGCGAGCTCACGGTACGTCTCGAGCTTCGCGGGAGCGATGACCGCCATGCTCTGAACGGTATCGCACAATGCCTGCCGGGACCTTGTCGAGCGCGAAAGAAGGTATCCACAGATGGAGATCGGTCTCTACGGGCTCGGACGGATGGGCGGCAACATGGTCACCCGCCTCGCGCGCGGCGGCCACCGCGTCGTCGCGGGCAATCGGAGCCCCGGTCCGGTGGCGGAAGCGGCCGCGCACGGAGCCGTCGGCGCCTCGTCGGTCGCGGACATGGTCGCGAAGCTGAAGCCGCCGCGCGTGCTGTGGTCGATGGTCCCCGCCGGCGATGTGACCGAGTCGACGCTCCACGAGTTCGCGGCCCACGCGTCGCGCGGCGACGTGCTCGTCGACGGCGGCAACTCGTACTTCCGCGACTCCGTGCGGCGCGGTCAGGAGCTCGCTGCGGCGGGCTTCCGATTCGTCGACGCCGGCGTGTCCGGCGGGATCTGGGGCCTCGAGGTCGGCTACTGCATGATGCTCGGCGGACCCGACGACGCGATCGACCTGCTGCGTCCCGCCCTCGACACGCTCGCGCCCGCGAACGGCTGGGCGCACTTCGGCAAGACCGGTGCGGGGCACTTCGTGAAGATGGTCCACAACGGGATCGAGTACGGGATGATGCAGGCGTACGCCGAAGGCTTCGAGCTGCTGCACGCTTCCGAGTTCGGGATCGACCTGCGGAAGGCCGCGAGCGTGTGGGACCACGGGAGCGTCGTGCGCTCCTGGCTGCTCGAGCTCGCGGAGCGTGCCTTCGAGCAGGACGGCAACGAGCTCGAGGGCATCCGCGGCTGGGTCGACGACTCGGGCGAGGGGCGCTGGACGATCCTCGAGGCCATCGCCCACGGCGTCCCCGCGACGGTGATGGCGCATTCGCTGTTCGCGCGCTTCACGTCGCGCCAAGAGGACAGCTTCGCCATGAAGGTCGCCGCCGCCCTGCGCAACCAATTCGGCGGCCACGCGATCAAGAAGGAATGAGGCCGTAGTGGACGTCACCGTCAACCCGCTGCGCGCGGGGCTGCGCCTCGCGCGCGTCCCCGACCCCGCCGCGATGGTGATCTTCGGCGGGACGGGCGACCTCGCGTCGCGGAAGCTCCTGCCCGCGCTCTATGACCTCGCGCGCCAGCGGCTCCTGCCGCAGGCGTTCACGGTCGTCGGCGTCGGCCGCGCCGAGCTCAGCGACGCGGCGTATCGGAAGCACCTGCACGACGCGGTGGCCGAGTTCAGCCGCTCCCGGCCGATCGACGAGGACGTGTGGTCCTCGTTCGCCGAGCGGCTCTACTACGTCTCGGTGAAGTCCGACGACGGCTACGACGATCTGAAGCGCCGGCTCGCCGACCTCGACCGGGAGGTCGGGACGGAGGGCGACCGGCTCTTCTACCTCGCGACGCCGCCCTCGGCGTACGCGACGATCGTCCGTTCGCTCGGACGACACGAGCTCGCGCACAACGACACCGGGCGGTCGCGGATCGTGGTGGAGAAGCCGTTCGGGCGCGACCTCGAGAGCGCGCACGCGCTGTCGCGGACGCTCCAGGAGGTCTTCACCGAGGACGAGATATTCCGCATCGACCACTACCTGGGCAAGGAGACCGTGCAGAACATCCTCGTCCTGCGGTTCGCGAACTCGATCTTCGAGCCCGTGTGGAACAGGCGGTATGTCGACCACGTGCAGATCACCGTCTCGGAGTCGCTCGGCGTCGAGGGGCGCACCGAGTACTACGACGGCGCCGGGGCGATGCGCGACGTCGTCCAGAACCACCTGCTGCAGCTCCTCGCGCTCGTCGCGATGGAGCCTCCGGCGGCCTTCGACGCGAACGTCGTGCGCGACGAGAAGGTGAAGGCGCTGCGCGCGATCCGCAAGACGAGCGAGGCGGACGTCGCCGAGCGTGCCGTGCGCGGGCAGTACACCGCCGGTTTCATCGAGGGCGAGCGGGTGCCCGGGTACCACGAGCTCGCCGAGGTGGCGCCGGAGTCGCATACCGAGACGTTCGTCGCGCTCAAGGTCTTCGTCGACAACTGGCGCTGGGAGGGGACGCCCTTCTACCTGCGGCACGGGAAGCGGCTTCCCAAGCGGGCGACCGAGATCGCCATCCACTTCCGCACGGTCCCGCATCAGCTCTTCACTCCCGAGCAGCGCGAGGGCCTCGAGCCGAACACGCTCGTCCTGCGGATCCAGCCGGAGGAGGGGATCTCGCTGAAGTTCGGCGCCAAGGTGCCGGTGCAGGGGGTGCGCATCCGTTCGGTCGCGATGGACTTCGTCTACGGCGCGTCGTTCCTCGTCGACGCGCCCGACGCCTACGAGACCCTTCTCCTCGACGCGCTCAGCGGCGACGCGACCCTGTTCACCCGCCAGGACGAGGTCGAGGAGCAGTGGCGGCTCGTCGATCCGATCCTCTCCGCGTGGAGCGAGAGCGCGGACGCGCCGCCGCAGTACGCGGCCGGCACGTGGGGGCCGGCGGAGGCCGACGCGTTCATCGAGCGCGACGGCCGCCGCTGGCGGCAGCCGTGAGCAGCGCCGTCGATCGGGCCGTCTGGGGCACGCAGGCGCCGTCCCTCGCCGCGCTCGAGGGGGACCTCGCCCGCGTCCGCCGCGGGCGATCGGCGCACGTGCGGGAGCAGGTCGCGACCGTCGCGCGCGCCGCCGTCGTCAACATCGTCGTGGTCGCGGTGCGCGAGATGCACGCGCGAAGGGCGGCGCGCACGGTCTCCGAGCTCGCCATGCGCCACCCCTCGCGCGCGATCATCGTCCTCAGCGACCGCGCCGCCGCGCCGGACGCGCCGCCGCGGATCGACCTGTACGCGCAGATACCCGCGATCGACCGCTCCGCCATGGTCAGCTACGAGCAGATCCTCGTGAGCGCCTCCGGCCGCGCCACCGACCGTCTCGTGAGCGTCGTCGTTCCCCTCCTCGTCCCCGACCTGCCGGTCTTCCTGTGGTGGACCGACGCGCCGCCCATCGGAGCGCGGCACTTCGAGGAGCTCGTCGCCATCTCGGATCGGCTCGTCGTCGACTCCGCGGACTTCGCGCGGCCCGAGGAGACCCTGCCCGAGCTGTCGCACGTGTGCTCTCTCGGCGCCAGGCGGTGCGGCCTCACCGACCTGAACTGGGGGCGCGTCACCTGCTGGCGCGAGCTCGTGACCCAGCTCTTCGACGTTCCGGCGTGGCGGCCGTGGCTCGACCGCGTCGACGGGATCCGCATCGCCTTCGGCGTCGACGCCGACGGCCGCCAGGTCCACCCGTCGCAGGCGCTCCTCCTCGTCGGCTGGCTCGCGTCGCGCCTGGGGTGGACCGCGGCCGAGCCCATCTCGCCGTCCGAGGCCGGCGGGTACCTCTTCGCGGTGCGCCGGCGCGACGGCGAGGTCGTGCGTGTGCGCATCCGGCCGCGCTACGCGCTCGGCATGGGCGCCGGCGACGTCGTCGCTGTTCGCATCGAGGCGAGCGACGGGGCCCACCGGGCCGAGTTCGCCGTGACGCGCGCCGCCGGGGGCCGGAACGCGGTCGCGTCCGTCCTCCTGGACGGCCGGCCCGTCTCGGAGCGGAGCCTGCCGCACGCGCAGAACGACGTGGTCGAGCTGCTCAGCGAAGAGCTGACGATCGTCGCGGCCGACCGGGTCTACGAGGAGGCCCTGGCGACGCTGCTCCGGCTGTCGTGACGCCCGAGACCGCGCCGCCGCGCCGGGACCGCGTCCTGGGCGAGCGCTACCGCCTCGTCGAGCGCATCGACGCGGGCGGCGCGGGCGAGGTGTGGCGCGGGCGCGACGAGAGGCTCGGGAGAGAGGTCGCGGTGAAGCTCCTCGGCGCCACCGCCGACCACGCGTTCCGTGAGCGGTTCACGGACGAGGCGCGGCGCGCGGCGATCGTGTCGCACCCCAATGTCGTGACCGTCTTCGACCAGGGCCAGGACGGACCCGACGCCTACATGGTCATGGAGTTCGTCCGCGGCCGGACGCTGCGCGACGTCGTCGCGGAGCGCGGCGCGCTCGCGCCGCTCGAGGCCGCGCGCATCGTCGCGCAGGTGGCGGACGCGCTCGACGCGGCGCACGCCGCCGGCGTCATCCACTGCGACGTCAAGCCCGCGAACGTCATCCTCGACGAGCGCGGTGTCGCGAAGCTCACGGACTTCGGCGTCGCGCGCGCCGCGCGGGGGCCCGCCGAGCACGAGCTCATCGCGACGCCGCGGTACATCGCGCCCGAGCGCATCGAGGGCAAGCCGCCGACGCCGGCCAGCGACGTCTACGGCCTCGGCCTCGTGGCGTTCGAGCTCATCGCAGGGCATCCGCCCTTCGACGGCGTCGAGACCGAGGATCTCCTCCGAGAGCGGCTCGAGGGCCCGCCGCCGTCGCTGCGGAGAGAACGTCCGGGGATCGCGCCGGAGATCGATCTCGTCGTCGCCAAGGCGCTCGCGCGCGACCCGCAGCGCCGCTACGGGAGCGCCGGCGCGTTCGCGCGCGACCTTCTCTCGGCGGTCCGCGGGGAGCGCACGGTGACGATGCCGATGATCCCGCCGACCGCGCGGCCGCTGCGACGGTCGGACCGCCGCGTCGGCATCGGCGGCCTCATCGCGCTGCTCGCCGCGGTCGCGGTCCTCGTCGGCGTCGCGCTCCTCTTCCTGGGCTTCCCGCGGACGGCGGGCTTCCCGGGCTTCGCGCCGACGGCATCGCCGACGGTGGCGGCGCACCTCACGCCGAACGTCGTCGGGAAGAACGTGACGGACGCGGCGAACATCCTCTTGGCGGCCGGCTTCCGCGGCCCGCTCATCCCCTGGCAGATCCAGCCGGGAGCGAGCGGCGCGCCGTGCTCGGTCGTACGGCAGGATCCGGCGGCGCAGACGCCGTATCAGCCCGGCGCCGCCGCGACGCTCTACCTCGCTCCCGGGAGCTGCGGAGGTGACTGACCTCGCGGCCGTCACGGACCGCGGACGGATCCGCGAGGACAACCAGGACCGCTTCGTCACGCTCCGCTCACGCGGCACGACGCTCCTCGCCATCGCCGACGGCGTCGGCGGCGAGGCCGGCGGCGACATCGCGAGCGCGGCCGCGGTCGACGCGCTCGCCGCGACGTTCGACGGACGCAGTCCGGACGGCCCCGCGGCCCTCTCGGCGGCGGTCCGCGCGGCGAACGACGCCGTGCTGCGCGCGAGCGGCGAGCGCGGATCCGCCCGGGCCGCGTCCACCCTCGTGGCGGCGGCGGTCCGCGGCCGGCGCCTCGCCGTCGCGAACCTCGGCGATTC
>JAJYLV010000124.1 GCA_021787445.1 Chloroflexota bacterium | reverse complement strand
GCCGATCGCGGCGTGGATGTCGGAGAGGCGGTAGTTGAAGCCGAGCTCCGGATACTCCTCCTGGATGACGCGGTCGGCCTGGTGGCGCGCGAGGTCGGACACGCTCATGCCGTGCTGGCGCAGCGTGCGCAGGCGAGAGGCGAGGGCGTCGTCGTCCGTCAGGATCATCCCGCCCTCGCCGGTGGTGACGACCTTGCGCGGGTGGAAGCTGAAGACGGTCTGGTGCGCGGCCGATCCGACCCGGCGGCCCTTGTAGAGCGCGCCGATGGCCGGCGCGGCGTCCTCGACGACCGCGAGGCCATGGCGCCGCGCGATGTCGACGATGGGATCGATGTCGCACGCGAGCCCGATCTGGTCGATGGGCATGATCGCCTTCGTCCGCTCGGTGATGCGGTGCTCGACGTCGGCGGGGTCGATCGTGAACGTGCGTCGGTCGACCTCGCAGAAGACGACGTCCGCCCCGGTGTAGAGGACCGCGTTCGGGCTCGCGATGAACGTGAGCGAGGGGACGATGACCTCGTCGCCGCGCCCCACGCCGATGGCGTGGAGCGCGAGGTGGAGGCCCGTCGTGCCCGACGTCGTCGCGACGCCGTGAGCGGCGCCGACGTACGCCGCGACGGCCTTCTCGAACTCGGCGACGCGCGGCCCCTGCGTCACCCAGCGGCTGACGATCGCGTCGTACGGCGCGCGCGCCTCCTCGTCGCCGAGGCTCGGCTTCGTCAGCGGGATGGTCATCTTCGCGGCCGTCGCCATCACACACGCTCCTCGCGGCCGGGCCGCATGTGCAGGACCTGCGCCGGGACGCCCGCGGCCACGGCGTACGCGGGGATGTCGTGCGTCACGACGGCTCCCGCGCCGACGATCGCGCCGTCACCGACGGTCACGCCGGGGAGGATGACCGCGTTCACTCCGATGTCCGTCCATTTCCCGACCCGCACGGGCTTGATGACGAGGTCGGTCTTGATGATGGGGACCATCGCGGGATCGCCGGTGTGCTCGCTGCCGAGCACCTTCGCGCCCGGCCCCCAGCCGCAGTACTCGCCGAGCTCCATGTCACGGCAGTCGAAGTACGCCTGCGGCCCCAGCCAGCTGTGCGCGCCGATGACGCAGTGCCCGTCGTGACGGCCCTGGAGGATCACCTGGTCGCCGATGAAGACGGCGTCGCCGATCTCGAACGTGTGCGCCTGCCGGACGATGACGCCGAGCCCGACCCGCACGCCGCTCCCGAAGCTCAGGCACATCGCGCGCAGCAGGACGCGGCGATCGAGCGCGCCCTGGGCGCTGTCGCGGTACAGGACGCGGCCGTACATCTCGAGCAGCTCCTCGGGGGAACGGTCGCGCCGCAGCTCCGCGGCCCGCCGCAGCTCCTCCGGCGGGTCCGGCGCGAGCGTCTGCCGCGGGTGCGTCGCTTTGACGACGCGGCCGCTCTCGAGCGGCTCCCGTTCCTTCCACCCGCGCGAGCCGCCGGTCACGCCCTCATGAACGCCTTGACCGCGTCGGCGACGTAGCCCACCTGATCGTCGGTCAGCTCGGGGTACATCGGGAGCGAAAGGATCTCGTTCGAGACCCTCTCCGTGACCGGGAGGTCGCCCTCGCGATACCCGAGGAACTGCGCCGCCTCCTGGAGGTGGATGGGGACCGGGTAGTGGATCCCCGTCCCGATCCCGCGCTCCCACAGGAAGTCCTTCATCGCGTCGCGCTTCCCGCCGGGCACCCGGATGGCGTAGATGTGCCACACGTGGCGGTCGCCCACGTCCTCGGGCGTGATGACGCCCGAGCCTTCGAGGAGCCTCGCGTAGAGCTTGGCGACCGCGCGCCGGCGCGCGTTCCACTGGTCGAGGCGCTTGAGCTTGATCCGCAGCACCGCCGCCTGGATCTCGTCGAGCCGAGCGTTGTAGCCGACGATGGGGTGGAAGTAGCGCGTCACCTGGCCGTGCTCGCGCAGCTGGGTCAGCGCCTGCGCGAGCTCGTCGTCGTCGGTGACGATGGCGCCCGCCTCGCCGTACGCGCCGAGGTTCTTGCTGCAGTAGAAGCTGAAGCACCCGCAGCGGCCACCCGTCCCGGAGCGCTTCCCCGTGTCCATCATCGCGCCGTGGGCCTGCGCGGCGTCCTCGATGACCGCGATGTTGTGGTCGCGCGCGATGTCGAGGATCCGCGTCATCTCCGCGGTACGGCCGTAGAGGTGGACGGGGACGATCGCCTTCGTGCGCGGCGTGATGCGGTCCTCGATCTGCGTCACGTCCATGTTGAAGGTGCGCTCGTCGATGTCGACGAAGATCGGGCGCGCGCCCGAGTAGAAGATCGCCTCGGCCGTCGCGAAGAACGTGTACGAGACGGTGATGACCTCGTCGCCGGGCGCGATCCCGACGGCCTTGATCGCGAGCTGGAGCGCGTCGGTGCCGGAGCCGACGCCGACGGCGTGCTTCACGCCGCAGTAGCGCGCCCACTCCTCGTCGAAGGCACGCACGTTCGGACCGATCGTCAGCTGCATCCCCTCGAGGATCCCGCCGATCGCGGCGAGGACCTCGTCCTTGATGCCCGTGTAGTTCGCCCGCAGGTCGACGAGCGGGATCCGCATCTTCGTAGTGGTGAGGGTCATCTCCGTATCACCTCATACAGGATCTTGCGACAGGTCCGGCACACCGGCTGCGGCGCTCCGCTCGTCCCCTCCCGGGTGATCTCGACCTCGTGGTCGAGGCCGTTCGGGCAGACGGAGCGGATGCGGCGCGCCGGGTTGCCGGCGACGAGCTCGAAGTCGTGGACGTCGCGCGTCACGACGGCGCCCGCGGCGACGAGCGCCCAGCGCCCGATCTCCCGCGGCGGCCGTCCGCAGACGACGATCGCTCCCGCACCGACCCGCGCGCCGGTGCGGAAGACGGTCTCCCCGAGCTGCCAGTCCGCCTCCGTCTTGAGGCGGCCCTCGGGCGTGACCGACGCCGGGTCGAGGTCGTTGGTCGTCACGCAGTGCGGACCGAGGAACACCTCGTCCTCCACCGTGACGCCGCGGTAGACGGACACGCCGTTCTGGATCTTGACGCGGTCGCCGATCGTGACATGGGCGTCGACGAAGACGTCCTTGCCGAGGATGCAGTCGCGGCCGATCCTCGCTCCGGCGCGGATCTGGACGCCCAGGAAGATCCGCGTCCCCCGTCCGATCTCGACCTCGTCCTCGACGAACGCCGACGGGTGGACCTGAGCGCCGGGGAAGCGCTCCGTCAGGGCGCCGCTCGCGACGCTCATCGCGCCGCCGTCGCGACGGCCTCACGTCGCGGCGCGTACTCGACGCGCGCGCCCTTGGCGCGTAGCGACCGCGAGGCGGCCTCGAGCACGCGCACGACGCGCAGCCCGGCCTCGCCGTCGGAGATAGACGGCGTCCCCGTCCGCACCGACTCGACGAACCGCGTCACCTCGATCTGCAGCGCCTCCGTCATCGGCACGCGCGGGCTGTGGATGTCACCCGCGCGGTAGGCGCGCCGCAGCTCGTCGGGGTCGAGGCGCTCGACGCCCTGGTCGAAGATCTTCACCTTCTCGACGGGCATGAGGTCGTCGTACATCGCCATCTTGCGCGAGCCGATGACCGTCATCGTGCGGATCTTGCCGGGAGCCAGCCAGGAGAGGTGCGCGTGCGCGATGGCGCCGGAGGGGAAGCCGATGGTCAGCCACGCGACGTCCTCGATGTCGTCCTGGACGTAGCAGCCGCCGACGCACTGCACCCACAGCGGCTCCTGGTCGAGCCAGTAGAGCGTGATCGAGACGTCGTGCGGGCCGAGGTCCCACAGGACGTTGAAGTCGAACTGGTGGAGGCCGAGGTTGACGCGCTGGCTGTCGATGTAGTGGATCTCGCCGAGGTCGCCGCGCTCGATGATCCCGCGCACGGCGCTCACCGCGGGGTTGTGGACGAAGGTGTGGCCGACCATGAGCGTGCGCCGCGCGGCGCGCGCGGCGGCGACGATCGCCTCGGCGTCGGCGACGGTCCCCGCGAGCGGCTTCTCGACGAGGACGTGCTTGCCCGCGGCGAAGGCCTCCTCGCAGAGCGGCCGGTGCGTCGAGATCGGCGTCGCGATCGCGACCGCCTCGACCTTAGGGTCGTCGAGGATCGAGCGGTGGTCCGTCGTCATCTGGATGCTCGGGTAGCGCTTCTGGATCGGCGCGAGGCGCTGCGGCTGGAGGTCCGCGACGGCGAGGACGTCGGCGCCGGGTGCGTCGTTGAAGTTGCGGATGAGGTTGGGCCCCCAGTAGCCCGCGCCGATGACCCCGACCTTCAGGGTGTCGGTCACGCGAAGAGTCTGTCCTCGTAGGGGATGGCGGCGACGGCCTCCTGCTTGGTCTTACCGGAGAGAAGGTGGTCGGCCATCGACAGCCCCATCTCGGAGGCGATGTCCATGTCGACGTACTTATACAGGCCCTGTCGACCGCCCGTGAGGAGGTTGTCGAACCGCAGGAGCTCGGCGGTGAGCGTGTCGATGGCGCGCTCGTACCCGACGACGTAGACGGGGTATCCGAACGTCGTGCGCAGCACGACGGACTCGACGACGTCGGCGGGGTCGAGGAATCCCTCCGCCGCGAGCTCCTCGGCGCAGCGGCGCCCGAGCTCCTTGGGGTCGGCGTTCCAGATCGCGTCGCCGATCTCGGAGGTGATGTCGCAGAGGACGACGGTCTCGTCGGGGCCGCACACCTCCGTCCCGCCGTAGTGGCGCGTCTCGGAGACGCGGTTGAAGGTCTTGTCCTGGAAGTACACCGACTGCGCCGGGAGAACGTGCGGCTTCCGGACGCGCAGCCCGACGATGTTGAGCGCCCGGAAGCGCAGGTGCTGCGCGGCCGCGTGCGCGTCGGGCGAGACCGCGTCGCCGAGGAGGGCGAAGAGCGCGGGGAGCGGTAGCGAGCTCACGACCGCGTCGCATTCGATGCGCTCCTCGGGGCCCGGCGTCGCGCTGCGCCGCCACGGGTCGACGCCGGGCTCGATGCCGCTCGCGAGGAGGCACAGCTGTCCGTCGCTCCGCGTCGGCGGGACGCGCCGGTAGCGCACCGCGGTCACGCGCCCGTCGGTCGTCTCGATCCCGGTGACCAACGCGCCCGTCCTCACGTCGCCGCCCTTCGCCCGGATGCGCTCCGCGAGGCGCTCCGAGATGAGGCCCGCGCCCTTCGGCGGGTAGTAGAGCTCGATGACGAGCGGCGCGTAGCGGTGCTCGGTCCCGCTGATCTTCGCCTGGCCCTTGCGCAGCGAGGTGGTGACGACCTTCCACAGCGAGATGTGCGGGATGCGGTGCTGCGCGAACGACGCCGCCATCTGCGACGGCGGGATGCCCCACACCTTCTCGGTGTAGGGGCCGAAGAAGA
>JAJYLV010000022.1 GCA_021787445.1 Chloroflexota bacterium | reverse complement strand
GACGAGGCGGAGACGGCGAAGCTCCACGGCGTCAGGGGCTTCAACCGCGGCCTCACGGGGACGCCGCTGAAGGTGAAGCACTTCCTGGAGCCGACGTGCACGATCTGCGGCCTGACGTCCGGCTACTCGGGAGAGGGATCGAAGACCGTGCTCCCGGCCGTCGCGAGCGCGAAGCTCGACTTCCGGCTCGTCCCCGATCTCACGCCCGAGCTCGTCGCCGACCTGCTGCGGAAGCACCTCGACCGGCGCGGCTTCACCGACGTCGAGGTCGAGCCGGCGCACGGGGAGCTGCCGTCGCGATGGCCCGCCGACACCGAGGTCGCGCAGGCCGCGGTCTCAGCGCTGCGGGCCACGTACGGGACCGACCCCGTCGTGTACCCGCTGATGGTCGGATCCGGGCCCATGGCCCAGGTGTGCGACGCCCTCCGGATCCCTGTCGTCGGTTTCGGCTCGGGCAATGCCGCCTCGGCGAATCACGCGCCGAACGAGAACATCAAGGTGTCCGACTACCTCGACCACGTGCGCGCGTTCGGGCGCTTCCTCCACACCTTCGCCGGCCGCGCGCTGTAGCTCCCGTCGTCGACGGCGCGTCCACTTTCAGGCGTCAGACCCGAATGACCCGGCAGCGGACGCGCATATTTGGCCCTCTGTTACAGACCCGACACAGACATGCTGCCGCGCGCTCGCTCGGCGGTACGGGGGATGCGGCCCAGATAGGTCGCGAGTCCATGGAAAGGAGCGGCCGCATGGCGCAGGAGAAGCAGCAGCGGAAGTCGGGCGGTGCGATGACCGTGGCCGAGGCGGGCCGGATGGGTGGACGCCTCGTCCGCGAGAAGTACGGTCCCGAGTTCTACGAGAAGATCGGCAAGAAGGGCGGCTCCTCCACCGCGGAGCGCTACGGCCCAGAGTTCTTCGGGAAGATCGGCCGCAAGGGCGGCAAGGCCGTCACGGCGAAGTACGGCCCCCAGCACTTCGAGAAGATCGGCCGCAAGGGCGGCCAAAAGGTCGCGGACCTGATCGAGCGCGCGAAGTCGCTCGAAGAGCAGTCTCCACCCGAAGAGCGCGAGCACCCCGAGGGCGAGCCCGCCGCGTAGAAGGGCCGACGCGACGGTCGGGAAGGTAGGATCGGGCCGGTGACGGCCCGATCCTCGCGTCTCGCGACCCGCGTCGTCCGCGCCGCGCGGTCGCTCCCGCCCGGCGCCGGCGCACCCGTCGTCCCGCCGCTCGTCCAGAGCGTCGCGTTCGCCCACGGCTCCGCGGCGGAGCAGGACGCCGTCTTCGCGAACGAGCGGCCCGGCTATGTGTACGGCCGGTACGGCAGCCCGACGACGGCCGCGCTCGAGGCCGCCCTGGCGGATCTCGACGCCGCCGACGGCGCGGTGTGCTTCGCGACAGGCATGGCCGCGATCCACGCGTACCTCACCGGATGCGCCGTCGCCCGAGGCGGACGCGTCGTTGCGCAGGAGGATCCGTACGGCGCGACGCGAGCCATGCTCGAGCGGCTCGCGCGGGAGCAGGGCGCCGACGTCGTCTTCGTCGACCCGACGGATATGTCCGCGGTGGTCCGCGCGTTGGAGGAGCGGCCGACGCGCGTGCTCTACGTCGAATCCATCTCCAATCCGCTGCTCCGCGTC
The DNA here is from genome assembly GCA_021787445.1 of Chloroflexota bacterium. Classification (GTDB taxonomy): domain Bacteria; phylum Chloroflexota; class Limnocylindria; order P2-11E; family P2-11E; genus JACPOT01. The sequence goes on along the minus strand of JAJYLV010000022.1, from coordinate 24,675 downwards.
ACCGACATCGCCGCGCTGGCGTCGCTCGCCCATGAGCGCGGCGCGCGGCTCGCGGTCGACGCGACGTTCGCGAGCCCCGTGCTGACGCGTCCGCGCGAGCTCGGGGCTGACGTCGTCATCCATTCGCTCACGAAGTACGTGAACGGCCACGGCGACGCGATGGGCGGCTCGGTCGCGGGACCGGCCGACGTCGTCGCGGAGATGCGCGACCGCGCGATCGTCGACGGCGGCTATCTCCCGCCGCACGAGGCCTGGCTCATCCTCCGCGGCCTGCGGACGCTCGAGCTCCGGGTCCGGCGCCAGTGCGAGACGGCGCTCGCGGTCGCGCGCCACCTGGCCTCGCACCCGAAGATCGGGCGCGTCCACCATCCCGGCCTGCCATCGCATCCGCAGCACGAGCTGGCGAGGCGCCAGTTCGGAGACGCGTACGGAGGGGTCGTGTCGTTCGCGCTGAAGCGCGACACCTCCGACGCCGCCTTCCGCTTCCTCGACACGCTCGAGCTCATCGCGTCGGCGACCACGCTCGGCGACCTCTACTCGGAGATCCTTTACCCCGCGATGTCGTCGCACCGCCGGATGGACCCGGCGGAGCGCGCGCGGCTCGGGATCAGCGACGGCTTCCTGCGGCTGTCGTGCGGGATCGAGGACCCCGCCGACCTCATCGCCGACGTCGACGCGGCGCTGGAGAGGACCTAAGCGCCAGGCGACCGCCTGCTCAGACCGCCGACTTGCCCCCGCTCCGCTCGGCGGCGCGTCCCAGCGCCGACAGGACGATCACCGCGATGACGGTCACGACGACCGCGTAGACGAGCAGGCCGATCAGGCCCGACTGTGCCGGCAGGTACGTCTTGACCAGCTCCGTGATGAACGCATTCCATGCCAGGGCGGCGACGACACCGAACGCGGCGCTCGCGAGCTGGATCATGGTCGTGAGGAACTGGCTTCTCATGCGACCTCCTCGCCGCTCCGTCAGAGCGGCGGCGAGAGCGTAACGCGCAAGGCCCGGCCGTAGGACGCGTGCGTGCGTGCCCTCCCGTCCCTCGCCGCACTCGCCCTCACCGCGTCGTGCGCCACCGCGACGACCGGCGTCCCGCCGGACCCGTCGGCTCCCGCGTCACCATCCGCGGCATGGACCGCCGCTCCGGCGATCGCGACAACGCCGACCGGGCCGCTCGTCGCTCCGTCGCCGGCCGGACCTCCGGCCACGTCGCTGCCACCCACCCCCGCCTCGTCGCCGACGTCCGTGCCCAGGGTCGGGCCGAGCGCGACGCCGCCGAGGCCGATCCCGCTACCCGTGCCGGGCGCGACCGCGGTGGGCACGTCGACCGCGCGCCCGACGCCGACGGGTCCGCTCACGTGGACGCGGTTCATCTCGTCGGTCGGGAACGTGATCTACATCCCGGCCACCTGGCATCCGCTCGACCCTGGGGTGATCGAGAAGACGACGATGACGTTCGCCGCCTCGCCCGACAGCCCGTCCGCGCCGCTGGACGACCACCTCGTGATGGTCGCCATCCGAAGCTTCCGTCGCGACCCGCCGTTCGCGTCGGCGGGCGCGTTCGCCGACGCACTGCAGTCGAGCGTCTTCACGGGCGTCGACATCACGCGCGAGCCCGGAACGCTCGCGAGCGGTGACGTCGTGTTCCTGAGGTACGTGCACACGACGCGGTCGGGTCGCGCGATCGCCGAGACGGACGCGCTCTTCGTCAACGCGGGCGTCGGGTGGATCCTCAGCACGGAAGCGCCGGTCGAGCAGTGGCAGCAGTACGCCCCGACGTTCAGGCAGGTGTTCGAGCGCTTCCGCCCGGCCTAGCTCCGCTCAATGCTCGCGACGCAGGTGATCGAGCACCTCGGCCATGACCCGGCAGTCGATCTCGTTGTAGCGCTCGATCTCGCCCAGGATCGCGACGTCCGGGAGGCGGAGGCCGCGCAGCGTCGCCTCCTGTGAGGCGTGCCACGCGCCCGCCATCACGCCGGCGCCGTCGGCGAGCCCCTCGCTCCACTGCGTGGAGATGAGGCCCCAGCGGAACATCGCGCTCGCGACCGCCTTCAGCCCGAACGCGTGCGCTCCGCGGACGACGACGGGCTCGGGGTGGATCACCTTCTCGAGGAGGTCGTACCAGCCGAGGTCCGGCCAGTGCCGCTCTCGGTGGCGCAGCGCCGCCGATCGGTAGGCGTTCTCGATCGCGCTCGTCTCCGCGGCCGACCAGTGGAAGATGCGCACGCCGTCCGGCCACTGGGCGCCCGCCTCGGCGGCGAGGGCCCGAAGGTGCGCGATCCACTCGTCGATCGTGTCGGCCTCGGCCTCGACGGTGAGCGCGTCCGCGACGAAGGAGCGGAAGTCCCAGCGACCGTCGACGCAGCGGCCGCAGCCGATCTGGAAGATGAGCGACTGGCCGCCCCGCTCGGGGAACGTCGAGAGGTCGTCGAGGACGTCGTTGACCGTCTCGAAGTCGACGTAGCACTCGACGGGGGCCGGAGCGCGCCAGCGTCCTTCGTCGGCCGTGATGCGAGCGGGCCGGACGTAGCCGTGGTCGCGGGCGCGGTCGCCGGTGAGTATCGCGTCGACGATCCGCCCGCCGTTCTGTCCGTTCAGGCCGAGGAACGCTGCCGTCGCCCGCTCGTCGTCGAGCCGCGTGACGCCGCGCGCGTGAGCCGCCGCCCGCAGGCGGGGTCCCACGTACGAGATCAGCGTCAGCTCGCCGAGCCCCTCGGCGAGATCGCGCTTCGCGCGCTGCCAGGGGCCGTCGGCGCGGTCCTTCATGTTCGGCCAGAGCTCCGGGACGGTCGGCGTGGGGCGCACGTCCCAGTCCGCGCCTTCGTGCCGGACGCGCCGCACCCACGCGGCCGCCGCCGCGACGACCTCCGAGACGTCCCGCTCCTGAGAGCGGACGAACGTGTCTCGCGCGACCCGACCGAGGCGGTCCCAGCAGCTCGTGCCGCGCGCCTGCCCCTGCCGCCACCCGCGCGCGAGGACGTAGGCGAAGGGCGGCGTCGTCCCCTGCAGCCGGCCAAGAGCGGTGTTGAGCGTCCAGAGACGCGCGATGACCGCGAGGTCGCTCGACGCCGACAGCGCTCCATCCTTGAGCAGCTCGAGGGTCGTGTAGCGGACGTCGACGATGCGGTAGTGCCAGCGCTGTCCGGGGAGCGCGGACGCGACGAGGCGCTCCGTCTCGCCGTCGAACGCCGCCGGGAACAGGTCCCGCAGGACGTCGGAGCGCACGAGGAGGTCGGCGACCCCGTACGTCCGCGCCTGCGGGTCGCGCAGGACCGCGTGCGCGATGACGGGATCGCCTTCGGCCATCGCCTGCCACGTCAGGCGCGCCGCGTCGCGCGAGCGCACGTCCTCGGGCGCGGAGGCGACGCGAGTGATCGGGTACCGCATCTCGACGTCGCGCAGCACGAGCTCCTCGAAGTGCTCGTTCCGCCCGGCGAGGACGCGAGAGAGGTCGAAGCGCGGGTCGTACGTCGGGAGGCGATCGTCGCGGGTGAAGCCCTTCTCGGTCCCGTAGCGGTCGAGCCAGTCGAGGAGCGGGTCGACGTCGCACCAGTGTCGGAGCGAGCGCGCGGAGACCCACTCGTCCCACTCCGCGTCGGTCTGCGGATCGTCGATCGACCCGTCGTCGCGCGTCCAGATCGCCGCCGCGCCGGGATCGGCCAGGCCGAGCCCCAGCTGGATCGTCACGTCGACGCCGGGTCGGTCCCGAGCGTTCCCTCGGCGGTGCGAACGAGGTCGGGCAGGCCGCGAAGGTCGCGACGCTCGATGAGGGCGCGCGCGTCCGCGGGCGGTGTTGCGGACCCGCGGTTCGCCCAGTAGACGTGCATCCCGACGCGCGACGCGCCGCCGACGTCGTGCGCCGACCCGGCGACGAAGAGGACACGGTCCGCGGGCAGCCCGAGCGCATCCAGCGCCGCGCGGTAGGGCCGCGGGTCGGGCTTGTAGGCGCCGGCGGCCTCGGCCGTCATCACGAGCTCGAACCCGCCGAGCGTCGCGGCCGCGCGCGTGCCGAGGGCGTCGGAGCAGTTGGTCACGACGAAGCGCCGCATGCTCTCCAGCTTGGAGAGGACCTCGCGCGTGTCCGGCCAGGGTGCGAAGGACCCGTAGCGGCGGAGCATCTCCTCCGCGCGATCCGGCGCGACCCCGACCTCGCGCGCGGCATCGCGCACGATGTCCTCGTATGGACGGTAGGCGCGTCCCCGCAGCAGCGCTTGCGACGCCGCGTGCCACTTCATGCCGAGCTCGGCGTCGCCCGCGACCGCCTTCCACGTCGACCAGGTGTCGAGGAGCGCCGTGAGGAGGTCGAACCCGATCGCGTCATATCGCGGCACCGCGAGAAGTGTCGCAGAGCGATAGGCTGTCCGCCGATGTCGCGCTTCGTCGTGGAAGGCGGCGTGCCCCTCCGAGGCGAGATCACGGCGGCCGGCAACAAGAACGCGGGTCTGCCGCTCATCGCCGCGAGCCTCCTCACGAGTGAGCCGGTCACGCTGCGGAACCTGCCGCGCATCCGCGACGTCCACGGGATGCTCGAGATCCTGTGCGCGCTCGGCGCCGAGGTCCATGAGCTGGACGCGCACAGCGTCACCATCTCGACGGCCAACGTGAACAGGACCGAGCTCGATCGGAAGCTCTCGGGGGAGATCCGGACCTCGCTCCTCTTCGCGGGTCCGATGCTCGCGCGGTTCAAGAAGGTCACGATCCCGCACTCGGGCGGTGATGCCATCGGACGCCGCCGCACCGACACGCACTGGCTGGCGCTGGGCGCCCTCGGTGCGCGGCTCGATCCAGCCGCCGGGGGCTACCGGCTCGAGACGGAGGGCCTGGAGGGGGCGGACGTCCTTCTCGACGAGGCCTCCGTGACGGCGACGGAGAACGCTCTCCTCTCGGCGGCGCGCACGCCGGGGCGCACCGTCATCCGCAACGCGGCGAGCGAGCCGCACGTGCAGGAGCTCGCGATGGTCCTCGTCCAGATGGGCGCGCGTATCCACGGGATCGGCACGAACACCATCGAGGTCAAGGGCGTCGACGAGCTGCGAGGCGTGGATCACGAGGTATGGAGCGACCACATCGAGGTCGGCTCGCTGATGGTGCTGGCGGCCATCACCCACGGCGAGGTCACGATCCGCCGCTGCGCGCCGACGCACCTGCAGATGACGCGCGCGATGTTCCGTCGTCTGGGCGTCGAGACGGAGATACGGGGCGACGACCTCATCGTTCCGCGAAAGGACCGCTACGTCGTCGAAGAGGACATGGGAGGGAAGATCCCGTCCGTCAAGTCGGGCCTGTGGCCCGGATTCCCGAGCGACCTCACGAGCATGGCGACGGCGATGGCGACGCAGTGCGCCGGTACCGTCCTCATCCACGAGTGGCTCTTCGAGGCGCGCATGTTCTGGGTGGGCGCGCTCGAAGCGATGGGCGCGCGGCTCGTGCTCTGCGATCCGCACCGCGTGGTGATCGTCGGCCCGTCGCAGCTCTACGGAAGCGAGATCCGCAGCCCCGACATCCGCGCCGGTCTGGCGCTCCTCGCGGCGGCGCTGTGCGCGAAGGGGACGAGCCGGATCGACAACATCGAGCAGATCGACCGCGGCTACGAGGCCATCGACGAGCGGCTGCGCGCGCTCGGCGCGCGGATCACGCGGGAGTGAGCGCTCGTCCGGTGAGCGACGGCTCCTCCTTCGTCACGCACCTCGAGTGCGCCCGCTGCGGCGCGCGCGCCGATCACACGAAGGAGGCGCACCTCTGCCCCGCGTGCGGCGGTCCGCTCCTCGTCCGCTACGACCTCGAGAGGATCGCGGCGAGGGCGCGGCGCGACGTCCTCTCCGACCGGGCGTCCTCCCTGTGGCGCTACCGCGAGCTGCTGCCCCTCGACGACGCGGCGCACGCCGTCTCGCTCGGGGAGGGGAGCACGCCGCTCTTTGAGCTGCCGACGCTCGGCCGGAAGCTCGGGCTGCGCCGCCTCATGGTCAAGGACGAAGGTCTGCTGCCGAGCGGTTCGTTCAAGGCGCGCGGCGCGGCCGTCGGCGTCTCTCGCGCGCGCGAGCTCGGCGTCACGACGATCGCCCTGCCGACGGCCGGGAACGCGGGCTCGGCCTGGGCAGCCTACGGCGCGCGCGCGGGGATCGACGTCGTGGTCGTCATGCCCGCGGAGACGCCGGAGGTCATCCAGCGCGAATGCGCCTCGTACGGAGCGCGGGTGTACCTGGTGGACGGCTCGATCGCGGACGCGGGCGCGATCGTGAAGCGAGCGGTCGCCGAGCACGGCTGGTACGACGCGTCGACGCTGAAGGAGCCGTACCGCATCGAGGGCAAGAAGACGATGGGCTTCGAGCTCGCGGAGCAGCTCGGGTGGCACCTGCCCGACGTGATCGTCTATCCGACCGGCGGCGGCGTCGGGCTCATCGGCATGTGGAAGGCGTTCGACGAGCTGCGCGCCGTCGGCTGGCTGGGCGAGAGCGAGAAGCGGCCGCGCTTCGTGTCGGTGCAGGCGGCGGGCTGTGCGCCGATCGTGAAGGCGTTCCGCGAGGGCAAGGAGGAGGGCGACGCCTGGCGGGACCCGACGACGGTCGCGGCGGGGCTGCGCGTACCGAAAGCCCTCGGCGACTTCCTCGTGCTGCGTATCCTCCGTGCCTCGCACGGCGTCGCGGTCGACGTTACCGACGACCGGATCCTCGACATGATGAGGACGGTCGGCGTGAGCGAGGGTCTCCTGGCGTGCCCCGAAGGGGCCGCGGCGTTCGAGGCCGTACTCCAGCTGCGTCGCATGGGCACGATCGCCGAGCACGAGGAGGTCGTCGTCTACAACACCGGCACCGGGATGAAGTACGTCGAGCAGCTGCAGGGCGATCCGCCGCGTCGGATCGGCAAGGACGAGCTCATGCCGCGCGCGTAAGCGCTTCGCGCTTCCTCGCGTCGCTCGGTCTCGTCCTCGCTAGCGCGTAGCATCGCGACCGTGAACGTCGCCGAGAACGTCCTCGCGCTCATCGGGAACACGCCGATGGTGCGCCTCTCGCACGTGGGGAAGGGGCTGCGGCCCCAGCTGCTCGGGAAGCTCGAGCAGCTGAACCCCGGCGGATCCGTCAAGGACCGTATCGGGCTCCTCATGATCGAGGACGCGGAGCGGCGCGGTCTGCTCCGACCGGGCGGGACCATCGTCGAGCCGACGAGCGGCAACACGGGAGTGGGGCTGGCGATGGCCGCGGCGATCAAGGGGTACCGCCTCGTCTGCACGATGCCCGACAAGATGAGCCAGGAGAAGCGCGACCTCCTGCGCGCCTATGGCGCGGAGGTCGTCGTGTGCCCGACCGCCGTGCCGCCCGAGTCGCCCGAGTCGTACTACCGCGTCGCCGACCGCCTCGCGCGCGAGATCCCCGGCGGCTTCCAGCCGAACCAGTACTACAACGCGAACAACCCCGAGGCGCACTACCGCTCGACGGGACCCGAGATCTGGGACCAGACCGGCGGAACGGTGACGCACGTCGTCATGGGTGTCGGCACCGGAGGAACGGTCAGCGGCGTGGGGAAGTACCTCAAGGAGCGGAACGAGAAGATCCAGATCGTCGGCGCCGACCCCGAGGGCTCGATCTACACGGGCGACATCCATCCCTACAAGACCGAGGGCATCGGAGAGGACTTCTATCCCGGCACCTTCGATCCCGCGATCGTCGATCGCTGGTTCCGCGTCTCGGACCGGGACGGGCTTCTCATGGCGCGCCGGCTCACGCGCGAGGAGGGGATCCTCGTCGGCGGCTCGGCCGGTACGGCGATGTTCGCGGCCCTCGAGATCGCGCGCGAGCTCGACGAGAGGCACGTCGTCGTCGTCGTCTTCCCCGACTCCGGACGCTCGTACCTCTCGAAGATCTACAACGACGAGTGGATGCGCCAGAACGGCTTCTTCGAACGTCCCCTCCCGGCGACGGTCCGCGACGTCATGAAGGATCGTGAGGGCGGCGTCCCCGAGCTCATCGTCGTCTCGAAGAACGAGACCGTACGCGTCGCGATCGAGACCATGCAGCGCTACGGGATCTCGCAGATACCGGTCACCAGCGACGGCAGCGCCGGCCGTGTCGACGACATCGTCGGGAGCGTCCAGGAGAAGACGATGCTCGACCGCGTCTTCCGCGAGCCCGCGCTCGTCGACGCGAAGGTGGAGAACGTCATGGAGTCCCCGTTCCCGGTCGTGCAGGCGACGGACGACGTCGAGCGCCTGTACGGCGAGCTCGCCGGCGGAGCACCCGCGCTCATCGCGGCGCAGGAGGAGAGGCCGATCTCGATCATCACCAAGGCCGACCTCCTCGAGTTCGTCGCGCACCAGCGGCAGCGGCGCCAGAGATGAGCGACGAGATCGCTCCGCCCCGGAAGCCCGGCTTCGACACGCTCGCGATCCACGCGGGGCAGGAGCCCGATCCCACCGCGGGCGCCGTGGCCGTTCCGATCTTCCAGACGTCGACGTATGCGCAGGAGGCGGTCGGCAAGCACAAGGGCTACGACTACGCGCGCACCGGCAACCCTACCCGCACGGCGCTGGAGACATGCCTCGCCGCGCTCGAGGGCGGCGCGTGGGGTCTCGCCTTCGCGTCGGGCATGGCCGCGGCGGACGCCATCGCGCACCTCCTCGAGGCCGGATCGCACGTCGTCATCGCCGACGACGTGTACGGCGGGACGTACCGGCTCTTCGCGCGCGTCTTCGACCGCGCCGGGATCGAGCTCAGCCCCGTCGACATGCGCGACGGGCGGAACGTGAAGAGGGCGATCCGCAAGAGGACCAAGCTCGTGTGGATCGAGACGCCGACGAATCCGACGCTCAAGATCGTCGACATCCCCGCGGTCACCGAGGTCGCGCGCGCCGCCGGCGTCCTCTCCGTCGTGGACAACACGTTCGCGAGCCCCTATCTCCAGCAGCCCCTCGGCCTCGGCGCGGATCTCGTCCTCCACTCGACGACGAAGTACATCGGCGGCCACAGCGACGTCGTCGGCGGCGCCATCGTGGGGACGGATCCGTCGCTGCGCGAGCGGCTCGCGTTCGTCCAGAACGCCGCGGGCGGCGTGCCCGGCCCGTTCGACGCGTGGCTCGTCCTGCGCGGGGCCAAGACGCTCGCGCTGCGCATGGAGCGCCACTCGGACAACGCGATGGCCATCGCGGAGTGGCTGGTGCAGCACCCGAAGGTCGCGAGCGTCAACTACCCGGGCCTCGTCTCGCATCCCGGGCACGACGTCGCGCGGCGCCAGATGCGCTCCTTCGGCGGGATGGTGTCGTTCGAGCTCACCGGCGGCGAGGCGGCGGCGAAGCGCGCGGTCGCGCGCACGCGCATCTTCACCCTCGCGGAGTCCCTCGGCGGCGTCGAGTCGCTCATCGAGGTCCCGCTCTCCATGACCCACGGATCCGTGCGCGGCACCCCGCTCGAGCCGCCGGCCGGCCTCATCCGCCTGTCGGTCGGCATCGAGTCGATCGACGACCTCATCTCCGACCTCGCTCAGGCGATCGGGTGAGCCCCGAGCGCGCCGTCGTCACCGGGGGCGCCGGCTTCATCGGTTCCGAGCTCGTGCGGCGGCTCGTCGCGCGCGGCGCGCGCGTCACCGTCATCGACGACCTCTCGACGGGAAAGCGCGAGAACCTCGCGGGCCTCCCGGCGGATGCCGTGCGCTTCGTCGAGGGCGACATCCGCGACCCGGCCATGGGCGCGCATCTCCGCGGCGCGGCCGTCGTGTACCACCTCGCGTGCCGCGGCGTGAGGCACTCCATCCACGCGCCCGGCGAGAACCACGAGGTGAACGCGCTCGGGACGCTCCGCCTCCTCCTCGCCGCGCGCGACGCGGGCGTCGAGCGCTTCGTCCACGTGTCGAGCTCCGAGGTGTACGGGACGGCGAAGTGGGTCCCCATGACCGAGGACCACCCGACCTTCCCCCACACCGTGTACGGCGGATCGAAGCTCGCCGGCGAGGCCTACGCGCGCGCGTTCCACGCCACCTACGGGATGCCGACGGTCATCGTGCGCCCCTTCAACGCCTACGGCCCGCGGTCGCACCACGAGGGGGACAGCGGCGAGGTCATCCCGCGCATGATCCTCCGCTGCCTCGCCGGGAGGCCGCGGATCGTCTTCGGCTCGGGCACGCAGACGCGTGACTTCACCCACGTGAGCGACAGCGCGCGCGGCATCCTCCTCGCCGGCCACGCGGACGGCGTCCTCGGCGAGACGATCAACCTCGGCACGGGCGTCGAGGTGACGATCAACGACCTCGCCGACCGCGTCGCGGACGTCGCCGGCTGCTCGCGCGCGGACGTCGTCCACGACGCGCCGCGTCCGGGCGACGTCATGCGGCTCTGCGCCGACGCGACGAAGGCGCGCGACCTTCTCGGGTTCGCCCCGACGGTGACGCTCGACGAAGGCCTCGCGTCGGTGCGCGACTGGTTCCGCTCGCGCCCGGAGACGCCCGAGGTCCTCCTCGAGCAGGAGCTCGCGCGGAACTGGGAGATGCCCGCGCGCACGTGAACGTCGCGATCGCCTTCGGCGCCGGGATCCTCTCGTTCCTCTCCCCCTGCGTCCTCCCTCTCGTTCCCGCTTTCCTCGTCAACATCGCGGGCGAAGCCGCGCTGTCGGGGCGCGCCCGCGCGCGCACGGTCGCGCACGCCGTCGCCTTCGTCCTCGGCTTCAGCGTCGTCTTCACGCTCCTCTGGATCGCCATCGCGATCGTCGGTGCGCTCGCCGGCGAGCTCGTCTACCGCCTGCAGCAGGCGGCGGGCGTCCTCCTCGTCGTCCTCGGCATGCACATGATCGGCCTCATCACGATCCCTCTCCTCGAGCGCGGGGTCGACCTGCGTCTGGAGGGGAGCACGAGCGGGCTCCCTCGATCCTTCCTCATCGGCGCCGCCTTCGGCGTCGGCATGACCCCCTGCGTCGGGCCGTACCTCGGGACGATCCTCACGATGCTCCTCGGCCTCGAGCTGTCGTCGGGCGCGGTCCTCCTTTTGGCCTACGCGCTCGGCCTCGGCGTTCCGTTCGTCCTCATCGCCGCCGGCATCGGCTCCGTCGACGCCGCGGTCCGTGCGCTCGCGCGCAACATCCGCGTCATCAACGTCGTCGGCGGCGTCCTCGTCATCGCGACCGGCCTCCTGCTCGTGTCCGGGCAGTTCACGCGCCTCGCGCAGCTGTTCAACTTCGTGCCGCTCGTGCAGTAGCCGCTTCGCGCCTCCCCGCGCCGCTCCTCCTCACCCGTGCGCCGCGGCGCCCGGTCCCGCCCTCGCTCGCGCGCGGAGCGCGGTCGTACGCTGGGGGCATGGCCGGGCCGCTCGCCGACGCGCGCCCCCGCATCGCGCGGCCCGTCGCCCTCGGCATCGTCGCCGTCATCCTCCTCGCGACGGCGGCCGCCTTCGCGTGGCCGTCGCTCCCCTTCAACAGGACCGCGGCCGCGGTCGTCGGCCCCACGAAGGTGGACGTCATCACGCAGCAGATCGGCGGCGCCGGCGCGAAGGTGGGGGAGGACGCTCCGGACTTCGCGTGGGTCGCGCCGGACGGACGGACCGTCCGGCTCTCGTCGCTCCGCGGCCACCCCGTCGTCCTCGACTTCTGGGCGACGTGGTGCGTCCCCTGCAAGACGGAGATGCCTCTCCTCGACAAGGCCGCCGCGGCCCACCGGGGCGTGCGCTTCCTCGCCGTCGACCTCGACGAGGACGGGACGACGATCCGCGCCTACTTCGACCAGATGCGCATCACGGCGCTCGAGCCCGTGCTCGACGTCGGCCTCCAGACGTCGTACCGCTACGGCGTCGTGAGCGTTCCGTCCGCCTTCTTCATCGACGCGCACGGCATCATCCGTCGCGTGCAGACGGGGGAGATGGACGCCTCGATGCTGCAGGCCGGGCTAGCGGCCATCCGATGACGGCGGAGGCGGGGATCCCGCGCTAGCAAGTGCCTGCCGACCCCTGTCTGGAACGAAGCGACAGGGGAGGTGCCACATGCGCGGGCCACGCTTCCTCCGCGACGCCGCGGGCCTCGCCACGGTGGAATACATCGTCGGCGCCGCCGTCATCCTCGGGACGCTCGTCGTCGGGATCACGTCCTGGAACAACGGGCTGGTGAGCCGCCTCGAGTCGCTCGTCACGCAGATGCAGGGCGTCCACTGATGCGGTCGCTCGCGGAAGAGGGGAGCACGACCCTCGAGACGACCCTCATGATCCTCGTCCTCCTCCCGCTCCTCTTCGCCGTCGTCGAGTTCGGCGACGTCTTCCATCGCTGGCTCGCGCAGGACGCGGCGACCGCGCACGCGGCCCGGTACGCGGCCGAGATCGGCGGCGACACGCCCGAGGTGCGGGCGCGCCTCGACGAGGCGCTCCGCGACTCGGGGATCGATCCCGCCCGCGCGGTCGTCGAGATCTCTCCTCCGCGCGTGGGCTGGCGCGAGCGGATCACCGTCAGCGTCCGCACCGACGCGCAGATCGCGATCCCCTTCGTTCTGACGACCGTCCTTCCGCTGCGATCGACGGCCGTCGCGCGCGGGGAGATCGCGCGATGACACGGACGCTGCGCGACGAGGGCGGATCGCTCGCCCTCCTCGTGATCCTCCTCCTGCCCACGATCCTCATCGTGCTCACGGGCGTCCTCGAGCTCGGGGCCGTCCGCGTCGTCGCCGAGCGCGCGCGGATCGCCGCGGACCTCGCGACGCTGACGGCCGTCAACGACCAGGACGATGCCGAGCTCGCGCGCAGCGGGGCGCTGCGCCCGGCAGCGGACGCGGAGGCGGTGGCGCGCGAGCACTTCGCGCTGAACCTCGGTCCCCTGGGCGGCTCGCTCGCCGCCGATCCCGTCTCGATCGCGCACGACGCCGACGTCGCGGTGTTCGCGACGGCGGGTGCGGTCGACCCGGTGACCGGCCACGTCTACGCGTCCTCGACCGTGCGCCTCGCCGCCGACGTCCCGGTGCGCACGCCGGCCTTCGCGGCGCTCCTCGCGCGTCCCGTGACCGTCGTTCACGTCGTGTCGGCGAGCTCGGCGCGATGAAGCGGTGGGTCATCGCTCCGACGATCGCGCTGGTCCTCGTCGCTCATCCGGCCGCCGCGAGGTGGAGTGGAGAAGCGACGTGCGAGGGGCCGGCGCCCGCTCCACAGCCCGCGCCCGCTCCACGGCCGGCGCCGGCGTTGCCTCCCGCCACCGACCCCGAGCAGCAGGCCCGTGCGCAGGGGCTGTACATGGTGAACCGGGTCTACACGGGTGACACGGTGACGAGGAGCGGCCTGCAGACGACGTTCGGCTCGACGACGCGGGCGGCGAACCCCGGCACGGCGGCGAGGCTCGTCACGGACGTCCACGCCGGCGTCGCCAGCGGGCTCGAGGGTGTGCTCTGGAACGAGCGGATCGTCCGCTCGGATGGGCGGTACGTCGCGGGGCACGTGTACGAGAACTTCGTGTTCGACGGGCAGCGATTCGTGCACGACAAGTACGTGTTCTTCCAGGACGACTCCGAGCTCGCGTCACTGCCCGCGATCCCGAAGGATCCGGTCCGCAGCATCGATCCGCGGCCTCTCCCACCGCCGCCACCGCCCGCGGCGACGCGCCCCGCCGCCGCGGCGCCCCAGCCGCAGGCTCCGGCGCCAACGGCGCCGCGCGAAGACCAGATGACGCGTCGCCCGTCGTCCGATCGTGGCGAGCCTCCTGCTCCCCCGAGCGCTCCCGTCCCCATCGCGCCGCCGCGCGTCGCGCGCGCCGCGGTCGCGCTCGCGCCTCAGGCCGACCCGCTCGGGAGGATCGAGGTGCTGCGCGGACGCGTCGTGCACCTATGGCCGCGTGGGTTCGTCGACGGCGCGCCCGCCGCGGTCGTGGGTTGGCGGCTCCGGTCGGGCGAGGTCAGCGCCGTCGGGCCCGTCTCCGGCAGCGGCGACGCGCCGCTCACCGGGATGTGGGAGCACGTGGCAGCCGGCTCCGCGCCGTTCACGCTCTGGTTCGACGTGGACGTCAGCGTTCCGCTCGAAGGCGTCCGCACCGTGCCCGCCACGATCGAGGTCCTCGTCCGCTCGCCGGCCATCGTCGAGTGACGCAGCAGCGCCTCCTCCTCGCGCTGGCGGCCGCGGCCGGCCTCATCGCCGGTCTCCTCTACTGGGCCGGCGCGCAGCGCGTGAACGTCCTCGTCGCCGCGGTCGACCTGCCTCCCGCCCGCGCCCTGGTGGCCTCCGACCTGGAGACGCGCGCGCTCCCACCCGATGCGCTGCCGTCCGGGACGGTCACCTCCCCGGCGGAGGCGATCGGCCGCTACGTGCGCGCGCCGATCTCCAAGGGCCAGCTCATCCTCGCGTCCTCCGTGGCGCGGACGCCCGCGGCCTTCGACGGCGGCATCGCGGTGCCCACCGGCTACCGTGCGGTCGCGATACCCGTGGAGACCGGACACGCGCTCGGCGGCGCGGTGCTCCCCGGATCTCGCGTCGACGTCATCGCGGTGCCCGTGCCGGGGCGGTCGCAGCCGGACCGCGCGACCGAGGTCCTCGTCGGTGCGGCCCTCGTCCTAGACGTGCGCGGCGAGTACGGCGGCGCGTTCGAGCGGATGGGGACGGCGGCACACGCATCCACGGCCGTCCACGAGCGCCTCGGGAGCGTCGTCGTCGCGGTCGGGCCGAACGCCGAGCTGCTGATCGCCGACCGGATCGCCTCGAGCTCGTTCGTGCTCGCGCTCGTGCTCGACCGATGACCTCGCTGCGCCTCGAGGCGGTCGCGGGCCGCGACGTCGAGGCCGCGCTCGCGCGTATCGCGTCGGCGACCCTCGTGCGGCGGCCGGACGGCGTCTTCGCTCGCGTCGACCCGGTCGACGCGAGCACCTTCGTCCGCGGCCTCGCCTTCGCCGGCATCGCCGCGACGGAGTGCGAGCTCGCTCTCGTGCCGCCGGCGGACGCGCACGCCGCGATCGGACGAGACCTCGCTCCACTGAGGGATGTGGACGTCGCGTTCGACGCGGTCGAGGTCCGCCGCCTCGATCTCGGGGTCGCGACGCGCGAAGCTCTCGCGCGACGCTTCGGCCTGCCGCGGCGCACACGCGCCCAGCGGGACCGCTGCCGAGCACTCCTGCGCGGGGAGGACGCTGCGTTCGCCTGGCGCCGGCGCGTGTGGGCGGGCCGCGCGGCGCTCCGCGCGGCCGGCTCGCGCATCAGGCTCCGGCGGATCGTCTTCGACGCGGAGGCTCTGACCCGTCCCCGTGACGAGGGCCGCGCGCTCGCGAGCGAGCGGCGCATCGGGGCCTGGCTGTTCTAGTGCGGCGCTTCCGGTCGTGGCTCGACGCGACGCCGCTGTCGGGTCTCGCGCTCGACGTGATGCGCGAGGCGACCGGGCGGAGCGATCCGATCGAGCCGCTGCGGCCGGCGCGCGCCGTCGCGCTCCGGCGCGGCCTCCGCGTCGCGTTCTGGTCCCTGGTCGGCGGCGTCGGCACGTCCACGACGGCCGCGCTCGTCGCGCACCGGTCGGCCGGGGCGGGCGGCGCCCCGGTGCTCGCCGACCTCGACCGCTGGGCGCCCTCGCTCGCGCTGCGCGCCGGGGTGCAGGCCGCGACGGCCGCGGATGCGCTTCTGCGGCCCGGGCGCGAGCGCGACTGCCTCTCGCGATGGTCGGATGTCCCCTTCCTCCCCGGCGCGCCGGGCCTCGACGCGATGTTCCAGAGCGAGCGCGTCGTGGACCTCCTCGCGCGCGTCGCCGCAGACGACGCGCTCGTCGTCGACCTCGGCGCCGGAGACGACGCGCTCGACGCGGGCGTCCTCGCCGCGCTCGACGCGCTCTGCGTCGTCGCCGGTCCGCGAGCGTCGCAGCTGCAAGCGGCGTTCTGCTCCGTTCCGCTCCTGCGCGCCGTGCCCTGTCGCGTGGCGCTCGTCCTCGTCGGGGCGGCGGACACGGACGCCCAGCGGATCGCCGCGCGGCTCCCCTGGCCGCTCCTCGCCTCGATCCCGTCCGACCCCTACCTCGCGACGGACGCCTTCGCGGCGCGGGCTCCGACGATGGCCGCCATCGACCGCCTCATCGGCGCCTTGTCGTGATCGACCGCACGTTGGTGAGCCGCCTGCGGCGGGAGATCGCCGCGGCCGTGCCGGGCGAGGAGCTGCTGCGATCGTACGCGGATCCCCGGCAGCGGCGGCTCCTTCGCGAGCGTGTCCGGACCGTCGGAGGCGTCGGCCTCGACGAGCCCACGGCGGACGCCGTCTGCGCCGACCTCTTCGGCTCGGGTCCGATCCAGCGGTACCTCGACGACGACGAGGTGACGGACGTCCTCGTCAACGGCGCCGACGCCGTGTTCGTCGAGCGCCGCGGCCGGCTCGAGCGCACCGACGCCCGCTTTCGCGACGAGCAGGAGCTCGCGGACCTCGTGTACCGCATCGCCGCGAGCGTCGGGCGAGAGCTCACCATCGAGCGGCCGTTCGTCGACGCTCGCATGCGCGACGGCAGTCGGGCCAACGCCGTCGTGGCGCCGGTCGGCGGACCGACACTGTCGATCCGGAAGTTCCGCCGCGTCTCGATCCCGCTCCGGGGGCCCGCGCCGTCGTGGGTCGCGGACGCCGGATTGCCCGTTGCCTGCGCCGAGCTCCTCGAGAGATGCGTCGTGAAGCGGGCGGATCTCCTCGTCAGCGGAGCGACGGGCAGCGGCAAGAGCACGCTGCTCCGCTCGCTCGCCGCGGCGGTGCCGCCGGAGGAGCGCCTCATCGTCATCGAGGACACGAGCGAGCTGGTGCTCCCGCATCCGCACGTCGTCCACCTCGAGTGCGTGCCCGGACGCGAGGGCGCTGCCGTCGGCGTCGCGGACCTCGTCGAGAACGCGCTCCGGATGCGCCCCGACCGCATCATCGTCGGCGAGGTCCGGACCCCGCGCGAGGCGTCCGCGCTCCTCGAAGCGCTGAGCACCGGCCACGAGGGCGCGCTGACCTCGCTGCACGCCGCATCCGCGGCGGACGCGCTCGTTCGCCTCGAGCTCCTCCTCTCGCGCGCGGCGGAGCTCGCGCCGGCATCCGTCCGGCGCTACGTCCTCGCCGCCTTCGACGTGATCGTGCACCTCGCGCGCGACCGCACGGGGCGCCGCGTCGTGCGGGAGATCGCCGCGGTCGAGGACGACGGAGCGCGGGTGATCTGGCGCGCGGGCCTGTCCCTGCCGGAGCGCGTGCCGGAGCGGCTCCGGTCGATCCTCGGGTGACCGCCCTGGTCGGGGCGCTCGCCGCCGCGACGGCGGTCACCGCGGGGGTGCTCGCAAAGGTCGTCCCCGACGTCGCGCCTCCCGCAGCGTCCCATCCGGACCGCACCGCGCTCGCGGACGCGGGATGGGCCCGTCCCCTGCGCGAGTGGGAGGCCGTGCGCGCCGGCCTCGTCGTCGCGGCCGTCGTGCTCGCGGCCGCGGCCGGCTGGCCGCCCGCGCTCGGATCCCTCGCGGCCGTCGCTCCCTCCATTTGGATCCGGGCCCGTGCGGCGGCGGCCCGCGACCGTGCCCACCGCGCGATCCTCCCGCTCGTGGTCGCGACCGAGGCCGCGCTCCGCTCGGGTGCGGCGCTTCCCGACGCGCTGCGGCGCGCGCTCGTGTCCGAGCCGGATGCGCTGGCCACCCGGCCGCTGCGGTCGGCGCTCGACGCTTTCGATCTCGGCGCGAGCCTCGCTTCCTCTCTCGTCGCCGCCGCGGACACGTCGCGCGACGAACGCGTCGCCGCGGTGTTCGGGACGGTGGCGCTCGGCGTGGGGGAACGCCTCCCGCGCGAGCGCCTCGCCGATCTCCTGGGCGCGGTCGCCTCGCGCCTCGCGTTCGAGGACGGCCTCGCGCGAGAGGTCGCGGCGCGCGCCGCCGGTGTCCGCCAGCAGCAGCGTCTCATCGCCCTGCTGGTGCCCGGGATCGCGGCATACCTCTTCGTCACCATGCCCGTCCTGGCCGCGACCCTGGCGAGCGATCTCGGCCGCTTCGTGCTCGTGCCCGCCGCGGCCGCTCTCGAGGTCGCCGGCCTGGTCCTCAGCGCGCGCGTCGTACGCGCGGCGATGCGGTGAGCACTCTGGGGTCGGCGCTCGCTGCCGCCTCCATCGCGGCGCTCGTCCTGTCGCTCCGCCGCGTGAGCGCCGTCGGCAGACGCCTCGAGCTCATCGCTCCGCTCGAGCGCCGCGCGCCAGCCTGGCATACGGTCCGCGACCTGGACCTTCGCCACGCCGGGATCGGTATAGACGCCGATCGTCTCGTCGCTGTGCGCGCGGTCGGTGCGCTCTCTTCGGCCCTCGCCGCCGGCGTCCTCTCACTCGCTCTGCCGGTCGGGCCGCTCGTCCTCCTCGCCGCGGCCTACGCCGGAGGCGTCGTCCCGGCCCTCGTCGTCGAGGCGCGTGCGCGATCGCGGCGCTCCGCGGCGGAGGACGCGACCGTCGTGCTCGTCGAGCGGCTCGAGGCGCTCGTCTCGGCGGGGCGGCCCGCCGAGACGGCCCTCGCGCTCCTCATGCGCCGCGCCACGGGATCCTCGCTCCTCGACGACGTCCTCCGCCGCGCGTCCGAGGCACACCTCCTCGGCGCGCCCCTCTTCCGCACGCTCGCCGCGCACGCTCGCGAGGACGGGCTCGCGACGTGCGCCGTCGTCGCGGAGGACCTCGAGCGCGCGCGCGACCTCGGTACCGGCTCGGTCGCGGTCGTGCGCGAGCGGCGGCGGTCGCTCCGCGACGCCGAGCGCGCGCGCCGGCTCGAGGCGGCGTCGCAGGTCGAGGGAAGGCTCATGCTCGTCCTGGTGCTCTGCTACCTTCCCGCGCTCGTCCTTCTCGTCGTCGTCCCCCTCTTCATCGGGCTCCTGGAGGGTCTCTTCGCCTGACTGGGGTCTGCGGCTAGCCTCAAGGCATGGGGGGAGCGCGCAGCGTTCCGGACGCCGGCTTGGCCGGCCTCATCTGGGAGCGCGTCCTCCGTCGCGCGCCCGTGCCGACGTGAGCGTCTCGGTCGCGGTCATGGCCGGCGGCAAGAGCCGCCGGATGGGGCGCGACAAGGCCTGGCTCGACCTCGGCGACGGCCGGCCGATCGTGCGGCGCGTCCTCGACGTCGTCTCGCGGGTCGGCGACGAGGTCTTCCTCGTCGCGAACGACGCGAGCTTCCAGACACTGGGGCTTCGCGTCGTGCCCGATCGCTTTCCGGACGGCGGGGTCCTCGGGGGCATCGCGACCGGCATCGGAGCGGCCGCGCACGACCGCGTCCTCGTCGTGGCCTGCGACATGCCCTTCCTCCGCGAGGACGTCCTGCGCCTCCTCGTCGAGCGGAGCGAGGGCGTCGACGCGGTCGTGCCGAAGGTGGGCGAGGAGTACCAGACGCTGCACGCGCTCTACACGAAGACGTGCCTTGCGCCGATCGAGCGCGCGCTCGCGTCCGGAAAGAGGCGCGTCGTCTCGTTCTTCGGCGACGTGCGCGTCCGCACCATCGGCGAGGCGGAGCTGCGGGCGGCCGACCCCGACCTGCGCAGCGTGACGAACGTGAACACGCCGGAGGAGCTCGCCCAGGTCAGCTTCCGGCGCTGAGCCTCCGCGCGCGCGTTCGCTCGAGATGCCGGTGGCGCGCGATGTCGCAGTGGGGGCGCTGCTCCCACTCTTCGGGGTCGTCCTCGCGGCAGTCGTAGCGGCGGCAGTGCGCGGGTCGCCTCTCGTACGCCGTGCAGCGCAGATCCGTCGTGTCGAAGGCTTGGCACTCGAGCATCGGCTGCCGTCCGTCCTCGTGCTGCACCCAGCCCACGACCTTCACGTCCGTCCCCGCCTCGAGGTAGATCGGCCGCGCGTCGGCGAGGGTGAAGTAGCCCTCCTCGTCGTCCATGAACTGACGCCGGCAGCAGGGGGCTTCGCAGCCCGAACAGTCGGGGAAGCGATCGGCCATCGCCCCCACCGTACCCGATGCGCTGTGCCAGACTGCCGTCGCCGTGACGCCCGCAGGGGAGTTCGCTCAGGCCGTCGAGCGCCACGTCCGCGAGCGCTACGCGCTCGATCCCGTCGCCGCGACGGCGGCGGGGATCCACGACCACGACGACCGGCTGCCGGACCTGAGCGCGCGCGGCTTCGCCGAGCGCGACGTCTTCGTCGACCGCTGGATCTCGGCGCTCGACGCGTTCCCCTTCGAGCGGCTCTCGCCGGTCGAGCGGACCGACCGCGACCTGCTCCTGGCGGATCTGCGTGGCCAGCGCGATCTCCGTTCCTTCGAGCGCTGGAGGCGGGACCCCGGCCTCTACGCGAACGCGGTCATCCGCGGCGCCTATTACCTCCTGATCCGGGAGGACACGCCGCTCGAGGAGCGGCTCGCGAAGCTCGCCATGCGCCTCGCGGGCAGCGGTGCGGCGCTCGCCGCCGCGCGCGAGAACGTCGATGCCGAGCGAACGCCGCCCGTGTGGGTCGTCACCGCGGGGGAGCAGGCCGCGGCAGGCGGGACGTTCGTCCGCGCGCTGCTCCCGACGCTCGCGCCCGGCGGATCGCGGGCCCAGCGCGACCTCCTCGCCGCGGGAAGAGAGGCGGGGGACGCGCTGGACGCCTTCGTCGTGTGGCTGCATGACGACCTCATGCCCCGGGCGCGCGGGACCGTCGCGATCGGGGCGGAAGCGCTCGACGCGCTCCTGCGCGAGCGCGAGCTCCTCGACCACGACCACGACTCTCTCCAGCGCGTCGGGCAGGATCTCTACCGCGAGACGAACCTCGCCCTCGACGAGGCCGCGCGCGCGCTGGGCGACACCGACTGGCGCGAGAGCGTCGCGCGCATCCGCGCGGATCACCCCGCCGAGGACGGGCTCGTCGCGACGTACCGAGCGGAGATGGAGCGCGCGCGCGAGGCGAGCGAGCTCGCGGGCATCGCGTCCTTCCCGCCGGACGCCGAGCTCGTCGTCGAGGCCATGCCCGACTTCGCGCGCCCGACGGCGCCGTACGCGCTCTACGTCGGCGCCGCGCCGTTCGAGCGCGCGCGCCGCGGGCGGTTCTGGGTGACCCTCCCGCCCGCGGGCGATCCGGAGACCGTCCGGCGCGAACGCCTCGAGGGGCACCCGCGCGCGGGGATCCCCGTCATCGCTTGCCACGAGGGCTATCCCGGCCATCACCTCCAGCTCTCGCGCGCGGCCGATACGCCGTCGCTCGCGCGGAAGGCGGTGCGGTCGAACGTACTCGTCGAGGGCTGGGGCCTCTACGTCGAGGAGCTCATGACCGAGCTCGGCTATCTCGGCTCGCCGGAGACGCGGCTGCTCCGCCTCAAGGACCTGCTGTGGCGAGCCGCGCGCGTCATCGTCGACCTCGGCCTCGCGACCGGATCGATGACCTTCGAGCAAGCGGTGCGCTTCCTCGTCGACGGTCCCAAGCTCGAGCGCCCCAACGCGATCGCCGAGGTCCGTCGCTACACGTACGACCCCCTTCAGCCGTCGTCGTACGTCCTCGGCCGCGAGGCGATCCTGCGCCTGCGCGACCGCGCGAAGCGCGAGGGCTTCGGGATGCGCCGCTTCCACGACGCGATCCTCGCCGCGGGCTCGCTCCCGCCGCGGCTCCTCGAGGCGGAGGTCTTCGTGTCCGCCGCCTGAGGGGATCCGATCAGGGCCAGTACGAACCTCCGTCCCCCTCGTCCAGCCACCGTTCAGGATCGATCCCTAGCCTCGGTCCATGCCGCATCGATCGCCGCTCCGGTCCGACGAACGCGGCCAGAGCGTCGTCGAGACCGCTCTCAGCCTCCCGATCATGACGGTCATGCTGCTCGGCTCCTTCGAGGGCGTCCGCATCCTGCTGGCGGCTATCGCGCTCACCAGCGGCGTCCTCGCGGGCGCCGAGTACGGCGCCCTCGGCCCGACCAGCGCGACGGACACGACCGGCATCGCCTCCGCCGTGCGTCAGGAGACGACGCCGGTCGGCGGCAGCGCGACGAACCCGACGGTCACGAGCTCGACGGGCACCGACCCGAGCGGCGAGACGTACGTGAGCGTCAGCGCGACGTACACCTGGTCGTCGCTCGTCCCGTACCCCGGCCTCCCGCGGAGCATCACGCTCAGGCGGAGCGCCGTGATGCTGGTGCGGCATTGAGGCGGCTCCGCGCGTTGCGGGGCGACGCCGGCCAGAGCCTCGTCGAGTTCGCGCTCATGCTGCCGGTGCTCCTTCTCCTCATGGTCGGCACGGTCGACGTCGGCCGCGGCTTCCAGGCGTACGTCGCGCTCGGCGACGCGGTGCGCGAGACGGCGCGCCAGGCCGCGGTGCACGGCTCGGGGGCGAGCGTGCAGTGGGGGCCGACCGCCAACGACGCCCACGTCACGGCGGACCTCCGCTCGCGGGCGGTCGGGCTCGTGGGCAGCGCGATCACCGTCACCTCGACGTGGCCGAGCGGCGCCAACGACCAGGGCGACGAGGCCGTCATCAGCGCGACCTACTCGTTCGTTCCCATCGCGTCGACGCTCCTGCACGGCGTGACGCTGCCGCTGTCGGCCACGACCCGGGTCTTCATCCAGCGATGACGCGCTTCGGCGGCGACGAAGGCGGACAGGCCGTCGTCCTCCTCGGCCTGGCGCTGACGGGCATGCTCGTGGTCGGCGGCCTCGGCATCGACGCCGGGCTCCAGTACGTCGAGCGGCGCCACGAGCAGGTCGCGGCCGACTCCGCGGCGTTCGCCGCCGCGGTCTCGATGGTGGACAACTGGAGCGCCGCGAACAGGGCGACGCTGGCGACGGCCGCCGCGCTCGACTACGCCAAGCGCAACGGCTACGACGACGACGGCCTCACGAACACGGTCACGGTGAACATCCCGCCGACGAGCGGCGCGTACGCCGGCAATGCCGGCTACGCCGAGATCGTCGTGAGCGTCAACGTGAAGACGGCATTCATCCGCATCCTCGGGAGCTCCTACGCGACACAGAGCGTCCGCGCGCGCGCCGTCGGCGGGATCGTCGCGCCGCCCAAGGACTACGCCCTCATCGCCCTCGCCAAGACGGGCTCACCGACGATGTCGCTCACCGGCAACGCGCAGGTGGAGGTCGAGAACGCGGGCATCCTCGTCAACTCGATCGGCACGCCCGCGCTCACGACGACGAGCAATGCCTCCATCGAGGGCAGCGTGGACGTCGCCGGGACGGCGCAGGCCCTCGGGAGCGTCTCCGGGACCCTCACGACCGGCGCGTCGCAGCAGCCCGACCCGCTCTCGTACCTCGCGGCGCCGACGAGCTGCGGAACGACGTACACGGCGGTGAACGCCACCGGAGGCACGACGACGCTGCAACCCGGCTGCTACCCGGGCATCAGCGCGAGCGGGACCGCCACCGTCCTGCTGGCCTCCGGGACCTATGTCATCACCGGGGGTGGCATCAGCGTGAGCGGCAACGCGACGATCAAGGACTCGACGCCCGGCGACGGCGTCGGGGTCTTCATCTACAACGGCTGCTCCTTCTTCCCGTCGAGCGGGGGCACCTGCGGCGCCATCGGCCAGAGCGGGAACGGGAACATCGATCTCGAGAAGGCGGGCACGGGGCAGTACAACGGTGTCTCGATCTGGCAGCCGTGCGCGAATACGAACGCGTTGACGGTGACGGGGAGCCCGAAGAGCGGGATCGAGACGACCGGCTCGGTCTATCTCCCGTGCGCCGCCGTGAATGTGTCTGGGAACGGGGACCTCGAGACCGGGTCGGGGCAGCTCATCGCCTCGACGGTCAGCGCCGTCGGCAAGGGCGAGATCGAGGTGGAGTGGGACGCGACGTCGTCGACCCCGGATCGGATGCCCGCGATCGTCGAGTGACCCGCGCGCTCACTGGGCGAGGCGCGGGAGGACCGGCTGGGCTGTCGAGCCCGTATCGAACGAGACCTGCACCGTGCCGCTCTGGATCTTGACCGTGTCGGCGACGATCTGGCTCCCGTTCAGGTCCGCGCTTCCGGCGACCTCCACCTGCGCCTTCGGCACGTAGATCGACCCGGATACCGTCATCGTGCTCGTTCCCTCGATCAGGAACTGCGCGGTGCACGCCGGATCCTGGTAGAAGAGCAGGCCCTGGTACGTGCCCGATGTCTCGGGATTCAGGTCCGTTGCCGACGTTCCGGTGAGCTTCACGCCCTGGCAGGTGTCGCCCCCGGTGGAGTTCGGGTAATTCGTGAGCGTGTTGAAGATGAACACGCCCCCGGTGTTGCTTTTGACGTCGGCGTTGCCCGACCCGTTGATCCCGGCCTCGAGGATGTACGTCCCGCTGTTCATCAGGATCGTCGTGCCGCCCGCTGCCTGCAGCGGCACGGTATAGATGCCGGGGTTGATCGTGATGACAGTGTTGACCGGGGCGGGCAGAGAGCTGTAGGTGTTCATCCCCGTCACGGATGGCTTCGGGTATCCGGCGAACGGGTCCGGCTGCTGGGTCTGGCCGGTCGCCAGGCTCGGCCAGCCGCCCGTGACACCGCCCGCGACGACCGTCCCAGACGAGCTGCTCGTGATCGTGACGTTGGCCGGGGGCGTCCCCGTATCCACGTTGTACGCGGCCGTCGACGACGTCGAATTGACGAGGATCCCTCCGCCGCTGAGCGTGAGCGTCCCAGTGTTGTTGATGTAGAGCGCGTTCGGCGTGTTGCCTCGGTCGAGCGCCATGATCGCGTACTTGTTGTTGAGCGGGACGGCTCCGGCGATGCTATGCACGCTCACCTGCGTGAGGCCGGAGCGCGGCACGAGCGACGTGCGCACGTCCACGCTGATGTCGACCTCGACGTACTCGGTGTTGTTGAACGGCGAGGCGGTGGGCTCCTGGACGATGACCGTCT